>JANPJE010000396.1:0-15073 GCA_031425355.1 Spirosoma sp. | reverse complement strand
CGGAAACTGCCCAACTACGTAAACTGGCTCTTTCTCACCTCCGTGCCGACGTAGTTCTAACAACTTCCGACTGGCAGACTGGCCTTGCGAACGCCATAGCGGATGCCCGCGCCCTTCACGTTTCGCTTAAGTTAGCCTTATTTTTTGGCAGCAATTCCGTAACTGATTTGACAAGACTGCTGGATTTTATCTCGCCCGACAAAGACGCTGTTACGTCGGTGCTGGTGTTCGATGCCGGTACGCTCATGACGTCGGATAGTTTGCTGAATCAGGTTGTGCCTGTGCTGCGAACGACCTGGCCGAATGTGCTGATTGGGGGCGGAACGGATGGTTTTTTTGCCGATGTCAACCGAAACCGATTCGATTATAGTTTGGTCGATTTCGTTACGTATTCCGTGAGTCCGCAGGTGCACGCGTTCGATGACCTGACGCTGCTGGAAAACATTGACGGTCAGCGTTATACCGTTCAGACGGCGCGGCACCTGACCGGCGGCAAACCGGTTCACATTTCGCCCATAACCCTGCTTCCACGCTACACGACCGTTGTGCAATCGGCCACCGAACGGCTATCCCCCCCAACCGACGCCCGACACGCAACCGCTTTTTGCGCCGACTGGACCCGGCAAAGTCTGGATGTACTAACCCAGGCCGGTGCGGCATCTGTAACGTACTACGAAACCCACGGCCCGCGTGGCGTCGTTGATGGCGACGGTATTTTTCCGGTGTTCGATGCTTTTCTACGTTAGAAGACGCCGAATGGATTTTGCAGAATAACAGGGAGTTGCGACGATTTAATTTCAGGAAGCCGGGAAAAATTGCCCCCTGATCCGTTTAACGAACGCGCCCTGCCGATTACCTGATCTGTGCGTCTGTTATCGAACCCTTATTCCCAAAAATATCTCTAATGGACCGTCGGACATTCATTAAAAATACCTCGCTGGCTACGGCAGGAACCACGATTTTAAACTTTCCTATTTACGGCAAAAATGCTCCCAGCAACAAAGTCGTCGTTGCCATTATGGGCGTCAACAGTCGCGGGTCGTATCATGCCCGATCGTTTGCCAAACTGCCCAATGTGGAGGTTGCCTACCTCTGCGACGTAGAGGAATCTGCTTTAAAAAACGGCATGGACGCGCTCAAGGACGTTAGCCGTAAACCCGCCATTATCAAGGACATACGGGAATTGGTCGCCAAAAAAGACTTCGACGCCCTGCTCATCGCTGCCCCGGATCACTGGCATGCGCCAGCCGCGCTAATGGGTGTAGCAAACGGCAAACACGTGTATGTCGAGAAGCCCTGCGGACACAATCCATACGAAAGTGAACTGCTCATTCAGGCGCGGGATAAGTATAAAAAACTCATTCAGGTGGGCAGTCAGCGACGGTCGTTTCCAACGTTGATCGAAGCGGTAAACGAGGTGCGGGGCGGCCTGATTGGTAACCCGTACTTTGCCAAAGCCTGGTACACCAACGCCCGTAAATCCATTGGCGTCGGCAAGAAAATAGCTGCGCCCTCAACGCTGGATTTCAATTTGTGGCAAGGTCCGGCTCCGCGTCAAGCCTATCAGGATAATATCGTGCATTACAACTGGCACTGGTTCTGGAACTGGGGCACGGGCGAAGCCTGCAACAACGGCAATCACGAACTGGACTGCTGCCGGTGGTTTATGGGCGTCGATTATCCGTCGAAAGTGAACTCGTCCGGTGGACGGTACGCTTTTAAAGATGACTGGCAAACGCCTGATACACAGGTTGCTTCGTTTGAATTTGACAACGGCAAAGCCATAACCTGGGAGGGGCGTAGCTGTAGTTCGTACCCGATTGACGGCAGCGGACGGGGCTTCATCATTTACGGCGACAAAGGTACATTAGTGAACAAAGGCGGGGGCGATTATCAGGTTTTTGACGTTAAGAACAAACTCGTCAAAGAAATAAAAGGCATCAAACTCGACCCGAATAACACCGTCAGCGCGACCGGTGATCTGGAAATAACGCACTTTGAAAACTTCGTGGAGAGCGTTCGTGAGAATGCGAAACTGACCGCTCCTATCGAGGAAGGCCACAAAAGCGTATTGCTGTGTCATTTGGCCAACATTGCCCAACGTACCGGAACAACCCTGCACTGCGACACGACAAACGGCCATATCAAGGACAACAAACAGGCCATGAACCTGTGGAAACGCGAGTATGAGAAAGGCTGGGAAATGAAATTATAGTAAAGGTGGAACCCCACCCGCATCAATTGTAAACGTATTTAGCCATAAGTCATGAATAAAATCATTTTGTTTTTAGTCTTCGGGCTGAGCCAAAGTTTCGCCCAGTCAGGTAAGGCGCTGTTTCCTGAGGCTCCCGGCATGGTGTCTTATACGTACCGAAACAGCTTTAAAAACAACGTGCCGGCCACGCTGGACACGATTAA
Source organism: Spirosoma sp. (assembly GCA_031425355.1). Taxonomy (GTDB): domain Bacteria; phylum Bacteroidota; class Bacteroidia; order Cytophagales; family Spirosomataceae; genus Spirosoma. The sequence continues at coordinate 12,655 of JANPJE010000396.1, read as the reverse complement.
GGCCTTGGGTATCACCGATATGGAGTTCTCCAATCTCTTTGGAAAAACGGCGGCTGACCTGCGTAAACTGCTCGATGAACGGGGTATGAAATGTTCTTCGTTTGGGGTGGGTTATCCTGAGGCACTCGCTAAAACATCGCAAGTGGGCCAGTTCGCCAAAACGCTGGGAGCACAGTTTGTGCGCATTGCCTGGATACCACATGGGGAACCGTTTACGCTCGACGATGCCAAGAAAGCTGTGGCGGATTTCAACCAGATTGGCAAACAACTGCATGATGAATACGGCATTACGTTCTGCTACCACAATCACGGGTTCGAGTTCGAGAAATATGAGAACGGCACGCTGTTCGACTATATCGTGCAGAACACCGACCCACAGTACGTCAGTTTCGAGATGGATATTTTGTGGACGGTTTTCCCCGGTCAGGACCCGGTTGCGCTGTTGAATAAATACCCGAAACGGTTCAAACTGATGCACCTCAAAGACCTTCGGAAAGGTGTAGCGGGGAACCTCTCGGGCGGCACACCCGTGCAGAATGACGTAGCGTTGGGAACGGGGCAAATTAACTTGCCCGCCGTGTTGAAAGCGGCCCGAAAAGCGGGTGTCGAGCATTATTACATCGAAGACGAAAGTCCCAGTATTGCCACGCAGGTGCCCCAAAGTATCGCCTATTTGAAAAGTTTGAAGGATTGATGCCGATTTTTTCGACAGGATTACAGCCGGCCCGCCGGGCGGATTATTGCCAGAATAAAATCCTGTCGAAAAAACTGTCGGTCAAGATCAAACACCGGGAATACCATCGCTAACGAATTTGTGAAACACACCTTCCTCTGTTTGTTACTCCTTTTTTGCTTCTCTGCCGCCAAAGCGCAGTCGGATCGCCGGACCGTTGTCAAACGCCTGTACCTTGCCAACGACGACCATACCGACTACATGTGGACGGGCAACGAAGTGCAATATGACAGCGCGTTTGTAACGATGCTGGATTATTACATGAATCAGATCGATTCCAGCAAAAACAATCCTGACGATTTTCAGGCCCGCTGGAATTGCGATGGCAGTTACTGGCTTAGAACGTACCAGAAATACCGCAGCCCCGCCCGGTTTGATCGACTGATTGGGTACATAAAATCGGACCACATCAGCAGTCCCCTCAATTCGTTGGTAAGCGTTTATGGCGGGCAACCCACCGAGGCCGTTTTGCGGGGTATGTATTATGCCGGTCAACTCGAACGCCAGTACGATCTGCGTTTTCCGATGGCGGTTTGCATGGAAAACCAGACGCTGCCATTCGGGCTGAGTTCGCTTTGGGCCGGGTCGGGAGCAAAATACAGTTGGCGGGGCGTGTGTGCCTGTGCCTCGAAAATTCAGACCAAAGTACGTACCCGTAAGCACCAACTGTATCGGTACATGGGGTTCGATAAGCGGAGTGTGCTGATGAAATGGTACAACATTCCGGGTGAAAATACGGCGTTGGGCGGCTATGGCGAAACCCGGCAGCAGCACAAAATCACCGATGCCGCCGGTAGCCTGGCCAAAACCGTTAATGATCTGACCGCGCTTTGCGACACCATCTCTCCCAAATCGACGTATCCGTACAATGTGGCCGGAGCATTTGGATACGGCTGGGATGATCTGCAAACCTATAATTCGCCCGTTTTCGTTACCGCTGCCCGGCAGGCGACTACCCCAACGCGCAAGGTCCGGGTGTCGAACGAAGAGGATTTTTTCAAAGACATCGAGAAGACGTATAAAACCGTTCCGGCTCAGTCCGTTTCGTTTGGCAACGAATGGGATCTGTATCCCGTTTCGATGAACGAAACCACCGCCCAGGTTCGCCGGGCCACCGAAAAACTCCGTTCTGCCGAAGCCTTGTCCGCACTTATTTCACTGAAAGACAGTACGTTCGCCAGCGATCTCATCAATGCCCGAAAAGCGGCCTGGGATGCGTACGGGTTGTATTGGGAACATGACTGGACTGCCGACGGGCCGGTTTCCCGACAGCAACGGGCAGACTGGCAGATCAGACAAAAAAACCACATTTCGTCGTATGTGGACACGCTTTACAACCGCTCAATGGTTGCGCTGGGGAGAAATATCAAAGCACATAGCAACCCCCGGTTTTTCGTATTCAATCCGCTGAGCTGGGTGCGCAGCGACGTAGCAGATTTTCCGTTCGCCGGTACGACACCAGTGAAAATCATTGATTTACAGGTCAATACCGAAGTTGCCAGCCAAATTATTCGCAAGTCGGGGAAGCAGTACGTTCGGATTTGGGCGGCTGAAATACCGTCTGTCGGCTACAAAGTTTTTGAGATTCGGGCGGGAACTCCGGCTCGTCGCCCGGTAGCCGCGCAGGCAAACGGGGAAACGATCCAGAATGAATACTACCGTCTTCGACTTCGTAAGTCGGGTGTAATCAGCGAGTTGATTAACCTTAAGGCGGGTAACCGGCCGGTGGTGCAAACGCTCGACGGTCGTTCGTTCAATGATCTGGGGTCCGTCAATAAAGATGCGGGTAGTCCTGTGCAGATTGAAAACGAAGGGCCCGTATCGGTTACACTCCGGGCGGTTTCCAACGATCCGATTGCGCATACGGTTCGGGTAACCCTGTTCCGGAATAGCTCGCGTATTGACATTGAAGACAGTATTCAGGCTAATTTTGGCGACGTGAAGACGTGGGCTTTTTCGCTGAACCTGACCAATCCGACCACGCGCCATGAAGAACTGGGAGCCGTTCTAACAGCCAAAAAAGAAACACGCGGTGGTCATTATGCCGACCAAAATGCCCGCTACGACTGGCTGACGTTCAATCATTTCGCCGATTTGAGCGAGCCAAACTATGGTGTTACGTTGTCCAATCAGGATTGCAGCTTTTTTAAACTTGGTCAAAGCTCCGCCGATTCCTTATGGGAAAAATCGCCCCAATTGAACGCACTGGCGGGGGGGCAGACGGATGGCCCAACCCTGGGAATTTTAAAGCAGAACGGCACGACGACATTTCGTTATCATTTTGCCCTGACAACCCATAAGACAGCATTCGACGCGCTGGCCGCGATGCGCTTTTCGCTCGAACACCAAAATCCATTTGTAGCGGGAGCCGTTACGGGAACCGCTGATACGTATCCGGCAAAAAGCTACTCATTACTAACTCTTTCCAACAAAAACGTTGTGCTCTGGAGCTTGAAGCCGAGCGAAGAAGGAATCGGGAAAGGCCTGATTGCCCGATTCTGGAACATGCAGCATTCAGCCGTTACGTCTGATTTGCGATTGGCTCAGCCCATCCAGCAGGCGTGGCAAACGACCCACATTGAGACGAACGAACGGGCGTTACGTCCGGTGAATGGTTCGCTTCCTACATCGTATGCACCGGGCCAGCTTAATACGTATCGTTTGAAGATAAGTCCTTAGTAGTCAGTTGGTTATTTACATATTCGGTTTTCCTGTAAGGTGGTCCTATTAAATAAATCAGGCAAAAAGCAGGAAAAATGATGACGCTGTCTGTTTAACAGAATGAGCCAATGTCTTCATCAGGGTGTTCGCTTCTATCCGTGACACCAGTATGTAATTTCAACGGTAATCAGGGCAGCTCCGCCAGTAACTTTATGCAAACTCAACCTGAACACGTGACTCGCCGAACCTTCCTGAAAGTGGCCGGGGTGGGTTCGGCTGCCCTGCTGCCGTTGCCGTTTTCCATGGCAGGACCGCTGGGTTCACCGAAAAAAATCCCCACCGCCACGGGCGAGATCCTTCCCGACCAGATGGGCATCACCAGCGTACACGAGCACATCGTGATGCCTAAAGACCCGGCACAACGGCAAAAAAGCTTCGATTTCGCCGTTGCTGATCTGAAAAAGGCGAAAGCACTTGGCCTGCAAACCATTGTTGATGTTGGCCCTACCGACGACGTAACGGGAATACGGGAAATTTCGCAGGCTACGGGCATCAACGTCGTGTGCTGCACCGGCTCCTATATTCTCAAGGATGATCAGCAAGCGATGACGATTGCCGATTTTGAAACCCGCATGAGACGGGACATTGAGGAGGGTATTCAGGGAACCCAGATTCGTCCGGGCGTGATTAAAGTGGCGGCTAAAGGGTTGCCAATCAAACCGGCCGAGAAAAATTTATTCATTGCCGCTGCCCGCATTCAGAAACGGTATGGCCTGACCATCTGCACCCACGCCGTGAGCGGATGCGCCGAACAGCAGCAGATTCTGGAAGAAGCCGGTGCCGACCTCAAGCACTGTTATTTCTCACACGTCGAAGCCACCTTCGGCTGGAATGGCCGGAATGTCGAACAGGAAATTGATTATTTGCAGGGTGTGGTTAGCAAAGGAAGCAGCCTGAGTTTCAACAACTTCGGTAACTGGAATCACACAAAACCAACGGATTTAGCCCTCATTATCCAGGAACTGTCGAAACGCGGTTACGACGACCGGATGGTTGCTACTATTGACCTGACGTGGACATTCGAGAATGGAAATATCAAAATACTATGGGGCGACACCAATGAAGATGGCAACGACCGGACTTATTCGTACCCGCTCCGCAAGGTTGTTCCCTGGATGTTGGAGAAGGGAATACCGAAAGGAACTATCGATAAATTCATGATCGGTAATCCCCGGCGGCTTTTTACCTGGTCCTGAAAAATAAAAGCAAAACCATAAAAAAACCTGATTGATCGTTTATGTATCGCACACTTTTACTTTGTTTCTGCCTGTTAATCAGAACAATAGCCTTCGCCGATATCTGGCATGTATCCGGAACGGGGAGCGACGATAACACGGGTAAATCGCCGGAAACGGCTTTCCGTACGTTGCAAAAAGCCGCCGATCTGGTGCAACCCGGCGATGTCGTTCTGGTCGGAAACGGTACATACACCAACGCCGACAAATCGAACGGCAGCGCAGTGCTCAACATCACCCGCTCCGGTAAGCCCGGTGCCTGGATTACCTGGAAAGCACGTCCGGGTCACAAGCCCGAAGTTCGTCCGGTTGGCTGGTGCGGCATTCAGATTTCGGGGTCGTATACTGTCATTGATGGCCTGACCGTACTGGGTAACAACGACTCCATTGTTTTGCTCAAAGCGCAGGAAGACGCCAAAAAACCAACGCCCGATCCGTACTTCAACACCAACGGTATTTTTTTTAATGGCCGGGGTAAAAAGCCCGACGAAAAACCGCACCACCTCGTCATTCGCAACTGCGTGGTGAGTAAGTGCGCCGGTGGCGGCATTGTTGGTATCGAAATGGATTACCTGACCATCGAAGATTGCAAGGTGTATGAAAACGCCTGGTTTATGCGCTACGGCGGTTCGGGCATTACCACGCTCAATAACTGGGCATTCGACGATGCACCGGGCTACCATATCGTTATTCAGCGCAATTTTGTCTGGAACAATAAAACGCTGGTCAACTGGGAAAAAATCGGCAAACTGAGCGACGGCAACGGCATTCTCCTCGACGTAACCGACCAGACCCAGACGCAGGGAGCCACCAATCCAAATGCCGATGCGGTGATTACCCCCGCCGGAAGCCAGACAGCCGTTCCGGTTTCGGCAACGGTGACGCCAGTCCCAACTTCTTCAACCCCAAAACGCGGCAGCGACCGGCGGCCCGAATGGAAAGGCCGCGCTCTGATTGCCAACAACATAAGCGCGTTCAATGGCGGCTCTGGGATTCACACCTTCCGGACGAGCCACGTCGATATCATCAACAACACAACGTACTGGAATGGGCAGATCGTTGGGTATCAGGAGTTGTTCCCCAACCGGTCCGACGATGTGGTTATTCTGAATAATATCATTGTTCCGCGTCCGGGCGGCAAGGTGACTTCGAACAACCGGAATACCAATATCCGCTGGGACTATAATATGTATCCTGCGGCTCAGGATGTTTTCGTGGGGGCCAATGATGTGGTGGCCGATCCGGGCTTTATCGACGTTCAGGCGGACATAACGAAGGGTAATTTCCGGTTAGCGAAGGCCAGTCGCGGGCACAATTCCGGCAGCAACGACGTAGCACAACGAACAGACATTACGGGTAAGGCCCGCCCGGCCAGTGCAGGCCGGGACCGGGGTGCTTTTGAACAATAATTGCCTGAATGAGTGCAAGACAGGATTACAGGATTTATAGTTTCCTCATTCTGTTTAATCCTGTCCAAAAAAACCTGCCCTACACCTAACTGAGGATAAGTTGATTACGTACTTATTTTCTGAATATATTTACAGACTCTGCCTAAATCCTCTATGACCGACCGCCTTACCTCTGCCGAGCATATTCACCTCTGGGATACTTTCCGCAGCGGAAGTCGGGATGCGTTTTCGAAACTGTATGAGCTGTTTGCGGCTGATTTGTACCGCTATGGCTACAACCTGATTCGCAACAGGCAGGTGGTCGAAGATTGTTTACACGAGTTGTTTCTGCACCTGCACGAAAACCGCGAGCGGCTGGGTGCCACCGACAATATCCGGTTTTATCTGTACCGCTCGCTTCGCCGACGGCTGCTCGACACGGTGGGGCGGTTAAATAAGCTGGATTCCGATTCGTATATTTTCGATACCGCCGAATTTCTGATTCAGCCGTACGAGAGCGCGTTGATCGATGAGCAACTCCTCGATCAACAGAAACTGGTGCTGATTCATGAATTGAACCGATTGCCAAAACGGCAAAAAGAAATACTGTATCTGGTTTATATGAAAGGGCTAAGTTACCAGCAGGCCGCCGAGGTGATGGACATCACGATGAAAAGCGTGTACAACACGATAAACGTTGCCCTGACGACCTTACGGGCGTATGTGCGTGAATCGTTTAAGCAACGGGGCGTCGTGTTGAGCGTGGCGGGTGCCGTGCTGGCTTATTTCATGAAGATTTAATTGGTCTAAAGCCGGGAAAAAACAAATTGCACTCCGTTTAACGAGTACCACTATGCAGTCTACCCAATGCCACATCCCGCTTTTACAGTAGAAGACTTTTGTAAAGACCCGGATTTTATTCGCTGGGTAGCCATGCCGACCGACGAATCGAACCGGTTCTGGCAGCTCTATATGGCTGAAAATCCCGGCCAGGTGCCTGATATTCAAATCGCCATCGACTACGTTAAAACAATCCGATTCCGCGAGAACGAACCCTCACAACAAGACCTTGCCCGACTGAAACAACGCATTTGGGCCGACATCGAGCCGCCTATCAGCAACCGTAATCCGCATTGGACCGGTCCAGTCCGTACTGTGCAGTGGTATCGGCAACCGTATTGGGCTGCGGCCGCCGTTGTTTTGCTGGTTTCGCTGGTAGGCGTTGGCTGGTGGGCTTGGCGGGCAAATGCCGATCTGACATATCAAACTGCCTTCGGGAAAATTCAGGAAATCAAACTGGCCGATGGGTCGGTGGTGACGCTGAATGCCAATTCGTCGCTGAAAGTGGCTGATAATTTGTTGGATGGTCCTGTTCGGGAAGTGTGGCTCAACGGCGAAGCTTATTTTGACATTGCCAAACGACAGGGGTCGAAATTTATCGTTCACACGCCCGAAGCGAATGTAGAAGTACTGGGTACGGAATTCAACGTAAATACCCGGCGGGAGCAAACCAACGTCGTACTGCATGAAGGCAAGGTGCAGTTAAGCGCGGATAACCAGTCGGCGGTGGTGATGAAACCGGGCGATATGGCCATCGTAACGCCAAAAAGTCGGCAAATTCAGTTGAAAAGCGTACAGCCCGATGCGTATGACGCCTGGAAGGAATCGTATATCGTGCTGGATGGAAAAAGTCTGCCGGAGATCATCGACATTTTGCAGGATACATTCGGCGTAACCATCAAATTGGACGATGCCCGGTTAGCCGGCAAGAAACTCACCGGCAAACTACGTACCGAAGTGGCTGACGATTGCGTAGATAACCTGTCGATTATTCTGGAATCTGAGGTCAGCAAAACCGGTGATACCTACGTGCTCAAGTGAGGTGAAATCAACTCAAATCGCTTTATAGGGTCTGTGTCTTCACAGGCCTTTTTTATTGCGGGTAAAGTTTGCGAACCTCATACCGATCATAAACATCAGGAATCTATTGAGGTAGAAAGATTTAAAATAGTACAGAAAATAATCATAGAAAAAGCGGGAAAACCACCATACCCGCCTGTTTCACCATCAACTACCACATAGTCCATCACACGATTTCCGTATCAACTATGAAAAGACGTATCCTCATTTATATAACCGTATGGCTGTCCTGCTTGTGTGGTGTTCCGGACGTAACGGCCCAGTTCACGTACGCTTCTGTACAAAAATCTGTGGTGAGCATTCGAGCGCAGGAAGGCATTACGAGCATCATCGCGTTGCTTAGAAAATTAGAACTTACCCACAAGACCAGTTTCGTTTACCAGAAAGAACTACTGGAAAATAAAACGTTTTCGGGAACGGTCAATGAAAACGACAAGCTGGAGCAGGTGCTCGAACGGGTACTGACGCCTGCCAATCTGCGGTTTCGCAAACTTAAAGGCGGTGGCTACACAATACTGCCCCGTAAAACGACCCGAAACGCAGCTCCAGAAGCCGGATTACTGAAAACGTCGGGCAACCAGTCTGTCGAGCAGGATGTAAGTAAAGAGCTAACCGTCAATGCATTGTCGGCCAGAGTCGATATGCAAAGCCTGTCAGCCGCCCGCCCGGCTGATATTGTCGTGAGAGGAAAAGTGACCGACACCGAAAAAGGAGAGCCAATTCCGGGAGCCACTATAATTCTGAAAGGGGCTGCAACGACAAAAGGAACCAATACCGATGCCAACGGTAATTATTCCATTGCCGTGCCTGATCGGAACCGCGACGGCGGACCGACCGTGCTGGTGTTTAGCTTCGTTGGCTTTGATTCACAGGAGATTACGGTTGGGAACCGCACATCGGTGAACGTTGTCCTGAAACCCAACATGAACGAACTCAACGAAGTCGTTGTCGTGGGATTTGGCACTCAGAAAAAAGCAACCGTTACGGGGGCCATTGCGTCCATAACCACCAAAGACCTGCTTCAGTCGCCGGTGGCCAATATCAGCAACTCATTGGTGGGTCGTATGCCGGGGCTTTTTGCCGTACAGGGCAGTGGCGAACCCGGCAACGACGCATCGACGCTACGTATCCGGGGTGTCAGTACGTTTTCGGGATCCGCCGACCCGCTCATTCTGGTGAACGGCATCGAAGTGAGTAACTACAACAACATTGACCCCAACGAAATTGAAAACCTGACCATTCTGAAGGATGCGTCGGCAACAGCTATTTACGGAATACGGGGTGCCAACGGCGTTTTACTGATCACCACCAAACGCGGCAAAGTGGGCAAACCGCAGCTTAGTTACACCGCCAACGTAGCGGTAACGAACTTTACAAACCTGCGGAAAGGGATGAACAGCTATGATTACGCCCGTTCGTTCAACGAAGCCTTAAAAAACGACGCTTACATTTCGGGCGGTTATACGCCCAAGTTTACCGACACCGATCTGGCTTTGTACAAATCCGGCGAAGACCCGATTTTTCACCCCAATACGGACTGGTATGATCTGGTGCTGAAACCCCAGGCGCTGCAAACCCAGCATAATCTCAGTATCAACGGCGGTACCGAAAAGGTCCGGTATTTTGTGTCAGCGGGTTTTTTCAGCCAGGGCGGTCAATTTAACAACAGCGATCTGGTCAAGGATTTTGACGCCAACCGAACCTACAAGCGGTATAATTTCCGGTCGAATTTCGATTTCGAGGTCACCAAACGGCTGAAGGCATCCATCGACCTGTCGTCGCAAACCGAAAACCTGACGGGCAGTAATTGGCCCACGGTTCGGATTATCGAGGGAATCGGCAAAGCGAATCCATTGACGTCGCCGGGCATCGTGGACGGCAAAATTGTCAACCTGCTGAACGTCGGTATTTCCAATAATCCGGTTGCCGATATGTTCAGTCAGGGCTACAACCGGCAGTTCAAAAACTTTCTGCAAGGCTCTGTCCGATTAGACTATAGCCTTGATTTTTTGACCGAAGGATTATCCGCACACGGATTGGTCAATTATCAGAATAACAACACCGAAACGCTGGTAAACCGGCGTACACTGCTGACGTATAACGCCATCCGGTTGCCCGATAACAGCATAAATATCGTGCCGCAGGGCGTTGAACAACCCTTTGGATTCGAGAAAGCAATCGGGAAAAACCGGCGCACATACGCGGAGTTCGGATTCGATTACAAGCGGGCCTTTGGCGATCACTACGTAACGGCATTAGTCAATTACAACCAGACCAAACGCTTCGACCCCACGCTGGCATTTCTGGTCCCCAACGGCTATCAGGGCGTGGTAGGCCGGACTACGTACGGCTATAAAGGCCGTTATCTGGCGGAATTCACCTTCGGTTATAACGGAACGGAGAATTTTGCCGAAGGAAAACGCTTTGGTTTTTTTCCGGCCTACTCGCTGGGCTGGGTCGCATCGGATGAACCGTTCTTTCCCAAAAACAACATACTCACCTACGTGAAAGTGAGAGGGTCGTATGGCGAAGTGGGTAATGACCGCATCGGAAGCGACCGGTTTTTATACCGCCCCTCTTCCTACACGCTCACAACGGCGGCTAACATAGGCGGTTACTTCTTCGGCGAAGTAGGCAGTACGTCTACCCGGTACAGCTACACGCAGGAAGGCAAACTGGGCAACCCGGATGTTACGTGGGAGCGGGCCATCAAGCAAAATATAGGCGTAGAATTAGCTTTCTGGAAAGGTAAAGTCGGCGTAACGGCAGATTTTTTCAGCGAACAGCGGGATAACATTCTGGCCAATTTGGGCACCGTTCCCATCACGGTGGGGGCAACGCTGCCCGCCTACAACCTCGGGCGAATGAACAACCGGGGTTTCGATGGCGATATTACGTACAATGACCGGATCGGGGAGGTTAATTTCTGGGTGAAAGGGAATTTTACCTTCGCCCGTAACAAGGTCCAATTTCAGGATGAAACTGTTCGGCCATTTTCGTACCAGTACCGAACCGGACAACGCTTTGGGCAGTCTTTCGGCTTAGTGGCCGACGGTTTATACAACACTTGGGAAGAGGTAAATGACGCCAACCGGCCGGTTTCGATCTGGAACAGCAACAAAATACAGCCCGGCGACATTCGCTATAAAGACATAAACGGCGATGGCGTGGTCAACGATGACGATGCCGTACCGATTGGCTACTCGAACTTCCCCGAAAAAATATTTGGCGTTTCGTTCGGTGGTAATTACAGAGGCTTCGACCTGTCGGTCTTGTTTCAGGGGGCCAGCAACGTATCAATCGCCTACAACCGGCGGCAAAACCGGGGATTCTTTGAAAACTCGGGAGCCGTTGAGTACCTGCTCAATAGCTGGTCGGCAGAGCGGTACGAAAAGGGATTGCCCATTGATTTTCCACGCCTGTCGGAGAACGGCGGCTACGCCCACAACTACCAGTCGTCGACGTACTGGGTGCGCGATGCCAGCTATGTTCGCCTGAAAAATGTTGAGCTGGGCTACAACCTGCCGAAAGCCCTGTTGGCCCGCGTCGGACTCAGTGCCACGCGCCTGTACGTAAACGCCAACAATTTATACACCTGGAGTTCTGTCTTTCCGGGCGTCGATCCTGAACTGCCAACGGGCGTTACTAATGAAGAGCCGTATCCACTTACCCGCACGATCAACTTCGGGCTTAACCTTAAATTTTAGCGTACGATGAAAACCATAGTTAAGGCTATTTTTTGTGGTGTCCTGTCGCTGGCGGTATCATCGTGCGACAAAAAATTAACCGAATTTTTAGATAAAGCACCGGGCGTCGATATTACCGAAAGCACCATTTTCTCGTCGAGGGTTCAGTTGGAAACGTTCATCGCGGGCACGTACCGAATTGGTATTCATTCGCCGTTTACCTACAACGATGCCAACCTGATTCCGACATCCAGAACGTTTACGCCCAATGTTGCCATTACCGATGAAGGCGAAGCAGAAGTGACGTTTTTTCATACCGAAGACTGGAACTCGGCTAACATCACACCGGGCGGGCCGCTGGTAGCGCGCGAAGATTATCGGTACTACATTCGCTGGACGGTCATCCGAAACTGTAACATTATTCTGGAGCGAATCAAGGATGTGCCCGATCTGGATGAGGCCTATAAAAATCAGGTTATCGGCGAAATGAAGTTCATTCGTGCCCTGAATTACGCCGAAATGCTCAAACGCTACGGCGGAGTGCCCATCGTGAGCAAGCGATTAGACCCAACGGAAGCGCCCGGCGTGAAGCGCGGCACGGTCGAAGAAGTGGTGAGCTTCATTGTTAAAGACTGCGATGACGCGGTGTCAGCACTGCCCGCTACGTACACCTCGAATTTCCGGGGGCGGGCCACAAAAACGGTCGCTCAGATGCTCAAAGCACGTACGTTGCTGTTTGCCGCCAGTCCGCTGTTTAACACCGCGACGCCCTATTTGAGTTTAGGCAACGACAACAAACTGATCTGCTACGGTAATCAGGACGTTAGTCGTTGGCAAGCGGCCGCCGATGCCGCCAAAGCTGCCCTTGAATTGGCTCCGGCCGGCGGGTTCTCGCTCATCACGGATAAAGGCGCTGATAAGAATTACAAATTCATGTGGGAACAGAACGACAACGCCGAAATCGTTCTGGCC
>JANPJE010000395.1:0-6209 GCA_031425355.1 Spirosoma sp. | reverse complement strand
CATGAGATAACCAACTGATGCCATGAGAATCCTGAAAATAAATAAATTGATGCTCCTTGTCGGCCTATTGACCCTAAGCCTGTGGGCATCGCAACGGGCAATGGCTCAGCCGGGCGTCAGCGTTCCTGTCGAGTCGTTTTACGACGAACTGGCTCCGTATGGTCAATGGGCACAGCACCCTGGATACGGTGATGTCTGGACACCCAATGTCAACCCTGATTTTCAACCGTATGCCACGGGTGGACATTGGGTTATGACCGAATTTGGCAATACATGGGTGTCGGATTATGCCTGGGGATGGGCACCGTTTCACTACGGTCGCTGGATTTTCGATCAGGCCTACGGCGGCTGGCTTTGGATTCCCGGCACCGACTGGGCACCCGCCTGGGTATCATGGCGGTCGGGAGGGGATTATTATGGCTGGGCACCCCTCGGCCCCGGCGTAAACATGAATATCAACATCCCCGCTCCCTACTGGACCTTTGTGCCGCAGGTATATTTCAACAGTCCACGCTGGTATAGCTACAGCGTGCCCCGCACTCGTGTGGTCGATATCTACCAGAATACGACGATCATCAACAACTATTATCGGTCCGATAACCGCCGGTACAACTATAACTATGGCCCACAACGCGGAGATATTGAGCGGGTTACCCGACGTAGCGTTCCCGTCTATCGGATAGACCCGATGGATCGGCCCGGACGGTCGGTGGTCGGCAATGGCTCGGTTGGTTTTTACCGGCCCGGTCAGGCATCCCGCTATAACCGTAACGACCGTTTCGACAATTCATCCCGTTCGGCTGACTTTGGAAACGGAGCGTCGGGCCGGGGCGGTTACTCGCCAAATAATACAACGCCAAACCGCGACTATTCGGGCGGTAACACCAATCGGCCAAACCGTGATTATTCCGGCACTCCAAGCCGGGAATATTCCGGCGCACCAAACCGGGGAAGTTACAACAATGGCTCCCCCGTTGATCGGGGTGGGGCGAATACAATACCATCTCCCGAGAACGTGAACCCGTTGCCATCCAATCGGTTCGAGTCCAGCCGGGGTAGTTATTCGCCGGGAAACCGGCAGCGGGGCGGTTATTCGCGCCCTGATGTTCAGCCCGGCAATCCCTCGGGTGGGTATGCTCAACCATCGCCCCGAACGTATGAACGCGTTGAACGGCAGGGTCAAATGAGCAGTCCGTCGGCGAGTCCATCCATGTCGGGCGGGCGGGTCGATGGGGGTACGCAGCGGATGTCGGAAGGACGCGGAATGCAGAACCAGCAACAGCCGCAACCGTCGAACGCCGGAAGCAGCCGGGGCGAACGTCCATCGCGCGGCCCACGCTAACGGACCAAAATCTGATTGGACACGACCACGTATCGAACCCGATGCGTGGTCGTGTTTTTTGTAGCCCTACGCCTGTGTCTGCCATAATCGCGCTACTTTTGCCTGATTATGCGTTATTTTATTGAACTATCGTATCGGGGAACGGCCTACCACGGCTGGCAGACGCAGGCGAATGGCATCAGTGTGCAGACTACTCTTCAGGCGGCTCTAAGCCAGCGATTTGGCAAACCGGTGTACGTAACCGGGAGCGGTCGCACGGATGCTGGCGTTCATGCCGAACAGCAATTCGCTCATTTCGACATCGACGAACCAATCGACTTGTCCGACGACCTGCTGTATTCGCTCAATTGCATTTTGCCGGAGGACATTGCTATCCGTACAATCTTCCCCGTCTCGGCTGATGCTCACGCCCGGTTTTCAGCCATTTCGCGGTATTACCAGTACCACATCACGCGACAAAAAAATGCGTTTCATAGCAGCCTGACGTATCATTTTCGGCCTTTGCTGAATATTAAGTTGATGAACGAAGCGTGCGCTATGCTGCTACAGAATACCAATTTTCAGAGTTTCAGCAAGGCCCGCGCTAACGTGACGCATTTCAATTGCCGTCTCGATTTTGCCCATTGGACATATACAAATGAAGACCGTCTGACGTTTCATATCAAAGCGAATCGGTTTTTGTGGGGTATGGTACGTACCATTGTCGGAACGATGCTGGAGATCGGTCAGGAGCGGATGAGCCTCGATCAGTTCGGGCAGATTATTCTGGCGCGGGACCGCACTGTAGCGGGTCGGGCAGCACCCGCCAATGGCTTGTATCTGGTCGAAGTAGGGTATCCGGCTGGCGTTTTGGAGGGTCGAAAATTATAAATCCGTTTCGCTATTCTGATACGCTATGCTATCCGGTTTATCAATTACCCTTAAATTTTCTTAATTTCGACCGCTAACCGGTCGAATCCGTTATTTTTGTCTCACAAGACGAACCCCCTGAATGGCTCGTAACAAGAAGAAAGTAGGTGCGTATCCCAGTGGCATGATTTTGTTTAGCCTGACACTGGCTTTGTTTTTAATTGGTTTCTGCGGATTGCTGGCAATCCAGTCGAAAAAGCTGGTTACGTATATCCGCGAGAATTATGAAGTGCGGGCGTTTCTGGATAAAGACCTCGATGCGAAAAAGGGTACGAAACTTTTTCAAACCATCGCTGAGCGGCCTTACATCCTGAAAACCAACGGTGTACCCCAGGTTAGCCTGGTTACGAAAGACGAAGCGGCCAAGGAATTTATTGCCGAAACAAAGGAAGATTTCTCGAAGTTTCTGGGCGAAAATCCGCTGCACGACAGCTACCGCATCAAGCTCAGCGAAGGGTATTTTGAGGAAACCAAGCTACAGGAGGTAAAGCAGGATCTGGAAGAGATCGACGGTGTATTTGAGGTTGTTTATCAGGAAAATCTGGTGGATAATATCAACCGCAACATCACCAAGATTTATGCGATCATGTCGGCCTTCGCCCTGATTTTGCTGTTAATTATTGTGGTGCTGATGAATAATACCATCCGGCTGGCCCTTCATTCGCAACGCTTACTGATTCGGAGTATGCAGTTGGTTGGCGCGACGAATGGATTTATTACGCGGCCTTTTTTGGGACGGGGTATGTGGCAGGGGTTTCTGGCGGGCGTCATTGCTGTCGTCTTACTAATGGCCGGACTGCAACTTGCTATTCATAATCTGCCCGAACTGGAAACCTTTCAGGACCCTCAAAAAATTATCTTCCTGATGGCGGGCATCGTTGGGTTGGGCGTGTTGATTGGCTTTATCAGTACGTTTCAGGCCGTAAACCGGTATCTGGGCCTGACGCTGGATGAATTATATTGACGGTCGTCGTTTGTTGTTCATCAGAACCTTTCTTAACGTAATTTAACGACGAACACCAAACTACAAACGGATTTAAACGTTACACAAAAAGGATAACTGACCAAAAAACATGGCAAAGGATAAACAAACTGGCGCATCGACACTGACCCGCGACGAACCAGCAAAAAAAGTAGTAGCCGTGCCCACACTGGCTCCGATTCGGTCGTCGGTTGTTGAGCCTGTTCGCCGAAACACGTCAGTAGCTGCAATGCCCTTTGGCCGTCAGAATTACGTACTGATGCTGGCGGGTATCGCAACAGTTCTGGCCGGGTTCTTCATCATGAGTCTCGACAAAGAAGAATTTGGCTTTGGTTTTCTGGGACTGACGCTCGGCCCTATCGTTGTCATGGCGGGCTTTGTCATTGAATTTTTCGCCATTCTCGCCCGTCCAAAGGCGTAGAAAAGTTTGTAACGGGCCGTCGGTGCAGTTTTTAGTTTGTCGTTTTTTAGTTTGTTGTTTGTCGTTTGAGGAAGCTTACCATAAGTTTGCCTGCCGTTTACAAACGATGAACCACGAACGACAAACTATAAACTACTTTTAATGGACCTCATTCACGCGATTGCGCTGGCCATCATTGAAGGATTGACCGAGTTTCTGCCGGTTTCTTCAACGGGCCACATGATTATTTACTCCTCGCTGGCCGGTATTGCCGGTAATGAATTTACCAAACTGTACACCATCAATGTGCAGTTCGGCTGCATCCTGTCGGTCCTTGTTCTCTACCACCGTCGTTTCATGACCGACACCCGAACGGGTACGTTCACGGCTCCCGCTTACCTCAAGTCATTCCCGCCCAAATGGCAACCGATGCTGGATTTTTACAGTAAAATCCTCATCGCTTTTCTGCCAGCCGCCGTCATCGGCTTTCTGCTCAACGATTTTATCGACTCACTGCTCGAAAACGTCGTTGTTGTGGCAATCACGCTGCTATTGGGCGGCATTGTTTTGGTATTCATCGACCGGATTATCGACAAAAATACCCGTCCCGATGGCGACGTAACCGTGCCGGATGCGTTACGTATTGGATTTTTTCAGTGCATCGCCATGATTCCGGGCGTGTCGCGGTCGGCGGCAACCATCATCGGTGGTACGTTTCAGGGCTTGACCCGGACGCAGGCTGCTGAGTTCTCTTTCTTCCTGGCCGTACCGACAATGGCGGCTGCTTCGGGCTATAAACTTCTCAAAACGTACAAGCTTCTGCAACCCGCTGATTACCAGACGCTGCTGATCGGTAATATAATCGCTTTCGCCGTCGGAATGCTGGCTATTCGTGCGTTTGTAGGCTTCCTGACACGCTATGGTTTCAAAGCGTTCGGGTATTACCGCATCGCGCTTGGTCTGCTATTGCTCGGCTTGATGGCGGCAGGGGTGAAGCTGGAGGTTATGTAATCAGTTTACAGTTTGTGGTTTGTCGTTGCGGTCCCCCGCCGTGACTGACGCATAAGTTGCTCGTGCGTCAGCTAACTACAAACTACAAACCAAGAACCACATATTGGATAAACAACCAACGCCCGACCCTGGTCAGATTATTTTGATCGATAAGCCGCTGACCTGGACATCGTTCGATGTGGCGAATAAGTTGAAATACGGCTGTAAATTCAAGAAAATTGGCCATGCCGGTACGCTCGACCCATTAGCGACGGGTTTGCTCATTCTTTGCACGGGCAAAATGACCAAGCAGATCGACCAGTATCAGGCACAGGAGAAAGAATATACCGGAACGCTGGTGCTGGGTAAAACGACTCCGTCTGTCGATCTCGAAACCGCTTTCGACGCGGAGTTTGATACCACCGGCATCACGCCCGAACAGATACAGGAGGCCGCCCGGCAGCTAACGGGCGACATTTTGCAGGTGCCGCCCATTTACTCAGCCATTCGCGTGAACGGTGAGCGGCTCTACGAAAAGGCCCGACGGGGCGAAACCGCCGACCGGGTGGAGGGCGGAATCAAAGCACGTCAGGTAACGGTGTCAGCCTTTGATGTGAACACCGACCACTTTCCTGCCGTCGATTTTCGTATCGTGTGTTCAAAAGGCACTTATATTCGCAGTTTGGTTCGCGATTTAGGTTTATTGCTCAACAATGGTGCCTATATGAGTGCCCTGCGCCGAACGCGTATCGGCGATTTTCAGGTTGAGGACGCCAGCACCATCGAGCAATTTATCGACATCCATCGGGCCGCGTTACCCGACCACCTATCGACTATCGAATGATTATTTACAGAGGTCTCGATGACATCCAGCCTTTAGAAAACGCCGTTGTAACCAGCGGAACCTTCGATGGGGTGCATCGCGGTCACCAGACAATTTTGTCCCGATTAACCGAAGTTGCCAAAGCCAGCAACGGCGAATCCGTGCTGATAACGTACTGGCCGCATCCGCGAACGGTGGTCTCCAACGACAGCCAGAACCTGAAATTGCTCACGACATTAGATGAGAAAATTGACCTTCTCGATCAGGCAGGCGTCGGTCATCTGGTGATTATTCCGTTTACGCGCTCCTTCTCGCAACTGACCTCGGAGGAGTATATCCGCCAGATTCTGATCGATAAAATTGGCACAAAGAAATTGGTCATCGGCTACGATCATCGGTTTGGCCGCGACCGCGAGGGAGGCTTCGACTACATCAACGCGCATCAGCAGGAATACGGTTTCGAGGTTGAGGAAATTCCCCGACAGGATGTTGAAGCGGTTGGCGTCAGCTCGTCAAAAATCAGGACAGCGTTGAATGAAGGCCATATCCATACGGCAAATCTGTTTCTGGGACGCCCGTATAGCTTGACCGGAACCATCGTGAAAGGGCGCCAACTGGGACGTACCATCGGTTTCCCAACAGCCAATTTGCAGGTTGATGATCCATCCAAACTCGTCCCGGCCAATGGCGTTTATGCGGTCGATGTGGAGTATGCCGGACAAACGCTGGGCGGTATGCTCAACATCGGTTTCCGGCCCACCGT
>JANPJE010000394.1:0-5826 GCA_031425355.1 Spirosoma sp. | reverse complement strand
TTTTTTTTACTGACAACCCTGACCGTCTCATTTGGGCAGGCGGTTCGGCTGTCCGATAAGCCCGATCAGTTCATGGCCGAGGTGCAAAAACTGATGGCAACGGGTGGGCCGGTAGCGGTTCGGGCGGGTACGAATTTGCAGACGCTCTGGTCGGAGAATAAACTGTCCGCGCAGCAGCAGGAGCGGGTGATGACGTTGAGCCGGAAAATGAACCAGAAGCGGTTGCAACCCGCCCTGTATTTCGCGCCGTTCTACGAATCGCTTTACCTCACAGCACAAGAACAACCCGCTACGAATACCGACGGAATCCTGACCGTTGCCGAAAAATTGTTCGACGCGAATGACCCCAAAGTCTTTGCCCGAAGTCTCGAAACGGCCCGTCAATTTCTCGAACGGCGCGAACTGTACGCCAGCAAATACAACAAGCTTTACGCCCTTGGCGGCTCGTTCCAGTTTCGCTACGTAGAGACGGTTCAGCCAGCACAGCCGGGCGCGATTCAAACACCCGCCGATTCGATTGCAGCCGCCAAAGCATCTGCCGAACGGTCACGGTTTGATGGCTGGGACACGCCCGCTACGAATGATTCAACACAGCCGCGTCAGTTGGGCGTTCAGTACATTCCGCAGCGTCGGCCAATACCGTCCGTTTCGGGGGCCGTTATCACGCTGAAAGACGTATCGCTGGCGATGATCGCGAATGGTGACTCGGCAGTTCTGGCAAATACCAGTGGCGATTTGATGCTGAAAGATGGCGTTCTGGTGGGGCAGGGCGGCAAGTTTACGTGGGCAACTGCCGGTCGGCCCGACATTTTCGTGACCTTCAGCGAGTACGCCCTTACCACCATGACCCCTCGTCTGCAAGCCGACGATGTAACGCTGACCTACGCCGGAAGCAAACCTATCAAAGGCGTTTTTGAATATGTCAGCAAGAAAAAGGGCGGGCCTGTTACGTATCCGCGCTTCATGTCGTGGCAGAATGATGTGATCCTGCCCGATTTAGGTCCGGACATCGAGTATCGGGGTGGTTTGGCCCTGTCGGGAACGCAGATGGTTGGCGCATCGGCCAGCGGACGGCCCGCTCAGGTAACAGTGAAACACAACGGAAAAACGGCCTTTAAAGCCAGCAGTCGCCGGTTTGATTTTACGATTGGCGAAGCGGTTCAGTCCGCTCCTGATTCAACACAGGCGGGGCTGTCGCAAACAGGTTTCAATATCAACGAACCCGTAAAATCCACTGGAACGAGTGCCCGTCCGATGATTTCGGCGAATTCGGCTTCGTTCGTGGGCTACGTCGACACAGACTCGGTTACGCATCCCTCCGTGAAATTCCGGTACGACAAAAACCAGCGTATTGCCTGGCTCGACCGCGAACAACGTACCGATTACGCCCGCGTTCCCTACGCCGATTCGTACCACAAATTTTACATCATGCCCGAAGTAGTTCGGTGGGATTTGCCGCGTCGGAAAGTCGATTTTTATCAGGTCGGGGCCAAGCGAGAAGTGCCCGTCCGGTTCGAGTCGTTCGATTATTTCCATCCGCAGCGCTACGCTGACCTGACGCTCGATTATGGCTTCCACCCGCTGCAAATTGTTGCGAATTACATCTCGACCAAAAAGCAGCAGACGTTTTTGGATGATGACATTACCCAGTTTGCCAAAAACGTTAGCTCGACGGCGTTGCGGGGGTCACTCAATCGCATGGTGCTGGAGGGATACATTGACCGCGACCCCAATACGTTGCTTATGCGCCTGAGCCGGAAAGGGTATTTGTACGTGCTGGCTTATACCCAGAAACGTGACTACGACAACTTCCAGGTGCAGTCGCTGTTTGCCTCGAACGACAGCATAAAAAATGCGACGATTAACCTCGATGACAAACTGCTGACCATCCGGGGCGTTGACCGATTTACCTTGTCTGACTCGCTTAAAATCTTCGGCTACCCATCCGACAAAATCATTCGCGTGGGCAAGGGACGGGCGTTTACGATCAACGGCCAACTCAAAGCCGGTACGTTGCGCTACGCCGGTCGCGACCTCAAATTCGACTATGATAAATTCGGCATGAGCCTCAATAAGATCGACTCCATTACATTCTCGTCGCAGAAATTGGCGGCACAGGGGAAAGATGGAGAGATCGGGGGCGACATCAAATACGATACGCCGGGAACGGTCTTTTTCGGTAGTGCCGATAACAAATCGGGCCGGATTGCGGGTAAGAAAACCACCCAGCGACTGGTCATGCCAGAGGGCGTAACGGTGTATTTCAACCAGCCTGTTCGTGGCGATTTGACGTACAATCAGAAAGTGTACTTCAAAATTCCGGCCATCGACAATGACAGCCTCGGCAATGGCGATATTTCGTTTATCGGTACGTTCTATTCCGATGGTATCTTTCCGCCGTTCAAGGCCGAACTGAAAACCATGCCCGATAATACACTGGGTTTCGTTCACAAGGCTCCGGCAGCGGGTTATCCGGTGTATAGCAGCAAGAAAGGAGCGTCCCCCTCGAACGTGAAATTTACGGGCGAGTTAACAATGAGTAAAGATGGGCTGCGGGCTGCGGGCGTACTCAATCACCTGACGGCCAGCCTGAACACCAAGAGTATGTTGTTTATGGCCGATTCGCTGGTGGCGTCGGGGGAGAAGGGTGAGATTAAGGAAGGTTTAATTGGTAAGGCCTACTTCCCGCAGGTTCAGCTCAATAATTACAGCATGAAATGGTGGCCTAAAGCGGATAGCATGGTCATCACGACGCAGAAAAATAACTTCAATTTCTACGGAGCATCGACCAATCTCGAAGGCGGTTTAGCATTACGTTCGTCGGGTCTGTTCGGCAACGGAACGCTCCGCCGGAAGGATTCGGAAGCGATTTCCAACAGCATACAATTCAATAAAGAAGGGTTTATCGCCAGTAATTCGCAGTTTAAAATCATTTCGGATAAAGAAGTTCCGGGAACGCCCATCGGAAAACCAATTCTGCTGGGCAACGGCATCGACGTCGATTTCAATCAGGCAAAAGGCGTTGTCGGGCTGGCGATCAACAAAAAAGAAAGCCTTGACGATACCGTTCAGGCCAGCATGGAGTTTCCGTTTGCGGCCTACAAAACCAGCATCAATCGGGCGCAGTGGAATATAAACGCCAGAACCATCGCGATGCGTGGCGACGTGAAAACGTCCACATTTACAGCCACGGCGGAAGAGCAGGAGGGGCTGACGTTCAATGGCTCGGGGGCGCTGTATGATGTGGAAAAACGGACCCTGAACATCAGTGGCGTACCGTACGTAATCGCTGCCGACGCCCGGATTTATCCCGACAAAGGACAGGTGGCTATCCGGCGCAATGGCGAGATGATGGCCCTAAAAAATGCGAAACTGGAATTGGATACCATCAATCTGTTTCACCGGCTCAAAAACGGCAACATCCAGATTCTTTCCCGAACGCGTTTTGCGGGTGATGCAACGTATCAGTTTGCTACGGCCAAAGGCGATACGGCCAGCATTAAAATGGGTAGTTTCGAACTGAAAGAAGCCCCGGCTGTGGCAGCGGCTAAACCCGATGCGCCCTCATTAACCGCTGATACCAAAAAAGTAGGGCGGTCGGCAAAAAGCAAACGCAATACGCCCGAAACCAAGCCGCTCAAGACGTATTTTACCATCGCCCGCGCCGAAGTTGACGAAGATGAGAACCTGCAACTGGCTCCGAAAATGCTGTTCAAGGGCACCATTGCCATGCAGGCACCCGCCCCCGATCTGGCGATGGAGGGATTTATTAAACCGGCTCTGAAAAAACGACGCGATCTGGTTGGTGGCTGGATTCCGTTTAAAGAAAAAGTAGCCGAACGGCTGGAAATAAAAGTCGATAAAACGCTCAAAAATGAAGGTGGCCAGCCGCTTGTAGCCGGTATCCATTTCCGGTTGGGCGGTGCCGGTCTTTATCCAACGTTCCTGTCGCCGAAAGAAGATTCGAAAGATGATGACCTGTTTACGGCAACGGGCGTTATGCACTACGACGAAAAAGACAGATTGTATCGAATTGCGTCGAAAGGCGCAGATGTGCCCGTTTCGCAATCAGGCTTGGCGGCTGCCACTACGTCGGCTGCGCCGGTTGACAGTGTTAAAATGAACAGTGTTGGTGATAGCACGGCTAAGGTGGCGGCTGTTGCAACGGATAGTTCGGCTCGTGTGGCGAGTGTCACCGTTGTCGAGGAGGAAGTCGAGAATGCGTTTACGTTCAATGACGCACGTGGGCTAATGACCTATAAAGGCAAGCTGAACCTGCTGAACGCTGCCCCGAACGAGTATTTATTGGCGTCTGGCTCCGCCCGGATTAATATCGACAGCAGTCAATATCGGTTCAATACGTTGCTTGCCTTCGCGTTTCCAGTGCCGGATCAAATCAACAGCATCATCGCCGATAAACTCGTCAAAAGCAATCTGGAAGAACGCAATGACGAAGCCGCCGACGATGACCTGAACCGGCTTTCGGATAAGCTGGTGCCCTTAATTGGTCAGCAGGCGGTGGACGTTTACCGGGTGAAAGCTCAGAACCAGCATTCACCGCTGGGTCAGGCATCACCCAAATTGAATGCCATGCTTGTGCTGGCAAATGCAAATCTGCGCTGGTCCACCAAATACAATGCGTTCTACAGCACCGGACGGCTCGGCGTGTCGAATATGACGACGACGGACATTAATGCCCAGATGGATGGATTTGTCGAGATCAGGAAAACGGGCAACGGCGATGAAGCCAGTATTTACCTTGAATCGTCGCCGGATGTGTGGGCGTTCTACGATTATAAACCGGGTAGTACACCGTCATCGCAGGGTCAGTTAGCCATTGTTACGTCGGAGCAGGATGTCAACGACCGGCTACTGGCAGGCTCGAAAAACAGTGGAAAAGGCGCGTTGCAGATTGTAACGGCCACCGCCGATGAGAAAGAGCAGTTTGTGGACCGGTACTTAGACCAGTATAAGACAAAGGCTAAATCGGCACCCCGGCCCAAAACGCAGCCCAAAGCAACCGTTGCCGCCACAACCGACCCCGACGACGAAACCGTTGAACCGACGGCGTCTCCGGCAGAACCGGAAACGATAGCACCTGCAGCCAAGGCTGCGAAAGTGAAAGCGGGCAAAAAAGCAAAGGGAACCCCACTCCCGACCGATGTTAAACCGTCTCCGAAAGTGGCTAAAGAAACGCCTAAGCCCGTAGTGCCTAAGAAAAAAGACAAAGAAGAGGAGAAGGAAGGGTTTTAGTCGCGTCTTTTGTCATTCCGACGAAGGAGGAATCTCAAGCCTGACTAATATGGAACTTGAGATTCCTCCTTCGTCGGAATGACAAAACGCAATATGAAATCTCTCTGGCGTGACCTGCGTGACCTGCGCGACCACATCCGCACCGACTTCCGGCTCGACCTGTACGTAGCAACCGCTCTTTGGGCCGCGCTGCTGCTGACCGTCAACTATTCTCTCGATTTTGAAGATGCATACATCGATCGGTTTCAGGGTAAACCCATCTGGGCGGTGTTGTATTTCGGGCTGTACGCGACGGCCTACTACGTCAGTGTTTGGCTCTGGACGCATTTCCATCGTCGGCCCGACATCTGGCGAAGTCGCGGCTTCTGGTTGCGAAGCGGGACTGCGCTGGTTTGCTATTCACTCTACGCTGGTTTTTACGGGTACTATGAATGGAGCCGCCAACTCTTCGACGGGCAGATTTACATATTCGCCTATCACTGTCTGCACAACCTGCAATCGATACTGACGATTGTACTGCCACTATTTCTGTTCTACAAATTTGCGGACCCGTACCTAAGCAGTTTCTATGGC
>JANPJE010000393.1:0-1542 GCA_031425355.1 Spirosoma sp. | reverse complement strand
GCCTGACAGACCCCGAAGCCAAGCGCAAAGCCATCGGCAGAACGTTTATCGAAGTCTTCGATCACGAAGCGCATTTGATTGAGGACGTATCGTGGCTGGGTCAGGGGACAATTTACCCTGATGTTATTGAATCGGTTTCGGTAAAAGGCCCGTCGGCAACTATCAAATCGCACCATAACGTAGGCGGTCTTCCCGACTTCATGAAACTGAAAGTGGTGGAGCCGCTCAATACGCTATTCAAAGACGAAGTGCGGAATGTAGGCCGGACATTAGGCTTGCCGGAAGCTATTCTGGGTCGTCATCCGTTTCCCGGTCCGGGTTTGGCTATCCGTATTCTGGGCGACGTAACGCCCGAAAAGGTGGACATTCTGCAACAGGTTGATGCCCTGTTTATCGACGGATTGAAACGCGAGGGTTTGTACGATAAAGTTTGGCAGGCCGGAGCGATGTTGCTCCCCGTGCAATCGGTGGGCGTTATGGGCGATGAGCGTACGTATGAGCGTGTGGTTGCCCTTCGCGCCGTAACGAGTGTGGATGGTATGACCGCCGACTGGGCGCACCTGCCCTATGAGTTTCTGGCCGATATATCGAACGAAATAATTAACCGGGTTAAGGGCGTTAACCGCGTCGTGTACGACATTTCTTCGAAACCCCCGGCCACCATTGAGTGGGAATAAAAAAAGTCATAAAATTGTCAGGATTGGTCAGCGAGCGGTTGGTGTATGACGTAACGTGTAAAGACGTTGTGCTGAAATGGGAAAATGTCGAATTGCCTATTGCTATGAAGTAGGTCCTGTCAAAGTCAAGATTTTTTTGCTTAGCCTTGCTCCGGTATTAAACTGGAGCAAGGCTTTTTTATATCCTCACCCGGTAAATCAACTACACAATCGGGTTATTGAGTATCAGCTCCCGATTCAGGCCGCAGGTTTCCATAAATTCATTGGTGAATACGGCCCGCGTCGATTCATCTAAAAGCTCTTGTCGGGCGGTGAGCCAGGCATCTACCTGATCGTCGGTGTACATAGTCCGGACCCGATCGGCGGTGAGGCCGGTATTGATTTTTCCCCAGTGCATCGTGTACCGGATGCCCTCGGCTTCCAATGTATCCCAAACGCGTTTCAGGAATTTAGTAGTAAGCGTTGAATCAATTCCGTCGAGTTCAAGTACGCAGGTGATTGGGAATTGGGTGAAGCCCAGCGTTGCTTCTGTTTTCTTGACCCACCGAAGCCCCAAAACACCCGGAAAGGCTGATTCTGCGTTCAGTTCAATGATTTTTTCCAGAACGCGCGGACTGTCGGTCGAATCCATGCCAATGGCCGCGCTAACGGCTTTGCCCCGGATGTCGGTTGGTGGGAAAAAATCCATCATAGTGCCTACCCACCCGTTGGTTTCTTCCAGAGCCGCCGGATATAATCTATTGACCAGCGTAGGTATTAGCTGGCGTGGTTTTAGTACGTCCAGTATTTTTTGCATCAGCCCGAGCGTATCGTCGCCGTAAATAAAATCGGGTTTGGGCGGGGGAGGCACGCCGTCGCCCGGTTT
>JANPJE010000392.1:0-1922 GCA_031425355.1 Spirosoma sp. | reverse complement strand
CGGTGAAATTCACGCATTACCGCTCATTAATCTGAAATCGTCGGACGGGCGGGCCAAGTTTCGGGCGTTGCTGATGGACACGGCGCAGTTGGTTAAAAAATATGGCGGCTCGCTCTCCGGCGAACATGGCGACGGACGGCTGCGGGGCGAGTGCATCGCGTTTATGCTCGGTCCCGAAAATTACCAGCTTTGTAAAGACGTTAAAGCCCTTTGGGACCCGCACAATACGTTTAATCCGGGCAAAGTGGTGGATACACCGCCTATGAACGAATCGCTGCGGTCGGAAGCCGATGTTATCATTCCGCAGCCAAAAACCGTATTCGATTTCTCGAAAGACGGTGGTTTACTGGAATTGGCCGAAAAATGCTCCGGCTCCGGCGACTGTCGAAAAACCGAGATTTCGGGCGGAACGATGTGTCCCAGCTACATGGCTACCCGACGCGAACGCGACACCACGCGGGCACGAGCGAATATCCTGCGGCATTTTTACAGCAATACGTCTGCGCCCAAAGACCATGATTATGAAGCGGTTAAGGACGTATTGGATTTGTGTCTGTCGTGCAAAGCCTGTAAAGCCGAATGCCCGTCGAGCGTGGACATGACACGCATGAAAGCGGAATTTACGCAGCAGCAATACCGCGAAAACGGCGTTCCGCTGCGGGCGCGGTTGGTGGGCAATTTCACCAAACTGATGGCGATGGCCCGTATTGCTCCCTGGGCCTATAATGCCATTTATAACACGCCTTTCCTGCGCCGGATGGCGAATAGCGCGGTTGGTTTCCACCCCGACCGCACCATGCCTGGTTTGGCGCCAACGACCTTAAAAAAATGGTTCTGGCATCGTCAACGTACGGAGAATGAACGGATAGGCCGAGAAAATCGGGGCAATTATTCACCGTCGTCCTTCAGCAATTCATCCGAACCACACCCCGGCTCCGTTCTGATTTTCGCCGACGAATTTACCAATTTCAATGATGTAGAAGTTGGCCAGAAGGCGATTCAACTGCTGGAGCGATTGGGCTATTCGGTAACTATTCCGGTACACGTTGAAAGTGGACGGACATATCTGTCGAAGGGGCTGGTCGATGAAGCAAAGAAAATTGCCATTCGCAACGTAACGCTGCTGAAAGACATCGTTACCGACAAAACGCCACTCGTCGGCCTTGAACCGTCGGCCATTTTGAGCTTCCGCGACGAATATCCTGACCTCGTACCGGCTGAGTTGAAAGCCGATGCATTACGTATAGCCAAAAACGTTTTCCTGTTTGAAGAATGGCTTGCCCGCGAAGTCGATGCCGGTAAGGTTGACAGGAGTTTATTTACGACCGCTCCGCAACAGGTGAAGGTCCACGGACATTGCCACCAAAAAGCTCTCTCGTCCATGATTCCGGTCAAAAAAATTCTCTCTCTTCCAACAAATTACGATGTGCAGTTGATCCCGTCGGGTTGCTGCGGCATGGCCGGTTCGTTTGGGTACGAGACTGAGCACTATGACCTGTCCATGCAGATTGGCGAATTGGTGTTGTTTCCGGCCGTCCGTCGGGACGTAAAGGCCATTATCTCGGCAGCAGGGACCAGTTGCCGCCACCAGATAAAAGACGGAACAGATCGCCATGCGCAGCACCCCGGCGAAATTTTATTCGACGCGCTATTATAGACAGTAGATTATGCTCAGGTTTTTGCATTAGGTGTAGAGAATGGACGGTAACGGACAAGCCCGTTCTCTTTCGCTTATGACACCTCAAACCAATCGCCGTGATTTTCTGAAACAGAGCAGTGCGGCCGCACTAAGCCTGGCCCTGTTTCCGAGCCTGAAACGAAAAGTTGCTCCCAGCGATCGGGTGCGCGTGGCCCACATTGGCGTTAACGGCATGGGTACCAATCACCTGAACTGGTTCGCCAATTTGCCCGATGTGGAAGTT
>JANPJE010000391.1:0-12696 GCA_031425355.1 Spirosoma sp. | reverse complement strand
TAATACACAGCGTCATGAGCACCATTATTCCGCCGAGCAACATGCTGCTGCGAAGGGGTGAACCCAATGGCAGCACTTCGGCGGCAGCGCCGACAACAGCCAGCCAGCCTTTCAGCAGATCAACCGCACCCGGACGAACATAAGCGATACCGCCGGGTTTCTCGAAACCGATAAAGTATAACCCTGTAACAACAGCCGCACCGAGCAGCCATCCGATTAACGGGCGATAAATTCTGTTTTTACTGGCTGACGAATACGTAGTTAGCCGAAGCGCGAGAATGACAAAGCCAATGGGCCAGACCATCAGGCCATTGCCGCTGGTGAGGGTTGCCAGCACGCCCATCGCAAGCGCCAGACCCCACCGATTTGTATAACTCAGGAAATAGAAAGCGGCTATCACCCACAAAACGACCGAGAAATTTTGCAGGGATGCCATGCCCCAGAACATGTTTTCCCACTGCGACAGATTGAACAACAGCAGGGCGACCGGCACCGAATAAAGCACCGAATGCCCGGCCCGACTTGTTCCGGACCGGCGAAAAGCTGCCATGAATACCGCGAGCAAGCCAACCAGACTCAGATTGCCCACCAACATCAAATGAACGTAGTTCAGTTTACTAAATAGCTGATAATCAATTAATGAAACGATTCGGTCATAGACAATCCGGTGCTCATTATGCTGTTTGAAAAGCTGGTAAATCTTCCCCGAAACCGTCAGTTCCTGATCCAACTTGAATAGAAAATACCGCAATGCGTGGTCATCCCATTTGGGAATATTCACGGCATAGTATTGCCAGACAAACCCAAAAGCCGCTATCGGCAACGCGAGCAGTGCCCAAGCCAATGCAGTGCCAACCCACGAAGAATTTTCCTCTTCATGATGGTGACTATGCCGATGGGCCGGTTGTGATTTGTCGGTTGCTGGTAGCAAGAGAAATGAAGCAGTTAATTCAGAAAAGAGACCAGATGCCGAGCAATAGTGGCCGGATCAAGTCCCGAAAGTTGCTGATGGTATTTCTGATCGCCGTATAACCCATTGGGGTACCCCTGCGCCGATAAACTGACAAACTTGCCGGGCAGGGCACCAGTCTCCAATAGTTTGAGTGATAGCTGCTGGGCCAGTCCTCCAATCGCTACGTGCTCTTCAACCACCAGCAGCGGCTTTCCGGCCCAGCTATGCGCCAGACCAGCAGGCAAATTGAGTGGTAAATTCGTAGCCGTAAACACATCAAACTGAGTAACCAGCCGCTCATCCTGAAGGGCGGCCAGTACGTTGGCTGCCACCGGGCCAAGAGCCACCACCGTGCCCACAGGGTTCTCATTACGCACAATTTGCTTGAACGTACCCTGTGTTTCGGCTCCTTCGGGCGTGTCAGGACCGGAGCCCAGTCGCAGGTATGTCGGGCGACCTTCCGCCACGATCTGGTCAAGCATGGGCGCTACTTCATCGGCGAAAGCGGGGATATAAGTGTTCACGTTCTGGAGACTGCTCAGGCAGGCCAAATCTTCGATGGCGTGGTGCGTACTGCCCATGATGCCATAGCCGTAGCCCCCGCCGTTGCCGACCAGAAAAACCGGCATGTTATGCAGGCAAACGTCATTGCGAAACTGTTCCAGACACCGGTACACCACGAACGGAGCGATGCTGTAACAAAACACTTTATAGCCTTTGTAGGCCATTCCAGCCGCCATGCCAACCATGTTTTGTTCGGCTACGCCCGCGTTGATGAAGCGCGGTCCCAGTGCATCGGCTACGCTTTCGAGCGCATTATAACCCAAATCGCCGGTGATGAACACAACTTTATCGTTTGCCCGACCGATTCGCTCAACGGCGGCTGAAAATTCTTTGCGCATCACAAACGTTTGATAAGGACAGTATCTTGTTTAACAATCAAATAGAGACCTTTTTCTAAGAAAGCACCATTCGTCAAATAACCGAACTGCTTAGAGTAGTTTTTGCCGGTTTTATCTGTGGCCGTCAATAAATAGCCTCCATCAACTCCCTGAATGTTCTTCTCCTGTAACGTACCCTTCGCCGTTTTTAACGTAGCTATTGTGCCGATGTAGCTGGAATCAGTACGAGCATTTTGATACTTGCCGTTTATTAGCGTACTCTGGACAACGAAGACATTGACCGATGTGAGTTCGCTGCCCGTTTGATTCTCAACGTGTATATCAATCGAGTCTTTCCCAACATAGTCGCCGGGCGAAATGCAACTTGCCATGACTAAGGCGAATAAAGTAGCTACAATGTTTTTCATGACCGGTTTACTTACTTCTCCGTTGCTCAACCAGCGTACTGATTTCAGCCGCTGTTTTATAAACCCGCTCGCCTTTGCGAACCATCGTTCGGATAAATTTCGGGCGTTTTTTCGTCTCCTCAAATATCTTGCTGATGTATTCCCCCAGGAACGAAATACCCAATAAGTTAATGCCGCCAAAAAACATGACCAGGATAATAACGGTCGATAGGCCGTAAGGTGTATTCGGATCGAAATTGAAGAGCCGCGACAGTATTTGCCAGACGACACCCAGCATCGACAGGCCGGTCAGAATGAAGCCTGCGTAGGTCATCAACTCCAGCGGGGCGAAGCTAAACGAGAAAATCGCTTTTTTGGCCCACCAGATGTTCTTCGTCCAGTTGTTTGTCGATACGCCAAACATTCGTTCGGGCCGGACGTAATCGACGCCGGTTTGCTTGAAGCCAACCCACGCCCGAAGGCCACGCAAAAACTGCTCTGTTTCGGGCAGATTGACCAATTCGTGCACCACTTTTCGGTCAATAATCGAGAAATCGCCCGCATCGACTGGTATGTTTATGTACGCCGTTCGTTTGAAGAGCCGGTAAAACTGCTTGTAAAAAAAATGAACGTGTGGGGGCATTTCGCGCTGCACCCGAACGCCATACACGACGTCGAATCCCTGCTGCCATTTCTCGTAAAATTGCGGAATAATTTCGGGGGGGTCCTGCAAATCACCATCCATCAGCACAACCGCATCGCCCGTCGAGATTTCCATGCCGCTCAAAAAAGCCGATTGCGATCCGAAATTGCGCGAATGCTTGATGGCAATCACATTCGGGTCTTTGGCGCAGATTTCGTTCAGCACCTCGTCGGTATTGTCGGGCGAGTTGTCATTAACGAAAATGATTTCGTAGCGAACTTTCTGTTCATTGAACATCTTCACCAACCGCTCATACATGAACGGAATGGCCTCTGCATCTTTATAGCAGGCGATAATGGGCGAAATGACGGGGTTAAGCGTGGGCGTCTGAAAGGCGGGTATCAGCCGGGTTTCGTACTGATTCGCGACCTGCCAGTCGGCAGTTTGGCGCAGACCATCTCCGAGCGACGTAGTGGCTTTCCACCCCAGATCGGTTTCGGCAGCCATTGGGTCACCATACCAGTCGGAGAGGTCCCAGTTGCGGTTGGTCATACTGCCCCAAACGGGTTCCAGAACCAGCCCGAAGGTTTGCCGCGCCACGTCGACCAACTCGCGCATAGTCGTTTTTTGCCCCGTTGCGATATTGTACGACCGCCCCCGAATGTCGGCATTGACCCGCAACGCGGCCTGCACGAATGCGGCAACGCAGTCGTCGATGTAAACAAAGTCGCGGCTTATATCGGGTGAGACGAGCGGAGGTAATTGACTTTTCCGGGCTTCTTCAACCAATCGGGGAATGAGCCGGTCGGGTTCTTCCCAGCCACCGTAAATAGAGTACAGCCGTAGATTAAGCGTATTCAACTTATGAACTGTCGCGTAATATTCGAGCGTGTACGCTGCCGATACTTTCGAGACGGCGTAATGGCTGTTGGGTTCTACCCGGTCCGTTTCCTTCGGTGCGGTGCAGTTGAAGCCGTATTCCGAACTGCTTCCGGCGTGGATATAAACCATATCGGAGGTGCAGTTTTCGAGAATATTGACCGTACCCAGTACATTGGTTTCGTAGGTCAAACCAACATTTTTCTGTTTGCTGTACGCTCCGTAGGCCGCCAGATTGAAAATAGTCCGGGGCTTTAGGCGGCTAAAAACATCTTCGACAGACGTATTGGACAGAATATCGCAGTGGACGATGTTCTCCGCCGGTACGTCCAGGAGTTTAAGCCGCCAGGCTTTAGTTGCGTCATGGGTGAGCGCGTAAACATCCTGACGAATACGAAAGAGTTGCTCAAACAGGTTAGCTCCGATGAAGCCACTGGCTCCAAAAACGACAATGGGGCCGTTAAGTTGTGTAATAGCGGAAGGTAGCAAATTGGGGCAGACTGATTTATTCAGGCCGCAATATTACGGCAAAAGGGTTGTAAATGCCCCACCAAAGGGCAGTTTTATAGGTAGTGGGACCGCCTGTTGGCTATTCCTGCCCGACCAGGATCGGCAGGTACTGTTGCTGTACATCGGCGATGGCCTGCTGGTATTGGGTGTCGGTCATGGGCAGATAATGCCAGGCCAACTGATTCTCCATATACGATACGCCTTTGCCTTTAACTGTCTTGGCAATCAACAACTTAGGCTTTCCGTTAGGTGTGGCAGTCAGCCGGTCAATGGTTGTTAGAATCTCCTCAATGTTATGTCCATCGACTTCTACAGTGTCAAATCCGATGGCTTCCCAAACGCGAATATTTGCGCTGTCGCCCATCACATCGGCCGTCTGGCCAAAGCCCTGTAATCCATTTTTATCAATCAGCACAATCAGGTTGTCTAACTGGTGTTGAACGGCAAAATGGGCAGCTTCCCAAGTTGTGCCCTCGTTCGTTTCCCCATCTGACATCAGCACAAAAACCTGCGCTGGCTGGTCTGCCGATTCGGTGGGTTTAGCGTCAGTAGCCAGAAGTTTCCCCGCCATTGCCACACCCGTACCGATGGGCAAGCCGTGCCCCAGCGAACCGGTGGCAAAGGGAATCCCCGCATGTTTATTAGGCGCAGGGTGGGCGGGTAGGGTAGTGCCGTTGAGATAAAAGGTCGCCAGCACCTCATCCGAAATCTCGCCGAGGTGATTCAGGCAGGCATACAGCGAGGCTGCCGCGTGTCCCTTCGAGAGCAGAAACGTATCCTGCTCCCGTTTTCGCAACACCAGCGTAGCAATCATCAGATCGACGCAACTCAGCGAGCAACCGATATGACCGGCATGAGCCTGATTGTAAAGACTTAATATGTTGAGCCTCAGTTGACCCTGAAGCGTCTTCAGATCGGTTATGTCAACGGTCGAAGTCATGATTGATTTATGGGTATCGGCTTAATTGACAAAGCCGTAAGTCAAACCTTAATAGTCAAAAATAGTACCTATTTCGTCAGAACGACTCTTTTAGCACAACACAATTGTGTTCGCTGGCCATTACTGTCTACGTCTGTCGAGTCGCTTTATCTATTGAGCGAGCACTTAGTAGCGGTATTTGGTCCCTTCAAAGTCAAGAATAGTAACTCGCCCGCCGGATTTTCCTTTCACTAATATGATCCGGTCGGTTTGGGTCGTGTCCATCCGCTGGTAATACGTCGCATCCTTTGGTAAGTACAGATTCGTGTATTGCGCGTCAATAATTGAGTGTCGGGTATACGTGTCCTCTACTTTATCGCGGGGGGCCGTCCGGGCCGATGGATACAAGACCGTATCGCCCGGTGCGTAGAGTTTTTTGATGCGCTGAGCCGCCGTATTGTACGGGTTTTCAATCCGATAACGACCGTAGTACGTGTACTTAGGCGCCTGATCTTCGTAAATCCGGTACAGCAATTCGGCAATGAAATAACTTTGAATCAGCAGTACCGCCACTAATGTTAGCCGGAGATAGGTCGGTTGCCGAAACACCTGCCGGATGGTCAGACCAACCAGAATCAGCGCGTACGGAAACGAGAACCCCGAATATCGCTGTGTAAGGCCGTACGTATGGCCATTACGAAACGCAATCGCAATCAAAAATAGCGTTGGGACGGAACTCATCAACACGAGCAGAAACAAAAATCGTCGTTCCGGACGGTTTCTGTACCCCGTAAATGCTTGGTAGAGAAGATAATAGAACAAAGGTACGGTTGCTGCCACCACCAGCCGGGCTGACGGAATCGAATACAACGCGAATCCCGCAACCAACAATACCGGAATAACCGCGCTCACCCATGTCGGCACGGACCGCCCGCGCCCAAACCGGTGCACCACAAAAACGGCTATACAGCCAAATGCAAAGGCAATGACTAAATTCCGAAAGGCGAGCGTATCGGTCGACAGGCCGTTGGAAAACAAAAACAAATCGGCCAGCACCGGAATCGACTTCTTAACGACATTGCCGATTGTGGCGGGTAAAATAATGCCGAAACCGTTGTTATATGGGTTGGTAAGCGCCAGACCGCCGTAAAGCTTGGCCTGATACGCCAGGGTTTGAAAAGTGTATTTTCCGCCACCGAACACAAACCAGGGAACAATCAGGCCAACGGCACCGCCCATATAACTCAGCCCTAATCCAATGTAGGTTTTCAGATCGCGGTTGAACAGCAGCAGGTAAAGGCCATGACACATGAAAATAGTAATGGCCAAATAATGCCCCAGCGTAGCAATGGCAAATGCCAGTCCGTAGCCGATGTATAATCCAATCGGTTGTTTGCCTTCGTCGCGCCGGTCGAGGATGCGCAGAAAGAGCCAGGTGCCCAGCAAGGCCACAAAAATGGTCATGCAGTAATTTCGGGCCATGTGGCTGTAGGCAATGAAAAACGGCTCTATCGCGGCCAGAAACGCACAAAGTAACGCCAGTGATTCCGACCGTAAATACCGCCGTGTCAGCATGAACACTAAGCCAACGATCAACGTACTGAAAATAATGGACGGCATTCGCAGGGAAAGATCGCTTAGCCCGAACACCTCAATCCACGCCCAAAGCAGCGCGTAATGCGACGGACTATTGCCTATATCGGTCTGAACGATGGCCCGGATGTGATCTTTTAGTGGCTTTTCTTTCCAGAATTCCTTAGGTGTAAAATACGTCTTGCCGGGCGTAAAAAACACATCATGCTGGTTGAACCCCTCCAGCGATACGCCCTGCGTGTTGACTAAGGTAAACTTCTCGTCGAGGTAAAGGCCATGCACGCTCGACTTATATAATCGAAGCCCCAGTGCAAAAAGGAGAATCAGAAAAATGAGCAGGCGTGGAGAACTTAACTGGGCAAATAAACCAGAACGGCTGTCGTTCGTCATGCGGTTTGTGGTGAGTAAATTCGGCATTTGGGCGCAAAGGTAAGCCACTCACCGCCGGTTTTACAATTTCAGGATGGTGAATTCTACCCGACGGTTCAGTTTGCGCTTCTCTTCGGTTTCATTACTGGCAACAGGTTTGCTGGGCCCCCACGCCTTAGTCTGGATGCGATTCAGGGTAATGCCCTTGCCGGTCAGGTACTCTTTCACTACCCGAACCCGGTCTTCGGCCAGCTTCATATTTGGCTCCCAGTCGCCCTGATTGTCGGTGTGGCCTTCAACAAGCAGTTCCATCGTTGGGTATTTCCCCAGCATGTCCACCACACGATCCAGTTCTACGTCCGCACCGGGCAGAAGCGCGAACTGGCTTTGCTGGAAGAGAACTTCGCGCATCACTATTTTCTGACCCGGCTCGATTTTCACCAGGTATAAAATCTTCCGAATGTCGCGGAATCGTTTGTCTTTGCTCAGGTCCAGAATCTCCATCGCCGGATAATAGCCTTCCTTGCTGGCCGTCAGGGTGTACATTTTCTGCGTAGGCAGAATGAGCTTGTACTCACCGGTTTCGGGGATATAATCGGCTTTGGCAAAGGCCTTCTGATCGCCGAACAAACTCGATATAACCTCCGATGCAACGGGCTTTTTCGTTTTGGAGTCCAGCACCTGCCCCGACACAATGGCGACCGGATCGGGCTTGATGGCCGGATATAGCTTGAGTCTGAAAATATCATCTTCGCCCACCGAACCCGCCCGCGAACTCAGGTACGCATAATCGCCGGAGGCCGGAATGGTAAAGTACCCGTCCCATTCGGCGGTGTTGATAGCCGGACCCAGATTCTCCGGCTCGCTCCAGTTGTTCCACGAATCATCGAGCCGACGGCTCACAAATATATCGCCGTTGCCAAAGCCCGGATGCCCCGCCGACGTGAAATAAAGCGTTCGCCCATCGGCAGCCAGAAACGGCGAACTTTCCGACTCCGCTGTGTTGACTATTTTTCCCAATGACACCGGCTCCGCCCAGACATTGTCCGCCCGTTGCAGCGATACGTAGAGGTCGCGGTCGCCCCGCGTGTCTTTGCGCTGAACAGCCAGAATAATGGCGCGTCCGTCGGGAGAAACACAAAACTCCAGTTGATTTTTTTCGTGCAGATTATAGTTGTTGGCAATTCGGCATTCGACCGGCTGCGACCAGCCGGTTTTGCTTCGGATGGACTTGGAAATACCGAACGACATGCCACCGTCGGGTCGATAGACGTTGATCAAGTAGGCCGTCCGCCCGTCGGTAGCCATACCGCTAATGGCATTGTCGCCCGTGTTGTTAATGGGCGAACCGATGTTTACGGCTTCGCTCCAGTTGGGCGAACCACCGCCGGCACCGGATTCGAGCGTTGAAAACCAGACATCCTGCCGGTCTGCCGATCCGATGTTGGCTTTATTGAAATTTCGGGTAAAATACAACGTTCGGCCATCGGGTGCGATAACGGGTGCCACTTCTTGCCCCGGCGAATTAACTGATTTGCCGAGGTTCTCTTTCTGAATTTCTTTGGGCGTATCCTTCGACACCTGGATGCTTACCGAAACGGGTTTTGTTTCTTCCGAAATGCCGATAGCGTCAATTTGATTGAGTCCCTTCAGTGCGGCTCCATTGATAAAAACTTTCACCTGTTGGCACAGAATATCCGGCTCTTTGGGGAATATCCGCAGGAGCGGATCGGGCCTTGCCTGAGACGAAGCGGATTCATAAACAAG
Source organism: Spirosoma sp. (assembly GCA_031425355.1). Classification (GTDB taxonomy): domain Bacteria; phylum Bacteroidota; class Bacteroidia; order Cytophagales; family Spirosomataceae; genus Spirosoma. The sequence continues at coordinate 3,776 of JANPJE010000391.1, read as the reverse complement.
GTGTTCGGTGCCTTTCGTGTCAATGGCGATCACTTTAACGACCGCCCCTGGATTCACGTTCTCGGCAACAACAATCTGACGGGCAGGCATTGGTTTATCGAAACCCACCTGAATCCATTCGTCGGCAGTACCGTCGGCGTAAAACGGTGCCCACGCGCAGGGGCTTTCGATCTTTTCACCCACTTTGCTGGGACTGCCCAACGCCTGCGATGCTTTATATTGCTCGCCAAAGGTCTCGCCTTTCTTCTCGGACGATACGCCAACAACCCGGCTTGCCCACTGAATCGGGCCGGATGGTTCAGCCAGCCGGGACCCAACTGCTCTGCCGGGTTGTCGCTGTGGTTCAGTGGGTTGCGCTCCACTGCCAAACACAATGGACAACAGGCCCAGAACGAAAAGAATACGTTGCGTATGCATAAGACTGCACTTTCTATAACCTCTAATATAGGCAGCAAATCCTACTGAAAAAAGCACTGTTTGATGAGTGGCCTGGTTGGCGGATGCGTTTTAATTTGTCATCACCCTATACTCCCATGGCTTCAGCGTCACGGTCATTTCTGGCTTTATTTCAACTGGCTGATGCGTGAATATATCCGTGTAGGTTCCCGTATAACCATCGCCCATTAGTCGGGTCGTTTGCGGTTTGTCGCTCAGGTTCAGCACAACCGTTACGCGGTCGCTGTCACGCTGCCGATAAAAGGCGTATACCTTATCGTCATGGTCGGTTGGGATTTTTATGACCTTTCCACCAGCCAGCCCATTCCAGAGAGCACGGTTGCGGTGTTTAAGGGTCATCAGCGTCTCAAAGAAATCACTTTTGGCGTAGTTGCCCCACACGATGGTGTCTTTCTCGAAAAAAGCCAGCCGCTTATTCAGGTTCGACTCCATGCCGTTGTAAATCAGGGGCATACCCTCCAATGTGCTGCTGAGTACAATAAATGCATTGGCTGCCGGACCAAACGATTCGGACAACGTACCATTCCAGGAGTTTTCGTCGTGGTTCTGGGTGAACAGCATCTGGTAGTACCAGGCCGGAAAGCGACCCTGATTGGCTTCGCGCAGGGAGTCGATTTTATCGGCAGTGCGGGCACCTTTGGCAACGGCTTTCATCATATTATGCATACTCCAGCCGTAATTCATGTTAAAAGTCGTGAACTGCTCAGGCTCGTCTTCCCACTCGGCGAGCATAAAAACCGGCTTGATTTTGTCCAACTGCGGGCGGAGTTCAGCCCAGAAGTTATTCGGCACAAATCCGGCCACGTCGCAGCGATACCCATCAATGCCGCACTCCCTTACCCAGTATTTCATGGCATCGATCATGCCCGCACGCATGTCCAGATTGTCGTAATTCAGGTCAATTACATCGGTCCAGTCGGTGGGTTTTCCGGTTTTAGGGTCGATGGGAGCAATCATTTTGCCGTTTACCTTCGTGTACCAGTCGGGGTGCTGACTCACCCAAACGTGATCCCAGCCGGTATGATTAGCCACCCAGTCCAGCACAACCCGTAACCCCAGCGCGTGGGCGCGGTTGACAAGCGATTTGAAATCGGCCAGCGTACCATAAGCCGGATTGAGGGCCTTGTAATCAGCGATGGCGTATGGACTGCCGAGGGTGCCTTTTTTATTTTTCTGGCTGATCGGGTAAATGGGCATTAGCCAGATAATGTCCACGCCCATTTCTTTCAGGCGGGGCAACTGCACTTCCACGGCTTTAAACGTTCCCTCGCCCGAAAACTGGCGCGTATTTACTTCATAAATTGTTGCATTGTTCGCCCATTCAGGGGCGGGTGGAGCTTTTCGCTTAGTTGTATCGGTAGTCGTAGCGTCGGTTTGATTCGTTTGCTTCTGTCGACAGGCTGTTGCGAGCAGCAGGAAACTGAAAAAGAGAGTCAGATAAGATTTCTTCATGAAATTAATGTCAGGGCAATAGGAATAAGCGTTACGAGGGTCACAGGTTGGGTCAGGCCATCATGGGTCGACGACTATTTTTTAGCTGGCTGATGGCTTCCAGCGGATCTTTTGCTCCAAATACTGAACTGCCTGCTACCAGCACATCGGCTCCGGCAGAAAGCAGGGCCGACGCGTTTGCCAGACTAACTCCTCCGTCAACTTCAATGAATGCCGGTGACTGGCTGGCTATCAGCAATTGTTTCAGTTGGGTAATTTTCCGGATTGTATGGGGTATAAACGATTGACCCCCGAACCCTGGATTTACGGACATAATTAAAATAACGTCGATTTGTTCCAGTACATCTACTAGGCCCGAAATGGGTGTGTGTGGATTGAGAGCTACACCCGCCCGGCAGCCCCGTTCGCGGATGTGGGTGAGGGTTCGATGCAGATGAGGGCAGGCTTCGTAATGCACGTGAATGATTTGGGCACCGCCTTCGGCAAACGCGTCGACGTAGCGGTCGGGATCGGTAATCATCAGGTGAACATCCAGCGGTTTCTGGCAGTGTTTCCGGGCCGCATCGAGCAGCGGAAAGCCAAACGATATATTTGGGACAAACACGCCATCCATTACGTCGAAATGGAGATAATCAGCCTCACTGCGGTTAATTAATTCCAGATCGCGCTGCAAGTTGGCAAAGTCAGCCGCGAGCAGTGAGGGCGCAATAAAAGGCTGTGTCATAGGTATATGTCAATGGGCGTCGGCAACGGGTCAGTCGGGAGAAATGCAGGCTATGAACAAAACAATCCTCTTCTGCCTATTACTATTGACGCTTAACTTTTTTTATCCCGTAAAAGTACCTTTTTTTGGCTGAACGAAGAAACAATACAGATGTTGCCCGTTTGGAACAGAGCAAGTTTTGAGCCATAGATAAAATGACGGATAACAACCCATACAGGGCAACAATGACTAACGATTGAAAACCCCTTACGATGAACGCCCAGGAACGTATTGCCGAACTGACCCAACGCCTGAATCAGTACAATTATCAATATTATCAGAATAGTGTGTCCGAAGTCGATGACTTTACCTTTGATCAACTGCTGGCCGAACTCAACGATCTCGAAACGAAGCACCCGGAATTCCGTCTGCCCGATTCGCCAACCGCCCGCGTGGGAGGAACCATCAGCAAAGAATTTCGGACCGTTTATCACCGGTTTCCAATGCTTTCTTTAGGCAATACCTATTCAGAAGAGGATCTGGTGGAGTTCGATAAGCGCGTGCAAAAAGGATTGAACGGCCAGGCTTATGAATACATCTGTGAACTAAAATTTGACGGCGTGGCCCTGAGCCTGACCTACGAAAACGGGGTGCTGGTACAGGGCGCAACGCGGGGCGACGGTGTTCGGGGCGACGACATTACGAACAACATCCGCACCATCCGAACGGTACCGTTGAGGGTGGGGGAAAAAGGGAAGGCAGGAGGAGAGGAGGAAAGGAATAAAGGTGGTACGGCAATCCGGGAAAAGGATGCCAAATCGTCTTCTCTTTCCCTTTCTTCCTCCTTTCCTCCCTCTCCTCCTGCCTTATTCGAAGTACGTGGGGAAGGCTTTTTGCCGCTGGCTGAATTTGAACGTATCAATAAAGAGCGCGAAGATATCGGCGAACCGCTGCTGGCGAATCCGCGAAATGCCGCTTCCGGTACATTTAAACAACAGGATTCGGCAGCCGTAGCCCGGCGTCGGCTCGACTGTTTTTTGTACTCGTTTCTGTCGGATACCGACGTTTTTCAAACCCATGAAGAAAGCCTGGTCGCTATGCAACAGTGGGGGTTCAACGTATCGCCCACCTGGCGGAAGTGCGCCGACATCCGGCAGATAATGGA
>JANPJE010000390.1:0-17231 GCA_031425355.1 Spirosoma sp. | reverse complement strand
TCTGGCTCGATACGCCCTTCGAGGGGGGGCGGCACCTGGGCCGGATTCAGCAATTAGATATATGAGTAGTAAGTGGTAAGGAGTAAGTGATAAGTTGGCAAATCACTTCAACAGCTACTTACTACTTACCACTTCACCACTTACTACTTCACCAATGGCTATTCTGTGGAAATACCTAAAGCCCTATCGCGGGCTGGCCGCGCTGGCATTGGTGCTGGCGGGCGTTGCGCAGATTTTAGCCCTGGTTGACCCGATTATCTTTGGCAAACTGATCGACGAATACGCCACCAATCCCGGCCAGAAAAGCGATTCCGACAAAATCAGGGGCGTATTGTATCTGTTGGCAATCGCTGTTGGCGTAGCTGTCCTGTCGAACGTAGTAAAAGCGTTTCAGGAATACGTTACCCGGCTGGTCGTTCAGAAATTCGGCACCGATATCTTCAACGATGGACTTAAACAAACGCTGCGGCTGTCGTACGAGGAGTTCGGCGATCAGAGCAGCGGAGCCACGTTATCCATTCTGCAAAAAGTCCGCACCGACACCGAGAGGTTCATCAACTCGTTCGTCAATATCCTGTTTTCATCCCTCGTGGGCGTCGGCTTTCTGACCTGGTACGCCGTTACCAAGCACTGGGCATTGGTTCCGGTTTTTTTGATCGGCGTGCTGCTCCTCGGTGGACTGACGGGTTTATTGAGTGCCCAAATCAAGACGACGCAGCGGTCAATCAATCGGGAAACGGCCCTGCTGTCGGGCGTTATCACCGAATCGCTACGTAACATCGAACTCATCAAAAGCTTAGGGCTGACGTTTCCCGAAATCCGACGGCTTAAAGTGCAGACCGGACGTATTTTCGAGCTGGAGATGTTTAAAGTGAAGCGGGTACGGCTATTATCATTCTGGCAAAGTACCACGCTCAACGTACTGAAACAGTCGGTGCTTTTCACGCTGTTGTGGTTGATCTTTCGCAACATTCTGAGCACCGGCGAGCTGATTTCCATGCAGTTCATTTCCGTCGCGATCTTCAACCCATTGCAGGAGTTAGGCAACATTATTCTGGCGTATCGCGAAGCCGAAGCGGGCCTGAATAGCTTCGGCCAATTGATGCAAAAACCCATCGAGCGCAACCCTGATGATGCTATTGTGGTGGGACCGCTTGAAAAATTGCGGTTTGACGACGTATTTTTTCGCCACAAAGGAGCCAATCAGAACGCCATCGACGGTGTTTCGTTTGATGTTAATCTCGGTGATACGATTGCATTCGTGGGGCCGTCCGGTTCGGGCAAATCGACTATGGTGAAATTGCTGGTCGGACTATACCGGCCCGTTGGTGGTGAAATTTATTACAACGACATCTCCACCAAAGACATCCGGTTCAACCCGATGCGTCGGCAAATTGGCTTCGTTACGCAGGACACGCACCTGTTTAATGGAACCATCCGCGAAAACCTGTTGCTCGTAAAACCCGACGCGACCGAAGCCGAACTGCTCGATGCACTCGACAAAGCGGCCTGCGACCACCTGCTTGCCCGGTCAGAAAAAGGCCTCGATACGCAGATCGGCGAAGGCGGCCTTAAAATGTCGGGTGGCGAAAAACAACGGTTGTCCATTGCCCGCGCCCTTGTCCGAAACCCACGACTGCTCATTTTCGACGAAGCAACGTCGGCCCTCGATTCGCTGACCGAAGAAGAAATCACGGATACCGTTCGGAACGTATCAGCCCTGAATGAGCAGATTACTATTCTGATTGCCCACCGACTTTCGACCATTCTGCACGCCAACACGATCTTTGTGCTGGAGCGGGGAAAGATTGTTGAAACGGGTAATCATGTTGAATTAGTCGCGCAAAAAGGGCTTTATTACGCCATGTGGCGGCAGCAAATCGGGGAACGCCGGACCGTGACGATTGGGGCCGCACCCGCTGCGTGAGTTAATCAAAAAGCCCATTATGAATAAACGGAGTCGGCAAGTCAGCTATTTTTTGTCCAGTCAATACTTCTCCGACGGACTGCGAATCACGCTGGCGATTCTGCTGCCGTCGCTGGTGCTGGCCCAGTTCGGGCAACTCCAGACGGGTATGGCCATGTCGCTCGGTGCGCTGACGGTGAGCCTGAGCGACGCGCCGGGCCCCATTATGCACCGGCGGAATGGCATGGTGGTTACCGTGCTGTTCAGCGTTTTCGTTACGTTCCTGACGGGGTTTGCACGGATGAATCCGTACACATTGGGGCTTGAAATTCTGCTGTTCAGTTTCTTTTTCTCGATGTTCGCTATCTGGGGTAGCCGCGCTACGTCGGTCGGAACGGCAGCTTTGCTGATTATGATTCTGATGCTCGACCGTCCGCTCGATGCGGCTGGTGTAGTGCGCGAAAGTGTACTGGTGCTGGCAGGGGGCATTTGGTACACGGCCATTAGTTTACTGGCCTCCCGGCTACAGCCCTACCGGCTGGCGCAGCAGGCGCTGGGGCAATGCATCCATGAAATTGCCAAACTCATGGCCATCAAAGCAGATTTTTATAGCCTCTCCACCGATTTGGATAATGATTACCGACGACTGATTACGCAGCAGGTGGCCGTGAGCGAAAAGCAGGACGCCGTGCGGGAGGTGCTGTTCAAAAGTCGGCGCATCGTAACCGAATCGACCCAAACCGGCCGTTTGCTGCTGCTCACCTTTATCGACGTAGTGGATCTGTATGAGCAGATTATCGCCATGTATTACGATTATTCGGCCATTCGGGAACGCTTCGGCAAAACAGGGGTGCTCGATACAATTGCTCGACTGATTCGGCACTTATCGGTCCAGCTTGACCATATCGGTTTAGCCATTCAGTCGCCGGTTGTTCGCCACAAATCGGTTGATATGTCCCCACAACTGGATGAACTCAAACGCAGCATCGACGCACTGGGCGAACGCGAAGGCAACACACTGATTCTCAAGAAAGTATTGGTTAGTTTGCGAACCCTCAGCCAGCGGATGAACACAATTCAGAGTAATCTTGCCCTACCCGCCAATGGCCCCGCCCCTACCGACACTCAGGAACTTGGGCGGTTTGTGTCGCATCAGGCCATCGACATCAAGTCTTTCCGGGACAATATTACGGTCGATTCGTCGGTATTCCGGCATTCGGGTCGGGTGGCGATTGCGATGCTGCTGGGCTTTATGCTGACCAAGTTCCTGCCCTACGGACACCATAGTTACTGGGTTTTACTGACCATTTCGGTTATCCTGAAACCGGCCTTCAGCCTGACCAAACAACGTAACATCGAACGCATCGGCGGTACGTTGGCCGGAGGTATTCTCGGCGTACTTATCCTGACGTTTATCCCCAACAAAACCGCTCAGTTTGGGTTCATGGTGCTGTTCATGCTGGGCACCTACAGCGCACTCCGAATCAACTACATTGTGATGGTTATCTGCGTGACGCCCTTTATTCTGATTCTTTTTAGCTTCCTGGGAGTCAGCTATTTAGGCGTGGCTGAGGAACGACTTTTCGATACGTTGCTGGGTGGCGGCATTGCGCTGGTATCGGGCTATCTGCTGTTTCCTCAGTGGGAATCCGATCAGTTAACCAAGCCGATGCAAGCCGTTTTGAAAGCCAATGTGCGTTACGTTCAGTTGCTGCTCGACAGCCTGTCAGGTCGGCGGATTGCGTTGGTTGACTACAAACTGGCGCGGAAAGATGTGTACGTAACGTCGGCCAATTTATCGGCGGCTTTCGAACGGATGGTATCGGAACCGAAGCACAAACAGCGCAACGAAAAGCTGATCTATGAATTTGTGGTGCTGAATCATATTCTCTCGGCCAACGTAGCAACGATTACCTCCGCCCGGTTTGCCGGGGAGCCGAAACCGTACCCGGCTGCGTTCCTGCGTCCGGTCAAACGTGCTCTGTTCACGCTGACCGATAGCCTTCGGCGATTAGGCATTATGTCCGAGAAGCTGGTACTGGAAACGCCCACAGATTCGCTGGCTGCTTCAACATCCACCCCTGCCGATTCATTATTAAGCGAACAATTGAATTTCATTCAGCAGGTCAGCAGCGACATTGGGAAATTAGTTGACCGCGTAGAAACACAAAAATCTCCAGCAGACAAGCTACCGGAGATTTTGTTGAACAGTTGAGAGTAAAACGCTGCTTGATTGTATATTATTGTACAGCTTGAAAAATTGGTGGATAGTTTTTCGAAATATAGCATAGAATTTTCCGTTCGTTACCGTTCATTTGAAAACAGCAACTTGCCATTATGCCTTACTTAGTTCTCGACCTCGAAATGACCGGCCCTGAGCCAGATTATAACGAGATTATTCAGGTTGGAGCCGTACTCTTCGACGACGATTGGGTCGAGCGGGGACAATACCTGACGAATGTTTATCCAGAAAATAAGGATGCGTTTTCGTCCTCATCCGAAAAGATTCATAACCTGTCGCTGGCTGAGTTGGAAGACGCGCCCATGATTTACGACGTACTGCCCGAACTGGAGGAGTGGATTTGCACGCAGTTAGGCATGCGGGTACCCAAAGGTCAGTTGGACCGGACCCCGTTTCTGCGCGATGTGATTATCTGCGGGCAGAGCGTTATCAACGACATTAATTTTTTAAAAGAAGCCTACCGCTATGAGAAGCAAAAGTGGCCCTACTCCCGCGTTTTGCTCGATTTGCACACGCTGGCGTATTTTACCTCCCGGGTGTTGAAAGCCAATGGCCGCAAAACGCCCGACCGGTTGAGTCTGACGGCTATCGCTAATCACTTTGGCTTTTCCCGCGAAGACGGATTCCACAACGCGCTCGAAGATGCGGTGCTTACGGCAAAATGCCTGAAAGAAGTGTTTAAACTGGCTGAGGCAATGAAACTGGCCGTATAGCCCGGCGTTTTGGCCGCTCATGCCAGATAATCAGGCTGGCAGCAATGAGCAGGGCCAACAGGACGCTGCCCCACAGAACAATGTTTATGCGCGGCAACGGCTCGGCATCGCCCACAACAATCAGGCCTGCCCAAAAATTGGGTAGTTGGTTGGCTCCCTCGGCGTTTTTAAGCCAGTCCTGTTTGGCGCGTTGCAAGGCAATATCTTTGGACAGCCCTTCGTCTATGTACTTATAAAACAGGTCGGTAAGTTTATACGTAGCGTCATTCTGGACGCTCCACAGGGTTGTCAACACGCTTGGAACGCCGAGTGCTGCAAAGCCCCGCGCCAGACTGAACACGCCTTCGCCCCGCTGGTTGGCCCCAATGCCCGTTTTACAGGCCGCGAGTACGACAAGCTGCGCATTGGGCAGGGCGTTATCGCTGAAGTCGGAAAGTTGAAGGGTCGAGTCGGCAAAATAGAGCGTCGGCTCCTGGTCCGTACTGTCGGCGGTGGCGTGCGTGAACAGGTGAATTATTCGGGCCGTCGTTGCTTCGGTCAAAAAATTCCGTCGGGTGGCGGCTTTGTGTGTGAGCAACGTTGGCGAATCGAACCGGTCAGCAATGGTATTTAATGTTGCATCAGAATTGGGCAGCATGACCTGCTTCAGCATTGGAGCGAATTCTACAGGTGCCACGCCCAGAAAACTTTCCCGCCCGTAACCCGGTGTCCGGGCGTGCATCGACCCATTTTTTAACAGCAGACTCGCCGAATACACGTAGCTGAATGCGTAGTGATTTACGGCAAAGTCGAACTGGATGGCCGAGCGACTCAACGCATCGAATGGAACAAAAAAACCATCGGGCGACACAACAACCCGGCCTTCCGGTAAAGACAACGGAGCCAGTAACTGCCGGTACAGATTGTTGCTGAGCATCCGAAACCGCGCCACATCGGTAGTTTTGCTCATGGCTTCGGGACTGGCCAGCAACTGAGCAAACTGGTTTAGGGTTTGCTTATAACCCGCAACTGGCTGCTTCCGCAGCATGGCCGCATCGCCCGTAACGCCGAGTACGTAAAGCGCACTATCGCCCACGAAATACGTAACGAGCGACCCCGGTTGCTTTTTCAAATAGCGTTGCAAATCAGCCAGTGTAGCGGTCTTGTTGTTGTATTTATACTGATAATAGGCCGGGTTGGTGGCTTCAAGATTTTTCAAGAACCGGCTTAAACTATCCTGTTTACTCAACAGAGCCATCCGGGTAGAATTATACGCCGTGCTATCGCTGGGTTTGATGTCGGCGAGTTTGCTTTGCTGGCTGCTCACCGCCTGCTGCAACTGTTGTTCCTGTTCGATTTGCTGCCGGGAGAGTTTTTGCCGGGCACCGAGTTCATTGAGTTTATCGGCCAGCATTACGGCCCGGCTCTTCTCCATAAACCGGAATGCCTGATCCGCATCGCCCAGCCGGAAACAGGTTTCGATGACCCGCTCGTACATACCCCGCGTTTTATTCCGCCAGAACAATTTCGACTGCTGCCCCGTATGTTCCCACCGCATGTAGTCAATCATCTGATCGGCAACGGTATACGTATCGAGCGCGTACTGAAGCCGCTGGCGGTTACCACCCGTTGCTTTGGCATAATCGAGCCACGTATCGGCCTTATCTTGAATGAGGGTGAGTAGGTACTCTTTTTGGCTAACCAATCGAATGGTTTGTGGAGTTGGATTTTGTGAAGTAGCCAGAGCCTTAAAGTCAATGGGCATTGTGATTAAGCCCTGCTGATATGTAATCAAAGCCTTATCGAACTGTCCCATTTTCCACCAACAAGCAGCCAGATTATCAAAAAGTCTTGCTCGACTAAAGGCGTTTTTTTGTAAAGCCAATGCCTGTTGGTTATAAAGAACAGCTCGACTATAATTCCCCTCCGAGTAATACAAAAACCCCAGATTAGTCAACACGAAAGCCTGCCGAGCTAAATTTTTAGTGGACTTATAATATACTGCTGCTGTTTGGTATGCTTTTACGGCTGGAGTAATGTTACCTCGTGCGCTTTCAATATCTCCTAACAATAAGTAATACGATCCAATATTCACTTCATGGGCGGTCGTAGCCAGTCGGATCATCTCATAAGCGATATTTGCAGCTTCTTCATATTGCCCAAGCTCATATAAAGCATTCACTTTCTCACAAAGGAGTTTAGCAAGTAGCGCATCATTATGTAAGTTCAACGCCCACTCTTTCCCAGCATCAGCATAAACCAGCGCCTGCTGATAATCTCCCTGCAAATAACTCAGGTAAGCCAGATTCAACTCAGACAATACCCCCCATTTTTTGACACCGCGTATGGTTGTTCCCTTCACTGCAACTGAGAAAGCTGCTTTCGCTAATTCATTACGATTATCACGTAAATAAGCAGTTCCTAACAAATAATTAGACTGAATCAGCAGTTCATCAAACGCTTTGTCTGAAGCAGCTATTTTGGATGCAAGCTGGTATTGTTGGACAGACGCTTTGTTATTGTCATGAGCCAGAAACAAGTCGCCGGTAAGGAACAACAACCCAATAAACATTGAATCTATCGGCTGTCGACAACTCCGCCAGCGTGTTTGTAATCGTATAGCATAATTAATCGCTTGGGCTGGTTCTAAATTTGTGCTTTTGCGAAGTTGCTGATAATCAGCAATAACAGATGTACATTGGCCATATCCTTCCAACCCGACAAACATTTGTCCGGTCAGCAAGATCCATAACCAGCATCTGGCTTTCATAACTATTCATCCGTGTGCCGGACTTCACGGCACCGTTATAAACCCATCTTCAATTGCTTTCTTAAGATCGTATATCGGTTGTCCATTAGGGAAATGTTCTACCAGAAAACGACGTGTAGTTTTATAATAAGGCTTCTTATATTTCATGGCCACAAAGGCACTGGCATATGGAGTTGCGTAAGAGGAACCTACAATTTTAGGCAAAGCGTTATTATCAACTAAAGATTCAGGGAATCCACCATCATTATCATCCCCCTGAACGCCTGAATTTACGAAAGTTGGCGAATAATTTTCGACAGCTTCAAACGGATCTTTTCTAATGGTTGTGATTGTCATCACATTAAAATGCCGGTTACTATAGCAAGCAGGATATCGAGTATTATCGTCAATTGACACATTCGAGCCATCGTGATTAATGTCACCCCGATTACCGGCTGCATTAACAAGCCACATACCCTTATCACGTATCCGCCTGACATATGAAGTCAGTAAGGCGTTTTCAACTCCACTATAAAATCCCCAACTCGCGTTGATAACTACAGGCTTTTCAGGTAATCGGGCCGATAATAAATATTCAAAGCCACAGAAGATATCAAACAACAGCCCAACCCCTGTATTGCTTAGTACTTTCAATGGTAAAATCTTGACCCTATGATTCATAGCCCTACTGATGATAGCCGCAATACGGCTACCATGTTTATTACGCAGGTCATCATCGTAAGGATCGTTCTGATCATTTACAAAGTCCCAGCCGATATAATCCGGTTCCACTGTATCGCACATTGGATGACCACCATTATGCTGGATTGGAATTGTTGCCGTGTTAGGAAAAGCGAAATCAATCCCGGTATCCATGACAGCAACAATAGGGAATTTTTTCCAGCGATGAGAATCAGCCAAAATGCGCCGAAGTTGCCTGTCAAATGATGTATATCTGCTTGCAAGTAACGATCCACTTCCACCGGAGGAGGCAACAACGTCTGGTGGGGGTCTGTCTCGTCCTGGACTGTAGTGTACATCATTAGCACTACTATTTTCAACTTCTGGAGGAGGTCTATCACGGCCGGGACTATACTCAACATCAATGTTCCCCTCAAGCAGATGAATTTCATCGCCCTCAAGTAACACTAAATTAGGGTTACAATGTGATACGCGTCGAACGATGGCTTTAATTCCACTTACAAATTGTTCTTTACGAGCATCTATCCCCGATAAAATCACTTCATCATTATTCGACAACGAAGGCTGTTTGAAATCAATTACAAGTTGATTTCTGACTACTAACCGTAACGGGTCTTTTGGATATCGGTCTGTTTGAAGAAATGTACCACTCAATCTCTCTAACTCTTGATGAAATAAAGGACTGATTTTCCCGTAATCTTCTCCCGGATCATTATTCTCTTGCTCATTCATGATGGTATGGGTAGTAAACGTAAAAAGAATGGGTATATCAACTATCGCAACTCATTCAGCAATTTTTCCGCCTGCTGTTTGCCTTCCAAGTTGCTGACAATCACCTGCTCAAGCAATTTTTTGGCTTGCTCTTTATCTAACGGTCGTCCGCGCTTCAACAGCGCGAGGCTTTCGTAGAAGGGGCCGGGATTCGAAAACAAGTCGGTGCGCTGGCTCAGGCGGTGAAACAGCGTTACGGCTTTGTCGTAATTGCCCTGGCGGAGGGAAACAATCCCGGAATATTTTAATGCGCTGTCGTTGTTGGGCTGGCGGGTCAGCACGTCGGCAAACACCACGCCCGCTTCGGCAAGACTGCCTTTATTATACAACCCAATGCCGAGTTTCAGACTGTCGGCGGTTGCCGATCCGGTTGGACCACCGTCCATTGTGGTTGGCAATTGGCCCAGTTGTGTAGTTATATACGTATCGACCTGTTCGCTGGCCATGAGCCTTGTTTCCGTTGGGCGGAGAAAATACCAGCCTAACCCCAGCATAAGCACCATACTGGCGGCAGCGGCCCAGCGCATCGGGAACGACACCAGTGGCCGGACGCGGGTTTGGCTTTCGCCCATTGCGTCGGGGAATTGTGTGGGATTTTGGCGCAGGGCGTCGAGTTCGGCTTTGCGTTGCTCCCGTTCACTACGTTGCTCAAGGGCCTGCGTTTGGGCAGTTTGCTTGGTGAGTAAGTAAAAAGCCACCGCTTCGGCGAGGGCCGGGTCAGTGCGGAGATCGGCTTCAAAGCGCACTCGCTGTTCGGGGGCGAGTTGGCCGGTCATGTAATTTTCGATAGTTTCCAGATCGGTATTCATAAGATGTCGCGATATCGTTCGCGTAGTTTTTCGAGACAGCGCAAACGGCTGGTTTTGGCTACAGCCGCTGAGTTATACCCCATCGTCTGCGCAATTTCGTCGTCGGAATAGCCTTCGCCCCAAGACAAAATCATGGTGCGGCATTTCTCGCCCAGGTCACGCAAATGCTGATGCAGCTTGTCAACATCACTTTGTGCAATCAGTTGCTGGACTACCGAACGTGTTTCGTCGGGCAGTTGCATCAGCGAGTCATCGAGCGAGAAGGCATCGTGGACGCTACTTCGATTAGTCGTCTTTTTCCGGATTCCGTCAACACATTTGTTATTAAATATTTGATATAGATAGGTTTTGAGTTCGGAGCGACCCTCAAAACGCCCGCTGCTGATGTGCTCGAATACCGTCAGAACGGCATCAGAATACGCGCTGGCGCAGTCGTCTTCGGTCAGACGATGCTTTCGGGTGCCGTCGGTGATGAGGTATTGATATTTTTCGTAGAGCTTATTCTCGAAGGTCCGACGCTGGGTTCCGCCCGCCCGGATACCCGCCATCAATTCAGCGTCGGAAAGCTGTCGCATAGCATAGAGTGCTGATTATACGACGGTAAGATAAATAAATTTTAAAGAATAGATTTACGAGATTATCCAAAGGGGTATTGGACAAGTCGGGGAAGAGATGTCATCTTTCGCTCGTCAATAACAATAAAGATGACATCTCTTCCCCGGCTCGCTCTGTCTATTTAAGCAATCAGGAAAGGACGCGGGCTAAAGCATAAGATGAAGACAATCAGGGCGATCCAGCCGAGTATCTGCCGTTTGGCGTCTAAGGGCTCGTCTAATTGAGTTTCGGGGTGATGAATTCCTAAGAGTCGGCCCAACACAAAAACAAACGCCAGAAAGCCCGAGTAACCTTCAATGTCGGGACGTACCCACGACACTACCAACTGAGCGGCTACAACACTAAGTGTGATAAGCAGAGCCGTCATGCGCGGATTGCCCGTCTGCTCCGGTTGGGTTTCCGAGCTACTGGTATTCTCGCTGATGCGCGAAAACGCCAGGTATAAAAAGCCAATGTACAGTGCGAAGTAGCCTAATTCGGAGAAAAAAGCTTCGTCGGTGGGCACGGCAAAATCAGATGGTTTGTACACGCCCAGTCCCGCATAAAACGCAAAGGCAATGAACAGAGCGGGTGATATCCACTGAAGTTGCTTCCGACCAATAAGCCCGTAGAGGATATGCCCGCCATCCAACTGCCCAATGGGAATAAGGTTGAGCGAGGTAAAAAACAACGCTAAATAGCCCGCCAGCAGATACGGATAGTGAATCATCTCGTACGGATGCGGCACACGGGCAGGATCCGCCACGTAGGTTTTGAAAAAGCTAAACAGCAGATTATCCCCCAACCCAACTGCCCCGCCTTCGGGCAGATTCTTGTAGGCATACAGGCCATAATCGAGGCCCCATTTTTTGTATTCGGGGTGAATGGTGAAAATAAATTCGGGCGGGGGCAGGTGCGTGAAGGCGTACCAGAGTACTACTAAGGCCAGCACAAATCCAGCCAGTGGTCCGGCAATGCCTATATCGAAGTATTTCCGGCGGCTGTTAATGAAATCCTGAATCCGGATAAACGCGCCCAGCGTACCAATGCTTTGCCCAATGCCGAGCCAAAGCGGAATATAATACGGCAGCGATACGCGAACGTGGTTGGCTCTTGCGGTAAAATAATGTCCAAATTCATGGACGGTCAGGATCGCCAGAAAAGGCACCGAAAACTGAAACCCGTCTACAAACTCTGACCAGCCTAATGTTTTCATCCCGGCAAATGGAATAAATAGTCGCCCATACATCCACTCGGCTCCGGCCATCGTGGTGGTAATGACGGTAATCAAAAAAAGACCTCCGTGCAGGAGGTAGGTTTTACTACGTGGGGACATATTTGCTTGATGTATGATGTATGATATAGGATGTATGTCTCTGAACAAATACATTCTAAATCATACATCATACATCTTTTAGGTAATCCAGAATGGTCATTGGCGGCTGGACATGTACCGCCTGAATACCTAACCCGGCGGCAGCCCGGATGTTCGCGGCATTGTCGTCAAAAAAGGCCGTTTCTTCTGCTTTCAGCCCGGCTTCCGTCAGTACGTGCCGGTAAATGTCAGGCGAAGGTTTCATCAAACGAACGTCGTAGGAATAAAATACCCGCTCAAAAAGCTCTTCGAGCGTCGGCTGATTCATACCGGTCAGCACCTGATTGACCCGCCGAATGTGAATCGGGCTGGTGTTGCTAAGCAGGAACAGGCGGTGGTTTTGTTTCAGTTCCTTAATACGTTCGATACGTTCAATAGGCAAATCGAGCAAAACAGTATTCCAGGCGGTGTCGATAACTTCGTCGGCCCACTGATCATTTTTCAGTAACCGCCGAACGTGGCTTCGAAACGCGTCGTCGTCAATGAGTCCGGTTTCGTACTGATTCAGCATATTATGCTGTGTCCAGATTTCCCGAACCTCGGCTTCTGGCAGGTTAGCCAGCATGGCAAAGTTCCGAACGGGAGCAGTCAAATCTATCGGGATGATGACATCGCCGAGGTCGAAAATGAGGTTGCGCATTGGCATGGTCAGGGACAGTCAGGCAATAGTCAGAGTTGGTCAGGTGTAACTAGTTCAATACGTTCTAACCATATCTGACAATTCATGACGAATTTTTCTATTACTCTACCACAACGCCCATGTCGCAGAATTTGTCGATGCGCTGGTTGATACGTTCCTGCGGGTCGAGGGCACTGAGTTCGGCGATGGCGTTCAGGATAACGTCTTTCAGATGATTCGCCATGCCCTGATGGTCGTTATGCGCTCCGCCGAGGGGTTCCACCACAATCTCATCCACCAGTTTAGTCAGTTTCATGTCGCGGGCGGTCAGTTTCATGGCTTCGGCGGCCTGTTCCTTGAAGTCCCAGCTTCGCCAGAGAATGGTCGAGCAGTTTTCGGGCGAAATAACCGAGTACCACGTATTTTCGAGCATCATCACTTTGTCGCCGATGGCAATGCCCAACGCGCCACCCGACGCACCTTCGCCAATGACAATGCAGATGACGGGAACCGTCAGCATGAACATCTCTTTGAGGTTGCGCGCAATGGCTTCACCTTGACCGCGTTCTTCGGCTTCCAGACCCGGAAACGCGCCCGGCGTGTCGATCAGCGTGATAATGGGCTTGTTGAATTTCTCGGCTAACTTCATGAGCCGCAGGGCTTTTCGATAGCCTTCTGGGTTGGGCATCCCGAAGTTCCGGTGCTGGCGCTGCTTGGTGTTACGTCCTTTCTGCTGCCCGATAATCATCACCGTCTGGCCCGGTCCGCCGTCGCGGCCCAGTTCGCAGAAACCACCCACCATCGCCGGATCGTCACGAACGGTCCGGTCGCCGTGCAGTTCGATAAACTGGTCGCACATGAGCGAAATATAATCGAGCGTGTAAGGTCGGTCGGGGTGGCGCGACAGTTGAACCCGCTGCCAGCGCGTGAGGTTCTGAAAAATCTCCCGGCGCAGTCTATCAATGCTCTGCTCCAGTATAGAAACGGCTTCGCTCACATCGACGTTGCTGTTCTGAGCCAATCGTTTGGTCTCTTCCAGCCGCGCTTCGAGGTCGGCAATGGGTTTCTCAAAATCGAGGTATGTTCTCATAAAAGAAGGGAGGAAGGAGGAGAGGGACGAAAAGGAGGAGGGCAAAACCCTTTCCTCCTTCGTCCCTTTCTTCCCTTTACTCCTTATAAGTCAAAGCTTTCGCCTTTCTTCGGGATTGTCACCTGCGGAAATCCTTCTTCGGCCAACGTGGCTTTAAACGATTCCATACTCTCATATTCGCCGTGAACCAAGAAAATATTTTTGAGCGTTTCCGGCGACTGCATACCCACAAAGTTGATCAGATCATTACGATCGCCGTGGCCGCTAAACACGTCGATCTTTTCAATATTTGCCAGCACCTGGTGGTCTGTACCCTTGATACTGAGCGTTTGCTGTCCGTTGAGCAGCCGCCAGCCCAGCGTTCCTTCGGCGCAGTAACCAATAATTAAGATGGTGGCATACGGATTGCTGATGTTCTCGGCAACGTGGTATTCGACCCGTCCGCCCTGCACCATACCCGATGAGGAAATGATAATGCACGGTTCGCCGAAGTTCGAAACGGCCTTGCTGGCTTTCGAAGATTCCAGAAACTGGAAGTTCTGAAAGTCGAACAGGCTTTCGTTTTCCTTGTAAAATTCCTTGGCTTCCCCACTCAACATTTTTATATGCTGAAGGTAAATTTTAGAACTCTCGAACGCCATTGGGCTATCCGAAAAAACCCGGATGGGCGGAAAATCACGCTCGGTATACAGCCGGTTGAGCGTATACAGCAGGGCCTGTGTACGGCCCACGCTGAACGACGGGATAATAAGCCGCCCCGGAATGTCGATGCAGGTTCGCTGGATAATGTCGGCCAGTGCGTCTTCAGGCGACATCAGATTCTCGTGAAGCCGGTTGCCGTAGGTGCTCTCGCAGATGAGGTAATCGACCGGCGGTACGGTGGCCGGGTCAACCAGAAGCGGATAATTTTTGCGACCAATATCGCCCGAAAAACAAATGCTTTTACGTTCTCCGTTTTCCAGTACGTTGATTACGATGTGAGCCGCTCCCAGCAAATGCCCCGCCGGAATAAAGGTCACATCGACCCCGTCGGCAACTTTAAACTTGCGGTTGAAGGCAATCGGCACTACGTTCTCCATCGCTTCGCGAACCTGCCGGTCTAAAAACAGGTCTTTCTGCATCTGCGACTGCCGATCTCTCACCCGCTGTTTCTTGCTGGCATTCAGTTCGTTAATCCGTTTTTGATTGAGCGAAGCAGCATCTTTAAGCAACACGTTAGTGAGCGCAAAGGTGGGTTCAGTACACAGAATCTGACCTTCGTAGCCCTCCCGAAATAGGTTGGGCAGATTGCCTGAATGGTCCACGTGGGCGTGGGTGAGCAGAACCAGGTTGATGCTTGAAGCCTCAAACGGGAAGAATCCCGGATAAGTAACGGGGGGGGGCGTCTCGCGTGACCCGGCTTGACCGTTCGAACTGGCCTCTCGTGGTGCAGACCGTTCCAGATCGGAACCACAGTCAACCAGGATGCGGTAATCATCCTCCAGTTCCAGCAGATACATGCTGCCGGTTACCTGACGGGCCGCCCCCAGAAATGATAATTTCATGCGTACAGCTTTAACTATTCAGTGTCGTTTATTCAGTATCTTGAGAAGGTTGGTTTTAAAGCCAGTCGGGTGGTGCGTATTTTGTAAGTTTGCAAAAGTACGAAATACCCATCGAATCGCCTAACTGTTTCCAAATGCGCTTTATGCCCCATTTTTCGGCCTGTTTATCCCATTTATTACGTATCAGCTTACTTATCTATTTGCCCTTCACTACCGCCTTTGCGCAGACGAAACAACCCGCCGATTCGGTCGCTACGCAACGGCTTCTGCAACAGATCGAAGCCTTTCAGTCCGGTCCGACGGTTCGCTTTGGCACGGTTGCGCTGTCGGTTCGGCGGGTGCGCGACGGCGAAGAACTCATCGGCTACAACGCCCGCCAAAGCCTGCCTTCAGCCTCAACGCTGAAACTGATTACAACCGCAACGGCACTGGCCGTACTGGGGCCTAATTATTCCTATACAACAACGCTCGACTATGACGGAACGATCAAAGACAGTGTGCTGACCGGCAATCTATACATTCGCGGCACCGGCGATCCATCGCTGGGTAGCTGGCGGTTTCCTTCGTATTACGATTTACCGGCCCTGCTTAAAAGCTGGTCGGAAGCGGTTCGGGCGGCCGGTATCCGCCGGATTCAGGGCATGGTTGTTGGCGATGCCAGCCTGTATGATGACCTGACTACGCCCGATACCTGGCCCTTCGGCGACCTCGGCAATTACTACGGAGCCAGCCTTAGTGCGCTGAATATCAATGAGAACCTGTTTCGTGTTTTTTTCAGACCGGGCAAATCTGTCAGCACACCGGCGACCGTGCTACGTACCGACCCGCTTCTGCCCTACCTGAGTTTTCGCAACACCGTAACGACTGACGCGGCCAACACCGGCGATCAGGTAAACATTTACGGAACGCCCTTTATGAACCAGCAGTGGCTGACGGGCAAGGTGCCGCTTGGCGAACCAGCCAATGAGTTCAGCGTGAAAGGTGCCCTGCCCGACCCGGCTTACTTTGCGGCTTACGCGTTGCAGAATCAACTCATCCAAAGCAATATAACCATCAGCAATCTGCCCGTTTCTGTGGGTGGTGGGCTGGGGTTAACCGTTCCGTCAGCCGGGAAGCGAATCGTTCTAAATCAGCATAAATCGCCGTTGCTGACCGAATTGATCCAGCAAACGAATTTTCAAAGCATCAATTTATACGCCGAAGCCCTGTTACGGACAACGGCTCTGACACTGAACAAAACCGTCCGGTCAACCGATGCCAGTTTAGACGCTGTAACAACGTTCTGGAAAAATAAAGGGGTGAATCTTGGCGGTTTCCGAATTCGGGATGGCAGCGGCCTATCGACGGTTGGCGCACTCACCGCCGACAATATGACGGGCATTCTGAGTGCGATGGGTCGTGAAAAAACGTTTCCACAGTTCTACGAAACGATTCCGATTGTCGGCCAGTCCGGAACGGTACGTAGTCTGGCGCGTGGCACAGCCGCAGCGGGTAACATTCGGGCCAAAAGCGGCTCCATTGAGGGCGTTCGGGCCTACGCCGGTTATTTTACTGCCGCCGACGGCGAGCGCATGAGTTTTTGTGTATTGGTCAACAAGTTCACACCCGGCCAGAATCGGGCGGTGACGAACGAACTGGAAACCATTTTTGTGGGGTTGGTGGGATTGAGGGGAGGGAATTAGTGAAGAACGAGTGAAAAGTGAAGAACAAAAAGCTAACGCCAGCTACTTTTCACTTTTCACTTTTCACTCTACATTCTTCACTATTCGCCCGGATGCTCGCAGACGGTTACGACACTGAACCAGTATTGGCCAATAGCTTTCGTGACTTCACTGAGCCGCTGGAACGTGGGGGGTTTGGTAATGAAGCTGTTCGCGCCATTAAAGTACGACGTTTCAACGTCATCCTTGGCATCGGACGTGGTCAGGACTACGATTGGAATGTGACGGAAGGTATCGTTTGCCTTGATCTCGCGCAATGCTTCCCGACCGTCTTTGCGGGGCATATTCAGGTCCAGCAAAATCAGTTCGGGAAGCGTATGGACTGCCCCGGCATACCGGCCTTCATACCGCAGAAAATCCAGCAGGTCTTCGCCATCTTCAGCAAACGAAATACGGCTGGATGGATAATGCTGATGA
>JANPJE010000389.1:0-6914 GCA_031425355.1 Spirosoma sp. | reverse complement strand
GTCGGCGAGGAGCGAGGCCGTTACGGTTTCATAGCGTTTAATGTAATCCAGCGTCACATCGCAGAATGAGCATTTTCCCCAATAGCAGCCGTGCGCCAGCGTCAGCTTATTCCAGCGTCCATCGCTCCAGAGCCGGTGCATGGGGTTGACCACTTCAATCACCGACAGGTAATAGTGCAGGGGTAGGTCGCGGTAGTTGGGGGTGCCGGTTTCGCGCTGGGGTACGTCATTTTCGCGGGCACCGTTATGGTACGTAACGACGCCATTTGTTCGGGCGAAGACGCGCTTTAGCTGGCTGAGTTCGCGCTGTCCCGACAGATGTTCCAGCAGCGACAGGAGCGGGGCCTCGCCATCATCCAGACAGATAAAGTCCAAATAATCAAACACACGTGGCTCCGACAGGGAGCGCAGTTCGGTATTGGCGTAACCACCGCCCATGACTAATTTTATGGCCGGATGATGTTGTTTAATGTATTTTCCGCAGGTCAACGCGCCATACAGATTACCGGGAAAAGGAACTGTCAGGCAAACAACATCGGGCTGCCACTGCTGAATTTTCTGTTCCAGCAACGTAACAAGAATGGACGATACCTGCGTGTAAGGTGCCTGCAAAGCCTCATGCAATTCATCGAAATGTGTGGCAGAGCGGCCCAGTCGTTCAGCGTAGCGACTAAACCCGAAATGCGGATCGACAGCTTCCTGAATCAGATCGCCGAGGTCTTCGAGATATAACGTAGCCAGGTGCCGCGCCTTATCGTGGATACCCATCGTGCCGAACGCCCAGTCGAGTTCTTCCAAGGGCGCAAACCGTGAGGCTTCGGGCAGGTACGTTCGGTCGCAGATGCTGTGGGCGAGGGTCGGATTTTTGTTTTGCAGAAACCGAATCACCGGATCAATCGTACTGATATAATCATCCTGAAGGCGGCAAATGCGGTAACTATTGTCGGTCAGTTCGGCATCGGCAGCTTCGAGTTGGGCAAACATTAACGCCAGCCCTTCGGACGAAAACAAGGCCAGAATGACCTCAATGCCCAAATCGGTTTGGTACGCTGTTACACCCTTCGTTTGCAGAAACCCTTTTAAATAGGCCGTTGCGGGATAGGGGGTATTGAGTTGCGTAAAGGGCGGGGTAATGAGCAGGAGCGTCTGATCCACAACAGTATAAATTCGCGGATAAGGTTCTGGCTTACCCTGAAAAGGAATAACCGCGCGGTTTTGTCAATGGTTCGGCAAAACAGGCAGCGGCCATCACAGATGTAAAGCAAGTTTATTACCTTAGTCAACCTGAAAATTTACCCAATGATAACCATAAGACGAACGACCAGCGAAAACCCTCATTTTAAGGAATTAGTGTCAAGGCTTGACGCGTATTTATGGGAAATTTATCCAGAGACGCAGGCATTGTACGATACGTTTAATATCATCGAAAAAAACGACACGGTTGTTATTGCTTATGACGATGAGGTAGCTGTGGGTTGCGGCTGTTTCAAGAAATTCGACCCCGACACCGTCGAAATCAAGCGAATGTTTGTCGGCCCCGATCAAAGAGGCCTGGGTATCTCGCACCTGATTCTGGAAGAATTAGAAAAATGGGCTGAAGAGTCAGGCTTTACGTATCTGATTCTGGAAACCCTGCACAAACAAATTGCTGCCATCAGTCTCTATCAAAAACGCGGTTACACGCGAATTGACAATTATGAGCCTTACGTTGGGCTGCCGGATAGCCTCTGCATGAGGAAGAGAATGGGCTAATTGTTTAGCTCAAAGTCAACTTTAACGGCGGCAGCGTAGCGAAATAACTGCGGAACAGATGTCATCTGACGAACAGGATCGCTATCGTAGTTAGCAACGTTCTGTGATTGATTCAGGCGGTTAACATCCCGGTAGGCGTAAAATCCCTCGTTGTCGCCAACGTCGCTGATCCGAACGATGCCTTTGATGGTGCGCGACATGGCTTTGGCGAGCCGGTTGGCTTTTTCCTGAGCGCGGGCAACCGCCCGATCAACTAACTTGAGTTCGATCTCGCGCTGGTTGCTCACCGAAAAAGCGGCTGTCAAATCGGCGAATCCGTTGGTTGTCAGTACGTTCTGGACTTCGGTATATTGGTTTAAATCAGTGAACTTTATCAATACCCGCTGATGACTGGTGAATCGTTCGCCGGGTTGCCCCCGCTGGTAGTCGCGCCCCTTGCGGGTCATTAGCTGAAGAAATCGAATATCTTTGGCGGGCACTTTCAACTGGCTGAGCAGTGTTGTTAGTTTCTGAACGGCCTGTTTATGGTCATCATACACCAGTTTTACGTCGCGTTCATCATTAAACGACAGGTTGACATTGAGCGTAACCTGATCGGCAGGAACTTCTTCTATTGCATCGCCCAGCACAACGATCCGATTCTCCAGAGCCTGAGCAAAGGACGAAACCGCCGTGAGCGGGACAACGATTGACGAAAGTAGAATGGCAATCTGAACGGTAGATTTTAGTTTGTGAAGCAGCATGTTGATCGTGATATTCGGTGATTAATTCAGTCGCGAATAAGAACGATATTTGCCTATGATCAGATATAATTAAAGTGAATAAAGAGGACCATACAGGTCTGTAAATGAGCATTTCGATATCGACAATAACCAAAAAAGGCGGGGCTTTCCCGCTGATTACAGCCTGAAAAGCTCCGCCACTTTTATTGGCCAGCCAACGAATTTAATGGACCCGCAACTTCTGCCCCGGTCGAAGCCGCGAGCCGGATATATGATTTTTTCGTTTGAGCGACGATAACGACAGCCCATAGCGGTCGGCAATGGAGCTAAGTGTTTCGCCCGACCGCACCCGGTGAAGAACCGTCCGTTTAATACGCGGCTTTGGCGCCGATTCGGATGGGGAAGAACGGCGTCCCCGCAGGTAATCCCAAACGGAACCTGTCAGCAAAAAATGATCGGAATTAATCGTGTTTTCCGGAAACGAGTAGATATTCAGCGGGCTGAATGGATTGCCCTCATAACGGGTTTCGAAGTGCAGGTGCGCCCCGTAACTGCGACCCGTGTTGCCACCCAGCCCCAGTTGGTCGCCCGCCTTTACGAGCTGGCCATTCTCAACGGTTTGCTTCGACATGTGGCCGTACAATGTTTCGAGGCCGTTATAATGCCGAACCAGTACGTATCGGCCATAGCCGTTGCCATCCCAGCCCACAACGCGAACAATGCCATCGAAGGCGGCATAGACGGGGTCACCAGTTTCGAGGTCGAGGTCGGTGCCCGCGTGCCATCGTCCCCACCGATAGCCAAAGTTAGACGTCATTTTGCCTTCGTTGAGCGGTGCCGACCAGTAGCGGTTGACCGGTGGGTCATACAATTTGATGTCGATGGCCTCGTTGAACTCCAACGGATCAATGTTGTAGGGATCGATGGTGCGGGAGTCCCATACAGCGTAGTAATCGGCAATCTTCACCCACTCGGTGCCAATCAGTACAGAATCAATCACTTCGACAACACTCGTTGTTCCCTGATCGAGTTGGCTGGTGTCTTCGCTGACAACCGGGTTTAATTCTTTTTTTGGCTCAAACTGGTTGTTGTAGCGCAGTTGAGTGGTTTCCTGTTCAAACTGGTCGTCCGCTTTTTGCGGCTGTTCAACGACCGGCTGGTTAGGATTGGTCCCATTTTTCGGGGTAATACGCAGGTTGTTTTTAAATCGCCCGCGCTCCTGGGCCTGTGTCGTTACGGTCAAACACAGGCACCCAATGGCCAACAGCCATCGTGTAGCGGTTTCTCTCATCGTAGATGAGTTGATTGGTTGATGAGTTGATTAGTTGATTAGTGGCTGGCGCGAAAAGATCGTCTACGTCAACTACTAATCAACTAATCAGCTAATCAACCAATCAACTATTATTTTCGTTAATGAACAATTTCTTCGCTCTGCATTTCCAGCGTGACCAAATAACGTTCGGCGTCGAGGGCCGCCATGCAGCCCGTTCCGGCTGCCGTAACTGCCTGACGGTAAATGTTATCCTGAGCGTCGCCACAGGCAAATACGCCGGGTATATTGGTTCGGGTGCTTCCTTTTTCGGTCAGAATGTAGCCATTCTCATCCAGTTCGAGGTAGTCCCGGAAAATATCGGTGTTGGGTTTGTGACCAATGGCGACGAAAAAGCCGGTCACATCTAAAACGCGTTCTTCACCCGTTTCGGTATTCTTCACGCGCACACCCGACACCTCCTCGTCACCCAATACTTCTTCGGTAGCCGTGTTGTACAGGATTTCGATGTTTGGAGCCGTTTGGACGCGCCGTTGCATAAACTTGGAAGCCCGCATTTCGTCGCGCCGGACGAGCATATACACTTTTCGGCAGAGGTTAGCCAGATAGCTGGCTTCTTCGGCGGCAGTGTCGCCCGCACCCACAATTGCTACGTCCTGCCCCCGGAAAAAGAAGCCATCGCAGACCGCACAGGCCGATACGCCCCGGCCATTGAGTCGCATTTCGGAAGGAAGGCCCAGCCATTTAGCCGATGCACCCGTGGAAATAAGTACTGAATCTGCCGTTATTTCGTGTTTATCATCAACAATGGCGCGGTGTGGGTTGCCATGTCCCGGCTGATCGGCGAACTGCACCTGCGTAACCATACCGTAGCGGATATCGGTGCCAAACCGGCGGGCCTGGGCTTCGAGATCCTGCATCATCTGCGGCCCCTGAACGCCGTCGGGATAGCCCGGAAAATTATCTACTTCGGTGGTAATCGTGAGTTGTCCGCCCGGCTGTGGCCCCTGATACATAACGGGTTGCATGTTTGCCCGCGCTGCATAAATAGCGGCTGTATAACCGGCTGGGCCGGAACCTATAATCAAGCACTTTACGTGTTCGGAAGTCATTGCAATAGGAAATGTTGTCCTGTAATTAAAAATTCCCTGCGTCTTTGAAAGGGAGGGATATATGGACAACGTACACAAAATTGAAAAAAATCCCGCGTAAAGCAAAGAAGGTGTTCTAAAAGGGGAGGAAAGGGCGGAGGGGAAGAAAAGGAGGAAAGAGGCTGACGCATCAACGTTGCTTTCGCACGGTTCGCCGTTGCGGTCAGCCTCCTTTTTCCATTTCTTCTCCTCCGCCCTTTGCTCCTTCTAAAAAACCTTCCAGTCTATTCGTCGGTTCAGGCGCCGGTTTTCGTCAGTGGTATTGGGGGCAAGCGGGCGGGTTTTTCCGTACCCAATCGCCCGGATGCGGCTTGGCTCAACGCCTGCTTTTGCCAGATAAGCCACCACCGCCTGTGCCCGTTTCTGCGAGAGAGCGAGGTTGGCGGCTGCATCCCCTTTGTCGTCGGTATGCCCCGAAATCTCGACCTTTACTACGTTATTCGTCTTCATAAATAAAGCCAGCCGGTCGAGTTCCGTGCGCGACTTTTCGGCCAGATCGTAGCGGCCCGATTCAAAAAACAGGTTATTCAGCGTTTCGTTGGCCGATGTTCCCGCTGCCACCGGCTCCAGCGTGACGGGTAATGACAGGCCTTCTCCTTTGGTTTTCTGGGTGAAATCGAACGACAGACTTTTGAAGAGGTAGCCCGGCACGCTCACGTAAAGCGCGTATTCGCCCCCGCTCGGCAGCACCGCCGTGTACTCACCCGTTTGGGCATCGGCCTGCACCTGCGAAACGACCTGATTGGTTTTCAAATCGACCAGTTCAAGGGAAGCTGCCAGGGGCTTTTTTGTTTTGGCATCGACCACTACACCCTTTACGTAACTGGCAGATTTTATCCGGTCGCGCAACGATTCGGGCAGATCGAATGTGTAGAGCCGGGATTTTTGTGAAATGCCTTCCTTTTGTTCTTCAAACGAGTAATATGCTCGCATGCCATTAGCCGACACAAACAGCGAGGCCTGATCGTCCGACGTATTGATGGGATAGCCTAAGTTAGCGGGAACCGACCAGCCCGACGCGCCACTATCGGCCACGAACAGGTCATAACCACCCAACCCGATATGGCCCTCCGATGCAAAAAACAGGCTTTGCCCGTTGGGGTGAATAAACGGCGATGCTTCGTTAAAGGACGTATTGACTGGCTCGCCGAGGTTGACCGGCTCCGTCCAGTTGCCATCCTTGCCGAGATCACTGCGCCAAATGTCGCGTCGGCCTTTGCCGCCAGGCCGGTCCGAAACAAAATATAGCCGGCGGCCGTCAGCCGATAAAGCGGGCTGCGATTCGTAGAAGCGGGTGTTGACCGTGGAGCCGAGGTTTTCGGGGTTCGACCAGTCGCTGCCGGTTTTGTGGCTTACGTATAAATCGCAGCTACCGAAACCTTTACGGCCCTGACAGGCCGTAAATACCAGCGTTCGCCCATCGGCTGATAGCGTAGGCGTTCCTTCGTTTTCGGGCGTATTGATGCTTGTCGCCAGCGAAACCGGGGGCGACCATGTTTCGCCGTTGAACGTAGCAGTCATCAGGTCTTCATCGCCTTCAGGTTTCAGGGCCGTAAATACCAGCGTCTGCTCATCGGCGGTCAGCACCGGAAAATACTGCGAGGGCGTTGTTTGCAAGACCGACGACAGCGGTTTCGGATCAACGGTTTGCGGACGCTGGATGGCTTCCTGACCAAAACGGGCCGTTTCAATTTGTCGGGCAATACGTTTCGCCTGCACCGACTGCGGAGCAAACAGGGTCTGGTATTTTTCGAGGTAGGGGAGGGCTTCGCTGTAGCGACCCAACCGTAAGAGCGTGTTACTTATGGATTGATAAGCCGCACCCGACGCGGGACTGTCGGGCTGGAGTTTGATAGCGTTACGATACGCGGCCAGGGCGGGGTCGTAGCGTCGCCTGAACTCGTACAACTGCCCCAGTTTCAGATACGCATCCGTAAACGTTGGGTCCTGCTTCACCGCCTGTTCCATAAACGGAATAGCCTCTTCTGCTTTCCGTTCACCAAACAACTTTATCGACTG
>JANPJE010000388.1:0-18898 GCA_031425355.1 Spirosoma sp. | reverse complement strand
TACCGACTGCACGCACATACAATCGGGTACCCACATGAATACCGATGCGCCAACCGACAACCAGGGTCGGGGCGAAGCCTTTTCGCCAACCGATCTGGTGGCTAATGCCTTGGGTACATGCATCATTACAACGATGGCTATTTTTGCCCGACGCCAGACTATCGAACTGAAAGGCAGCAAATTAGACGTAACGAAAATAATGACGAGTCAACCGCCCCGGCGCATCGCCCGGATCGAGATTGACCTTATCCTACAGGCCGATGTTACGCCTGACGATGAAACCCGCGCCCAATTAGAGAAGATAGCGCACACCTGTCCCGTTGCCATCAGCCTCCATCCTGATATTGAACAAACCGTTATTATACGATGGGAAGAGCCGGTTTCTGTTAGCTAAGCGATGCTTATCGGCTCTTTTTTCGTTTCTGCCGCCAGCGTTTGATATCGGCGGTTAGGTTTTCAAGAAAAAACGACGGACCAACGGACAGATATAACCCGGTGTAATTAATTTGACTTTCGGGAATATCTTTTTTGAGAATAAACCGGTAGCCTGTCAGAATATTCAGCCCAAACCAGTGCAGAGGCCGTAGCCAACGGACCGCTGGAAACTGATAGGCTGCCGAAACCCCCACGCCAAGAGGTAAAAAGACTCCCCGCGCCAGTTCGTATTTTTTGGTCTGATCGTCATTGACTTCGTACCGCGAATGCCCGTATCCGAACTCAATTGGCAAACTGACTTCAAACGATTTTCGACGTAGTAAATACCGCTCATAATAGACCGTAGCGATCCGCAGATGCCGGGTGAAAGACGCTGACGTATTGGGCAGTAAGCCGGGCTGATTTATTTTCTGATTGACGAAATAAAATCCTGCACCGGCTTTAAAACTGGCTGACCGTCCACCCTGAAGAGCGGGTCGGTCATGGCGGCCTGGAAACAGGAAACCTGCCCGGATACCATATACGCCAACGGGTTTTCGACGGTTATCTTCTGTACGGGTGTCGTTAAAAAAGAAAAACCGCTGATCGGTAGAAGCCGTGAACGTAAACGACCGGGGCGTTTCCTCCTTCGCGTGGAGTGTGTCTAATCCTGTGGCTCGCGTTTGGGTCGTTGCAGCCATACAGCACATCGAATCCAGCGCAAAGCACACACACAGAATATACCAGCTATAATCTGGCATTACCTGCAAAAGTTGATTTGTGTTTCTCATCATATCGGTGAGGACATAACCAACAAAGACTCTTATGGTTAGAACACGCTGCCATTTGTCGGCATTAGACCGATCAACTAACTTATGTTGATTGGAACGGGGGTCAATAAAATAAGGTAAAAATAAGTTACAACCGGTCAAATAGTTGGGCCTGAATTAGTCTGTTCAAAAAAAGCATTTCTTAAAAAAGTACAAATCACATTATTAGCAGGGTGTAGGTTATTAATACATCTGGGTTAAATAAATACGTTAGCAATCACTATTTCTTACAACTTATCTTTACAATAGTACCTTTCGGCAACGTTGCCGGGAACGTTTGCATAGAAAAAATTGACTTTTTTCTTTCTTTTAGTCAATAATATCCATAAGCTTATAGTAAACTTCTGACAGCGTATCAGCTTTTCAGTAATGAGGTTTCACCGAATAGTTTATATCTATATTTATTCTACCTGAAAACATGATATACCAGAATCACAGCCCCTGTTAAATAAGTAGAAATCCCTATTCCTGACGCTTTGGCTTACACGAAACAATTACGTACCGTGTCTCAAAAGCCATATTCTGCTTACAGCGCTGAGGAGTTCGCCCTCGACGACCTGTTTGTGCGTTGGGTGCAATATCCTGACGACGAAGAGGTAGTAGCGTACTGGCAAATATGGCTGTCAAAGCATCCCTATCAGGAAGATACTGTTGAAATGGCCCGCGAACTCATTCAGGCAGGCAGTCGCTCGGCCCTTCCTGCTCTGCTGCCTGAGGAAATTTCGACGGTGTGGGGACGTATTCGCGAATCGCTCCAAACGATGGAAGACGTTCGTCCGCTTCAGGCCGATGTGCGGGCAGTCGTCGGGTGGTGGTATTTCATACGAACGGTGGCGGCAACGCTGAGTGTGGTATTGCTGATCGGTTGGGCACTCTGGATGCAGTACGGACCCAACCAATCGGTGTGGAGCATTAACACCCATGCGGATCAAACCCGGCAGATTCAGTTGCCCGATAACTCAAGTATGACGCTCCGACCCAACAGCACCGTTCGGTATGCCCGCCGGTGGACAGACGAAACGCCACGGGCAGTGTGGTTAGAGGGAGAAGCCGATTTTTCCATCACGCACCGGAATGATACGTCGTCGGCTCGGCTGTTTCGGGTTCATACCGCCGACCTCACCATCGAAGCGGTGGGCACCACATTTCAGGTGCGGCAACGCCCCAAAGGCACAAGCGTCGCCCTGACTTCGGGACAAGTGAGTTTACTCCTGAAGCACCAAAACCCAATACGGCTCAAGCCCGGCGATTCGATTGAAATAGCAGCAACGGGCGCGACCAAATCTTTGCCTTAATTTTTAACCTTTTAC
Source organism: Spirosoma sp. (assembly GCA_031425355.1). Classification (GTDB taxonomy): domain Bacteria; phylum Bacteroidota; class Bacteroidia; order Cytophagales; family Spirosomataceae; genus Spirosoma. Next base: position 16,344 of record JANPJE010000388.1, on the reverse strand, counting down.
TCTACCTATAATGCAGACAACAATTACCCAACCACTACGTCGTCAGGCGTGGTTCTCTGTGCTTGGTCTGACAGCTTTTCTGCTGATCGGCCAACCGGCGTTCAGTGCGCCACCAACCCCTCGGCTCATGGCGGATGAGCCAGCCCAGGAACGCATCGTAACGGGCAAAGTGCGCTCGTCCGACGATAACAGCCCCTTACCGGGCGTCAACGTAGCCATAAAAGGCACGGCACGGGGTACAACCACCGATGCCAACGGCGACTATCGAATCAATGCGCCGACTGCACAGTCTGTACTGGTGTTTTCATCGGTTGGCTTCGAAGGCATGGAAGTTGTGGCTGGCAACAAATCAACTGTTGATGTGACCCTTACCTCCGACAACAAAATACTGAATGAGGTTGTCGTCATCGGTTATGGTTCGCAGAAAAAAAGTCAGACGACCGGCGCTATTTCATCTGTCAGTTCCAAAGAAATTGCCGAATTACCCATCACTAATGCCCGTCAGGCATTGCAGGGGCGGGCTGCCGGCGTCGATGTTATCCAGAATGGCAGTAAGCCAGGTGCCGGTGTAACGGTGCGGATTCGTGCCCGCCGGTCCATCAACGCCAGCAATGACCCACTTTACGTATTGGATGGTATTCCGCTGGCCGGTAATATCGACGATGTGAACCCGAACGACATTGCGGGCATGGAGATTCTGAAGGATGCCTCGGCCACCGCTATCTATGGTTCACGCGGTGCCAACGGCGTTGTCATTGTAACAACCAAGCGCGGCAAACCCGGCAATACCGTAGTTGGTTACGATGGTTACTATGGTACATCGAGTACGCTTGGCACTATTGACGTGATGGACGGCCCGCAGTTTGCCGAGTATAAGCGCGAATCGCGTCGGGCGGTGCTCATTAACGGTGTTCAGTCGTATCCCAACGGCATAGATGCAGCCGCCGACGCAAAACTGTTTGAAGCGGTTGAGATAGATGGCATTACCAAAGGCAGGACCACTGATTATCAGTCGTATCTGCTTCGGCAGGGCAACATCCAGAGCCACAATATTTCGGTGCTGGGCGGATCAGAAAAAACCCAGTTCGGGCTATCGGTAGGGTATTTCCGTGATAAGGGAATTATTCTTAATCAGGATTTTACCCGCTATAATTTCCGTCTGGCGATTGACCATCAGATCAATAAAAAATTACGGGTAGGTCTCACTTCACTGGGAGCTTATGGCCTCCAAAACGGAGAGAATTTTAACCCCTACGGTGGCGCATTGCAGGAAAATCCATTAGGAAAAGCCTATGATGACAATGGTAACCTGATTTTTCTACCCACCTCCGACGGTCTACGCACCAATCCAATTTCCGAGGTTATTCCGGGCGCGCAGATTGACCTTGTCAAACGCATCCGCATGTTCAACAGCCTCTATGGCGAATGGAACATCATTGACGGCCTGAAATATAGAGTCAATTTTGGGCCGGACTTCACAACCCGCCGTGTTGGTCGTTTTATCGGTAGCCAGACCAACGCCCGGCGCGGGGGTGACCCAACGGGTTTCACGGGTTATCAATTCAATTTTAACTATACCATCGAAAACATACTGAGCTATCAGAAAACGTTTAAGCAGGTTCACAACCTGAACCTGACAGCCCTGCACTCGCTCCAGACCGACGATCTCGAAGATGGATTCGTCAACGTAACGGGTATCCCTGCCGAAAGCCAGCAGTACTTTAACCTCGGCCAGGCGACAATCATCAGCGGTATCGGTACCAACCTGACGCAGTGGACCCTTAACTCGTATATGGGTCGTGTTAACTACGATTATAATGACAAATACCTGCTTACGGTAACGGCCCGCGCCGATGGATCGAGCCGGTTTGGTGCGAATAACAAGTATGGCTTTTTCCCCTCGGCGGCTATTGGCTGGAATATCAGCAATGAACCATTCATGAAAAATAGCACCTGGGTTGACATGCTTAAGTTCCGGGTGAGTTATGGCTCAACCGGAAACACCGCCATTAACCCGTACCAGACCCAAACGCTGCTTAACCGCACGACATACGCCTTCAACACAACACCGGCTTATGGATACCGGCCAGGCAGTATCGGAAACCCTGACCTGAAATGGGAGACAACCACAACAGCTAACGTTGGTTTGGATTTCAGTCTGTACAGGGGTCGGGTTTCGGGCTCGCTGGAAGTTTATCAGGCAAACACCCGTGACCTGCTGCTTTCTGATCAGTTGCCTTTCACGAGTGGTTATAGCAGTGTACTTCGCAATGTTGGAAAAACCCGAACCGATGGTATCGAATTGACGCTTTCGACCGTAAACGTTAACTCACCAAGTGGTTTCAAATGGACAACCGACATCCAATGGGCACGTAATAAAGAAGCGATTGTAGAGTTGTTCAATGGAAAAGTGGACGACATTGGCAACTCCCGGTTTATCGGTCAGCCCATTACCGCTTATTTCGATTATAAGAAGGTCGGTATCTGGCAGTTGGGCGAAGAAACTCAGGCCGCCAGTTTCGGACGCAAGGTGGGCGAAATCAAGGTAGAAGACAATAACGGACGGTCGGCCGACGGAAAACTCAGTGGCCAGCCCGATGGAAAAATCAACGCCGACGACCGGGTAATTATCGGTTCGCAGGTGCCCGATTTCTCGATGGGCATGACGAACCGGTTCAGTTATAAAGGGTTTGATTTATCATTCTTTTTGTTCGCCCGCGTAGGCAGCACCATTCGGAGTGGTTTCCATACGTCGTTCAACTCACTGGCCGGCCGGTACAACAATCTGGATATTGACTACTGGACACCCCAGAACCCAACCAACGAGTTTCCACGACCTAACCAGAGCCAGGAGTTTCCGGTATTTCAATCGACGCTGCAATATTTCAGCGGCACATTCCTAAAGGTGCGGAACATCAACTTAGGGTACAACATCCCATCGGTACTGACCCAGAAACTGCGGATGAGCAGCTTGCGGGTGTATTTTTCAGCACAACAGCCGTTCATTTTCTCGGAATACCGCTCCAAGTACAAGGGCATTGATAACGAATCGTTCGACACGGTTAACGAAAGTCAGACACCTGCTGTCAAGCAATTCACGTTTGGTATCAACGCTAAATTCTGATCCCTCAGACGTCTAAAATCTCATGAAAAAGATACATCTATTTATTGGAACCCTCACAGCCGGTCTGTTGCTGGGTACCACTGCCTGTAAAGACCTGCTGGTTGAAAAACCCATTTCGCAGGTAGGCGCGCAGTACATTAACACCCCTGCTGGTTTGGAAGCATCCGCACGGGCGGCCTACGCAACCCTTCGCGATTTCTATGGCCGCGAAATCGGTATGAACCTGACTGTATTTGGTACGGATACTTACACGATGGGAGCCGATGGCGCGTACAAGTTCATGAACCAGTACCTGTCGCAATTCGACCCACGGGTGGACATTCTGCGCGACCTCTGGAATAACTTCTACGTAGGCATCAACACGATGAACCTTGTGATTGACAATGCCGCGACTATCAAGGGATTAGATGCCGCGTTGCTAAAACGAAGGGTAGCCGAAATGAAGTTTCTGCGGGCACACCATTACTTTGTGCTTGTGCAAACATTCGGCCCGGTAGCGTTAGTGACGAAGGGTAACCTGGACCCCATCAAAGAATTTTCACGGGCTTCGGTTAAAGATGTTTACGCACTGATAACCAGCGATCTGGAAGCCGCTATTCCTGACCTGGCAACCCCAACACCTGATTATGGCCGTGCCACGAAAGGGGCCGCCGAGCATCTGCTGGCCCGTGTCTATCTGACCAAAGCAACGTCGGAAGCGGCTGCCACCGACGATTATAGCAAAGCGGCTACGCTGGCTCAAAATGTGACCAAAAACTATACGTATGCCTTGCTGCCTGACTTTGCCAAAGTGTTTGAACAGGGTGGTGGCGAAATTAACAGCGAAGTAATTTTTGCCACGCAATACACGTCCGATGCCCTCACCGCCATTGGTGCAGCCGGGGGCGGAGTAGTTCAGGGTAACCAGACACACCTGTATTTTGGGATGGAATACGATGTTCAGGCAGGTTTGCAACGTGACACACAGAATGGCCGTCCATTCAAACGCTATCGTCCCACTACTTATATGCTCGAAACGGTATTCGCTCAGGCTAACCGGGTCAATGATTCGCGGTACAAGAAAACGTTTAAGGATACCTGGTTGAGCAACCGACCCGGAACCTACACAACTCCGATTTTCGACGACTCTAAAACAACCCTTACGTTTGCCTCTGGTGATACGGCTATTTTCATACCCGGCGTAGAGTTGACAAAAGCACAACGGGCCGCTAAAAAGTATCAGGTGCTGGTGCCAAGCAATTACCGGGCAAACCTGTTTCCCGTGTTACAGAAATTTCTGGACCCGCTCCGCCCCGACCGTACTTATGAAGCCGGTAGCCGTGATTTTATCATGTTCCGGTTAGCCGAAACGTATCTGATTCTGGGCGAAGCACAATTTAAGCTCGGCAAATTGCAGGAAGCGGCCGATGCCATCAATATGGTACGTCGGCGGGCCGCCTGGACGGGACGAACCGCGCAGATGGAAATAACACCCGCACAAATCACAATGGATTTCATTCTGGACGAGCGCGACCGCGAACTGGCGGCCGAGATGTTCCGCTGGTTCGATTTGAAGCGCATGGGTAAACTCATTGAGCGGGTAAAAGCCCACAATCCCGATGGTGGTCCCAACATCAAGGATTTTCATTTGCTACGTCCTATTCCGCAGGATCAAATTGACCGCACGGCAAACGGCGCAACGACTTTTCCGCAAAATCCAGGATATTAAAGAGTAAAAGAGCGAAAGAGTGGCTGACGCATCATGTAGCACTCTTTCGCTCTTTAATAATCAGTAGAAGCAAGCTTAAATCCGCTTATTCTATTCATTCTCAATTGGAAAACAATTCATTTCACCATCAGTAACGAACCGTGTTTATCGGCCTGTACTGATTATTTCTGCTCCCCTATATCTATGAATGAGACGGTAAACCGACGGCAGTTTCTTGGCACAGCCGGGTTGACAACACTGGCTCTCACAGTCGGAATTGACCAGTTATCCGCTTACTCGATACTGGCCAAAAAATCAGGTCTTAACATTGCCTATTCGTCCATTACGTGGGGCGGCAATGATGCGCAGGCCATTGCCGATTTGGCGGCTCTGGGCTACCGGGGTATTCAAATCCGGGCCAATACCTTTGGCCCCTACCGGGCGAAACCCTCCGAATTGAAAGCACTGCTCGAACAGCACAAACTCACACTGGCGATGTTCTCGAGTGGCAACGTGGAGATTGACCCGGCTAAGGAACAAAGCACAATCGACACACACGTAGCACACGCCAGTTTTGTGAAAGCACTCGGTGGCTCGGCCATTCAGTTGACCAACTCGGCCCGCCCCAAAGACCGGCTCCCCACCACCGACGAATTGAAACGGCTGGCGGCAGTGATGAACGAAATCGGCAAGCAAACTGCCGATCTGGGCGTTCAGGCAACGTATCATAATCACATGCACCAGCTCGGCGAGACGCCCGAAGAAGTAGACGTGATTATACAGGCCATGAACCCTAAATACATGAAACTGGAGCTTGACATTGCCCACTACAAACAAGGCGGAGGCCAACCCGAAAAAGCCGTGAAGCAATACAAAGACATGTTGTACGCGCTGCACCTGAAAGACACCATGTCACCCCTGCCCGACAAACCGAATGATCCTAAAGCGTATAAATTTGTGGAACTGGGCCGGGGAAATGTTGATGTTCCAGCGGTATTCAAAGCGTTGAACGACATTAAGTTTAGCGGATGGGGAATTGTTGAACTGGACGGCGTACCGGAAAAAAACAAAACCCCGGCACAGTGTGCTCAGATCAACAAAGACTACATCACAAAAACGCTAAAGCACCCTCTGTGACAGATTGTAGTGTAGACGGTCCGCTGTATCGTGGACGGGCCCATCCGAGCTACAGTCAATCACAGAAGTACAACTTGAAAAGGATCATGAAACAGTTATTGATTAGCGGAATCTTATTACTCAGCCTGATAGCCGCCGAGAAGCCACAGACGCCGAATACACTCACGAGTAAAGAGAAAAAAGACGGCTGGCAACTACTTTTCGATGGCAAAACGACCAACGGCTGGCGGGGAGCGTATAGCGACAAATTTCCCTCAACAGGCTGGGACGTAACCGACGGACAGCTAACCATTCAACAGTCTGACGGGTCAGAATCGCACAGCTTTGGCGACATTGTAACGACGGGCGAATACAGTGATTTCGATCTGATGTTCGATTTTAAACTGACCGAGGGAGCCAACAGCGGCCTGAAATATTTTGTTGCGGAGCAAAGCCCGAAGCCGAAAGGATCAGCCTTTGGATTGGAATTTCAGGTGCTGGACGATGACAAACACCCCGACGCTAAAATGGGACGTAACGGCAATCGCACGGTAGGCTCGCTATATGACCTGATTCCGGCAAGCGGCAAAAAAGCGAACCCCATTGGTGAGTGGAACACGGGCCGGGTCGTCTCGAAAGGTAACCACGTTGAACACTGGTTGAATGGCAAGAAAGTAGTTGATTATGAACGGGGCGGTGATCAGTTTCGGGAAATGGTAGCTATGAGTAAGTATAAAGCTCCTGAGTACAACAATAATGGCCGGTTTGGCGAAGCAGCGAAGGGCCACATTCTCCTTCAGGACCATGGCAACCGGGTTTACTTCCGAAATATTAAAATCAAAACCCTCTGAAAATAGTACGCTTTTTGGTGAGTCGATTTCAATTCATTAGCTAATTTTTTTCTTTCTAACAGCTTAAATCATATGGAAAATCGTCGTGAGTTTATAAAAAAGTCAGCACTGGCGGGGCTGGGCATGAGTTTTTCAGCCGGTAGCTACGCCCGTATCATTGGGGCCAATGACCGGATTCGGGTCGGCATTATTGGTTTCTCTGATCGTTTCCGGCAGTCGCTGGCACCGGCGTTTATGGAACATGCCAAAGCCCAGAATTTCGCGTTTGTAGGCGTGTCCGACATCTGGAACCGGCGTCGCGATGAAGCTGAGCAATATTTGAAAGGCAAAGGCTGGAATGATGATTCGTTTTTTAAAGCACGTAACAACGATGAACTCCTTGATCGTAAGGATGTTGACGCCGTTATCATCAGCACCGCCGATTTTCAGCACGCGCTACACTGCGTCGATGCCGTTGAATCGGGACGGGACGTGTACTGCGAAAAGCCTTTCGCCGAATCGCTGGAGGATGCCCGAAAAGCCCTCAAAGCCGTTGAGAAAACAAAAAAAATTGTGCAGGTCGGTTCACAACGACGGTCGGCTCCCAATTACCACTCGGCTAACGAGTTTATCCGTTCGGGTAAATTCGGTGATATTTCGATGGTTGAAATGACCTGGAATGTGAACCAGCCCGGTCGCTGGCGTCGGGCTAAGCTGGTATCTGAAATCAAAAAGGAAGATACCGACTGGGCACGCTTTCAACTGAATCGGCCTAAAGTAGAATGGGACCCACGCAAATACCTTGAATTCCGGTTATTTTATCCGTACTCGTCTGGTATTCCGGGACAGTGGATGTCACACCAGATTGATACCGTTCATTGGTTCAGCGGCTTAGATCACCCACGTAGTGTGGTAGCCAATGGTGGCGTATATGTCTGGAAAGATGGCCGCGTGAATGCCGATACGTTCACGGCTGTATTCGATTACGGCCCGGACAACGACAAAAACAAAGGTTTTCAGGTGCTTTATTCCTCGCGAATGCACAACGAAGCGGGTGGCACGAAAGAGTATTATTACTCAAACGGCGGCATGATTAATCTGGACACGAATAAGATCTCACCAGAAGGTGGACTGGAGGCTAAGTATGCCAAAGAAATGAACATGCAGGCCAATCTTCTGCCCGCTATGTCATTGGGTAATGCGGCCAAAATGGAAACCTCCGCCAATACCGGTGGCGACCCGATGACCTCGCTGCATATGCTCAACTGGATGGAATGTATTCGTACGCGGAAAGAACCAAACGCACCCGCACGAGTTGGTTTCAATCACTCCGTTGCTAATATCATGGCAACAATGGCCCTGCATACCGGCAAACGCGTAACGTGGGATTCTACCAAACAAGACGTAGTTATGAGCTAAAGGAGGAGAAAAGGGACGAAAGAAATCAGTACTTATTCCTTTCGTCCCTTTTCTCCTCCTTTTTTTCTTTCAACAGTCCTGCGCCAATCTGGCAACTCAGGCATTTTTTGACGGAACAGAATTCATTATATAGTTCAATAGCCGCCAGCGAATCGAAGGCTGTGCGGATACCCAATCCAAGGGTATCCCAGCCTTCGGTCAGGCGGTTTTTTTCGGCGGGCAGTTGTTCCAGTAAGTCAATAGCCCGGTCAATATAAGCGGGTTGACCCCGGTGATGGGCATAGGCGGCCAACAGAGGCACTACGGTATTGATGACAATATTTTCGGCAGAATTCCGTCCCAAAGAAGGGGCTGACTTTTCGGTTTCTTTCCCAAAACGGTAGTGCGACTGCCAATAACCTGAGGGCGTTATCTGCAATGATTTGAGCAACATTTCCGCATCGGCAGTACCAACGAAAAGCGAGAATAAACTGGCATGGTGCGTGACCAACCGAGCCAGTTGCGCCAGTCTCAAAGTCGGAAAATTAGCGGGCCGCAGCCTCCCCCACTTCCAGATATGAGCCGTTAACTGCTTTTCACTCAGATTATATTTCGCTACAAAAAAGCGGTATTCGCGCTGGAGCGTTGCTACGTACTGGTCAGGTTCTTCAACCGTATCTAACAAGCCCGACGCACCAAATAACATGGCTTCGGCCTGCAACAGCACATCACGGTGTTTCAAAATCGCTTTCAACGGCACCGCCCGGCTCAGTTGGGCCATCGGCTCAGCATTAATTTTGAAACCCATGTTGATAGCCAGCAGCCGATATGCCGTTTCTTCCCAATCACCGTTCGTCTGTCCGAATAACTCCCGAACGCCAGCCGCCTTACGCTCAAGCCGTTGCAGCATGGATTTGTCCAGCATAGCCGTTACCCGCAGGGGCGACACCGACCGAAACTGTCCGGCACATGGGATGGCATCCGGCGAGTCGGTCAGGGTTTTATAACGATCAATCAGCGCGGGGTCAGTGATCGGGGAGAGTTCGAGGGTGGGCAGCGGCGTGCCGTTTGCGCGGTCGACCTGGCGGCCATTAACGGGGCGGTCGTCCTGCCAGACAACGTGCAAGATGACATTATCGTAGGCGCGGTCATGCTGATGGCGGTGAGCGAGCCAGTCCGACGTGTGGATGTGCATCTCAACAGTGCCTACCCAGTCAACATCGTTAATACGTAAACGTGCGTTCGTAAAATCCGGCCCGGCATTGTGATTCCGAAAACCGGGATGCAGCACCTGAACCGTTTCGCCGTTGGTGGTAATTAATTTATTTTTCCAGAAATACTGGTACTGCCAAATGAAATACAGAAAGGCTTCGGGCACGGCGAAACATAGACACTGTGATGAATTAGGGGGTTGCAGTTTTCGGCCCTGAGGAGATACCAAAAATAAGAAAACTCCCTGAAAGACAGCGCTTAATCTCGTGATTTTCTCAAATAATGGGCCATCTCCGTTTGTATTGCCTGTGCTTCACTCCGTGCCCGGTCGGCAAAATCGTGTCCGTCGGAGGCATACAGAATACTTCTCGACGCATTGACTAAAAGTGCGCCCGATGGGGTTAATCCTAAACGTGATACGTCGGCCAGACTACCGCCCTGTGCCCCTACCCCCGGCACGAGCAGAAAATTATCGGGGGCCAGTTCCCGAATCCGTTTGAACTCATTAGCCTGCGTAGCACCAACCACAAACATGAGTTTATCGGGACCAGCCCAGGTATGTGCTGTCTGAATAACCACCTCAAATAAATCCTGATTATCAATACGTTGCCGTTGAAAATCAGCACTGCCGGGGTTGGACGTCAGAGCCAGCAGAATTACCCATTTGCCTTCATAAGCCAGAAAAGGCGTTACCGAATCACGACCCATATAAGGGGCAACCGTTACCGAATCGAAGGCCAGTCCAGCGGCAGTCGGGTCGAAGAAAGTGCGGGCATACAAGTCCGATGTATTGCCAATGTCCCCCCGTTTGGCATCGGCGATGGTGAAACAATTCTCAGGAATATACGCCAGCGTTTTTTGCAGACTTTCCCAACCGCGTGGTCCCTGCGCTTCGTAGAAGGCAATATTGGGCTTGTAGGCTACGGCAAGATCGGCGGTGGCGTCAATGATGGCTTTATTGAAGGCAAAAACCGGATCGGATTCTGTTTGTAGATGTCGGGGTACTTTGCGGGGGTCTGTATCTAATCCGACGCACAGGTAAGACTGTTTTTGAACGATTTGTGCGCTTAATTCCGGGTAGGTCATGCTGAATTGCCGAACACAGGCTAAATTGATTCGGCCAAAAGTACAAATTACCCCGTCAGTTTCATAAATTTGCCGTTGAGACCACCAGCTTTCTCCTAACAAATTCAGTATGCAAATTCGGGAAACGGCCATTGAAGGCCTGATTGAATTGATTCCACGCGTGTTTGAGGACGAACGCGGCCATTTCTTCGAGTCCTATAACAAATCTCTGTTTGTCTCGCTGGGTCTGCCGATGGACTTTGTGCAGGACAATCAATCCTTTTCGGTGAAGGGCGTACTGCGTGGATTACACATGCAACATGCTCCATTTGCACAGGGTAAACTGGTACGTGTCATTACCGGGCAAGTGCTGGATATTGCCGTCGATCTACGCCCCGATTCACCTACGTTTGGGCAGTATGAATCTTTTTTGCTGGATGCCCGGTTAGCCAATATGGCCTACATTCCGGAGGGTTTTGCGCATGGTTTTCTCGCGCTGGAAGACAGTGTTTTCAGCTATAAGTGCACAAATGTGTACAATAAAGCCTCTGAAGCGGGCATTATCTGGAACGACCCCGACCTGGGTATTAACTGGGGAATTGACGATCCTATTGTTTCGGAGAAAGATCAGGAATTAAAACTCCTGCGCGAAGTATATCCTGAAGCTATGGTTTGATGAATGATGAATGATGAATGATGAATGATTTACAAAAAAGCGTTTATCTATTTTTCATACATTTCCTCTAATACCTTTCGGCCCACTTTCCGGGCCGAAAGTGGATTTTGGCCGGTTATTAACCGCTCATCGACTTCGATATGCGGCAGAAACGGGATTAAGCTCTTACTGTAAAGAGCCTTTTTGTGCTTCAGCGCATCTTCGAGTAAAAACGGTACTTCCTCATCGAGCCGCACCAACTTTTCTTCCATATTGGAAAATCCCGTTACCTGCCGATTGTCGATCAGCAAGGAACCATCTGATAACGTTACGTTCAGCAGACCACTAACACCGTGGCAAACAGCCGCCACCATGCCTCCATTCTCGTAAATCTGCCGGGTTATTGTCTGTAAAACCAGATTATCGGGGAAATCCCACATGGTTCCGTGCCCGCCAGTAAGGTAAATGATCTGGTAAAGGGCCGGGTTTACATCGTCCAGACGAAGCGAGTTATCGAGTTTAGATCGAAATGTTGGATCGTTGTACCATTTCTCGTTGATGGTGTCCCGTTTATCAATGCTCTTTTCGTCAATGGGAATCGGTCCACCGGTTGGGCTGGCAATGTCGAAGGGCAGATTACGACCCGCTAACTCATCATAGAAGTGGGTGGCCTCACTCAGCCATAACCCCGTTTTGTGGGCTTTTGTCGGATAGTCGGTATGGTTCGTGCAGATAATAAGTGCGCGATAGATAGGGTCCATGGGCAGGGTTGACGTTCGGGGTTTGAAGTTCGAGGTTTAATACCAGACTTCAAACCGTCGTATTCAACTAACTAAGGCTTCCAGAAAACTATCTTTTCACGACACGTTAAACTATTCTATCTTTCAATAGTCAAATAATTGGCAAAACAGTAAATATTCAGATAAATGTTTGCCTGAATAAGTCATTTACCGACTAATTAATTTGCCATATTGGTATATTTGTTCATAAACCGTATCTGTACAAATCGCCATGAAAACTGTAACGTATGAGTCGCTTCGGGCAGAGCAGGCCTGGATGATCGTTTCTGACCAGCTTCAGCAACGTAATAATGTACTGGCTAAGAGCATCTCCCACATGGAGCGTAACCCAAGTGAGTTGCCAATGGCCAGCCGGTTGATCATGCTGCGGTATCACCTCAAAATGAGTTTACGTCAACTCACGCAGGAAGCCCGTCAGCAAAAACTGAATCCCAAAAAGGCCAGTCAATTGGCTGAGCAGTGGATGCACATTCATCAACTATTTTTTCTGCTGCGTCAGATTGATACAGAACTTGGCCGGGCTACCACCGAAAACAATACGTTACGTTCGTGGCTGGAGTCCCTTGAAGGGCGCGTTTATCGGTCGGCTCTGGTTCATTTGAATTAAATTCAGACGGTTGCTTCTATAAAAACAAAGCCGGTGAAGAAATCCATCTTCACCGGCTTTGTCAATAATAAACCCTTCGCTACCGCCTGCGATTTGACCGGGTGTACTGCACTTTTCGTACACCAACCAGTGCGCAGCCAGGCTCGCAGGGAACTGGTTCCGGCACAACAACAATGGGTGGCTGGACAACGGGCGGGGTAATAGGCTGATTTGTTGGCCCATCCGGCGATGTGGCGATCCATTCGATTTCGGCCCACTCATCGGAACTTGGCCCATTGGGAACTAAGGTAAAGGCAACCTGTCCGATGTTGTGTTCCAGCCAGTTGTCGTTGCCGCTTAAGTTTATCTCGTACGTACGGAGCTGTCCGTCATTAATAATCGGAAACTCCATGGATCGGTCTCCAGTACCATACATTGTCTGGTCTTCACTACGGCGCCATTTCAGGCGAATTCTATTGTTGCGGGTTCTGAAAGCGGCCCGCAGATAAATTTTTTGCGTAGTGCGGCCTTTCCAGAATACATAGGGTGAGACAATCTCACCGCCGTTTGTGGGGTTATCAAAAACGACATGTAATTTACCCTGAATTGGCCAGCCGGTATCCTTAGCTCCGTGATAATACCAGCCTTTTCGGTCATTATCGAATCGATAGTTAGGCCCTGCCGACAACCGGGGTTTGTTATAAACGTAGGAACGAATATCGTTGAGGTGACCTACAACCAGCTCATAATCAAACTCATGAGTCATGTTATGATCCAGAATAACCCGGTTTGTTGCGGCAATGTAGGATGCTACCGTACTGAATTCATCCCCGCTCAAATCGCTCCCGAAATAACCTCTTTTCCATTCATACATATCCGGAACGTACAGGCCCACACCGTACCCTCTATCATTGGTAGAAGCCATCCAGGGTTCTGTTGGAAAGACGTCGCCAAAGAGCATCGTGCTGGGTGGTTGTATGCGCTCAAGTGCCAGAGAACCGTTAGTATAGGGGGAGCGGTCGTTATAAAACCACATATTGTGGTAATCGCCATTCAGATAAACGCAGGGAAACTCCTGTTGGCGGGCTTCATACTGATTTCGGTCTGAGCGGAACATAACCACTTTGACATGTACTTTCACTACGTTACCTTCCAGCCGGATCCAGTGTTCGATGGTGCATTCGCCCGGTTCATTAACTATTCCAAACTGTTTGGGAATAGTTTTTACGTATAACAGATTTTGCTGCTGTTCAACTGCAACAACCTCCGACGGATTAAAGTGGGCGTCGCCCGCCTGAATCGGGTTCCAGCCGAGATTGGTATAGCCTGAACGGTCTGAATAATTTTGGGGACCGCTATAAAGAGCAATCTGTATCTGCCGCCCGAGGTCCGGGTTATTGACCATATTGGCGGTAGAAACATTACCGCCACGCGTGTCTGAGAAAGCCAGGTAGGTAATGGCACCGCCAAAGTTTGTGTTGATGCCTACTTTGATCTGCCCGTTTTCAATGGTTTTCAATCCATCCGCACTGCGCCGGAGTGGCGAGTATGCGTGTGGAGCGCGAGCACGGGGCGGACTGATACGTGGTTGAGCCAGCAGCATTTCTGATGCCAGCAGACCAACGATAAGGAACGCATACTTAAAACGAAAGGAGCTACAATGTGTAGAATGGATCATAGAAACCAGCACGGTTGGATGCACTGGTTAAGCGGGACTACAAATAATATGCCAAATAGCTTTTTACGCCAATAAGCCCATTATGATTCAGCAACTTACCTGATTAATTTCTGTAGCATGGCCTCCGATACGTCTCCGGATTGAATCAGTAGCCGATGACGGAACGTAACGGTTTTGCCCAAGGGAAGTGTATAATTCAAGGCCGGAGCTTTGCCGCTGCTCATGACTGATGGCGCCAGCGGATTAGCCGCAAACAATCCATAACCCCTTGCATGCCAGTACGTTGGATAGCCAATATTTTTAGGATCATCACTTAAAACAACCGACACCGTCTCGTTGCCAAGCGTCCCGGTTAACTTTGTCCACTGGGCGCGCGTACCCCAGACAGCATCGCCCTCAACGCCCTCGCTGGTGTGATACAGCCCGGTTACGCCCGCATTATTGAGCACCGGAACCTTGGTCGCTACGCCCTGAGCATCCGTAAACATTTCGGCTTTAGTCGAGGGTTGTTCGAGCTGACGGGCCATCCGCACAGCGATCAGACCTTCTTTATTATCCTTGAAAACTACATCCTGACCAACGGCTTTCAGCGTAGTGATTCGGTCGATGATCCGATTGTCAGCACCCGCCCGAAACTGGTAGGTTGTTGTTTCCTGAAGCATGGCTTTTCCATCTTTATCGAGCCAGTCGGCAGTAACGACCAGTTCGGCCTGTGCCTTTCCGCTTTTCATGGATTTTACCGACGTATGAACGATGGTGCCAAATGGTCCTTTGTGTTCCTTTCCGATTTCGGTCGAGTTGTTCCAGAAGTCATGTCCGTTCACATCGCCATAATTGAACCACATACCAACATGATGCGGGTGGTCGATACGTTCGTCGGGCCGGGGATCAAGGGGCCAGCCACGCGTTATGAAATTACCCCCCGCCGAAAGAATCGGGTATAAAACAGGCTTTTTCAAAACGGTTGGGCCGGGGTAGATATAAGCGGTGAATGGCTTGCCATCGACCGTAACGGAAACACGTTTCTGCGCTTCGTTATGGGTAACCTGAATCTGGTTTGACTGAGCCTGACTCGTTAAAATCGAACAAAAAAACAGGCCGGCAAGCAACATTTGACGCATCGGATGGGCAGTTAAAATCAATTTGAGAAATCTGACACTGTAAAAGACGATCAAACAAATCGCCCCGACCTGAAAAAGCCGGGGCGCATAAAATGCTACTGTTTCAATCGGCACAAGGTTTTAAAAATGCCTTGCAGCCGCTTAGTTTCCCAGCAGAATCTTACTCGTTACGTCCTGATCTATTGTGATATAACCGGGGTAATTGACTTGTTTACCGAGTAAATCCAGGGTAGGCTTGATCCGGATTGTCAACTTCGACGGTTGGGCATTGCCCCCCCCCGACAGGTTTTGTATCAACTGCGTGAAAGCATCTCGGGTTTTGGCATCGGTCAATAATTGATAAGCGTTGGTATTGAGCCGAATGGGTACGCGGGTTTTGCCACCACCAGGCTGCACTTCGATACGCTGGTTCAGAAACCCGTTAAATAACTCCTGCCCCGCCAGCATAATCTTGTATTCCAACTGGTTGATACCGGCCAGTTTATTGGTTGGATTCGTAATATCAATATTCAGCCGGGCATCGAGCGGTACGTTACGCAACAGCAAACCCGTTGCCAGCCGGGGGAACCGGGCGGGATTCAGGTCTTCGAGGTTGCGAAACTGACGAACATCCGTTCCGGCCAGAAAAATACTATCTGCCGAAGCTACCGTGTAGCGGCAATCGCCGAGGGTTTTCGCCTGCGAAATCTGCTTATTAACGTTGCACTGGCTGAGCAGCAGCGGCAGAGCAAGCAGCCCTAAAATAAGTCCTTTTTTCATAATCAATTCAAATCGTTTCAGTGTAAACATTCGACAGTGGGCAAAGGGTTTGGTTTAACCCCCTAAACGTAGAGTTTGTTGTTAAGACGTACTCTGATTGGTAAAGTTTCATTCTTCGCCCGCTCCTTGTTATGCAGTCAGTTGGTGTTGATGTAAAGCAATTCAGGTCTGATTTTTTATCTTTGCCTTTCTACGCATCTATACTTTTGATGGATAAGCTTTCTGCTGACGATCTGATTTACGGCTACATAAATGGCATTTTTCCGATGGCCGATGCAGACGGTACGCTATACTGGTACGCGCCCGACCCGCG
>JANPJE010000387.1:0-18238 GCA_031425355.1 Spirosoma sp. | reverse complement strand
GGGCGCGAAGCAGATTCAGTTTCTGGGATTGGGCGGTCAATACGTTCAAACCAACGTTGAGAACATACCAACCGTACGTGGGCTGGCAACGACATTTGGCCTGAATTACATTCCCGGCACCTGGATTACGAGCATCGACGTCGGCAAAGGAGCGGGGTCAGTCGTGAACGGTTACGAGTCCATGAGCGGCCAAATGAACGTGGAACTGCAAAAGCCTGATGATGCCAACAAGCTGTTTTTGAACGGTTATGCCAACAGTTTCGGGCGGGTAGAAGGCAACGCCAACTGGTCGAAGTCATTGAGTAAAAAATGGAGTGTGGGCGTGTTGGGTCATGTCAGCACACTACGTACTGAACTCGACCAGAACAACGACGGTTTTCGCGATTTGCCGCTCTACACCCAAGTCAACGCCATCAATCGCTATAAGTACAGCAGCGAACGGTTTATGGCACAATTTGGCGTGAAAGCACTCTACGAAGACCGCGACGGCGGGCAGTTGTCCCGGTTTGGGGCATCGCGGTACGGGTTTGGGAACACGACTAAGCGGCTTGAGTTTTTCTCGAAAACGGCCATACTTTATCCCGATAAACCGTATAGAGGTTTAGGATTAATTCTGAACGGGTTAACCCACGAACAAACGGCTAACTTCGGGTATCGGCCTTATTCGGGACAGCAACGGACGCTCTACGCCAACCTGATTTATCAGTCGATTATTGGGAATACCAACCATGCGTATAAAGCCGGAATCAGCTATCTGTTGGATGATTATCGGGAGCAGTTGGGAACCGTACAAACGAACCGTACTGAATCCGTGCCGGGTATTTTTGCCGAATACACCTACACATATCCCGAAAAATTGACGCTGGTGCTGGGCGGTCGGCTCGACTATCACAACCTGTTTGGCGCACAGCTAACTCCCCGCGCTCATTTGAAATACACGCTCAATCAAAACATGGCGTTGCGGGCATCAGCCGGACGGGGCTTCCGGGTGCCCAATTTATATGCCGAAAACTTCGGTTATTTAGTGAGTTCACGGGCCATTATCAACGATGCTCAGCTACGTCCCGAAGTGTCCTGGAACTACGGTGTGAGCCTGACGAATGATTTTACTGTGGCTGGCCGGAAGGCGTCGCTGGTTGTCGATTATTACCGGACAGATTTTCGCGAGCAACTCATGGTTGACCTGGAACACCCCCGCGAACTGCACTTTCATAACCTCTACGGGAAATCATTTGCCAACAGTTTTCAGGCCGAGCTAAACTACCAGCCAATCAAACGAATGGAGGTTAAACTGGCCTACAGACTCTTCGACGTGCGGCAAAGCATGAGCGTTCCCTCCGGCGATACGTTGTTGCTGCCCCGCATGATGATTCCCCGCGACCGACTTCTGCTGAATGTGGGCTATGCGTTGCCGTTTGATAAATGGAAGTTCGACGCAACGCTGCAATGGAACGGTCCCCGACGAATTCCGTATCTTCGTGAAGGTGCTGATTATGAGCAGCCTCCGTATGTGCCTTTCACGTACTCGCCGGGATTTTATAACCTCAATGCACAGGTTAGCCGGGCGTTTCTGAGCGGTTGGGAAATTTATCTGGGGGGCGAAAACCTGACAGGTTTCCGTCAAAGCAACCCAATCTTTGCTGCTGTCAATCCGTTTGGTCCTGACTTCGATGCGGGCACGCAGACGTGGGGACCCATTACGGGCCGCATGGTGTACATAGGCTTTCGTTTCAAACCCGCACAATAATGATACTAACCATCCGGAATATGGTGTGCGACCGCTGCAAGCGGGTTGTGCGCGAGGAACTCGAAAAACTGGGACTTACCGTTGGCCGGGTTGAACTGGGTGAGGTGGCTATTGAGCCGCTGCCCGAAACGATTACGCTCGATGCCGTTCGGCAGACGTTACAGATTAATGGATTCGATTTGATTGACGACAAAAAGCAATCGCTGGTTGAACATATAAAGGTGTTACTAATCAATGAAATCCAGCATTTGAAAGCTGAACGATTGCCAACGGAGAACTACTCGACCTTCCTGGAAAGGAAAGTGGGTTACGAGTATTCACACCTGAGCAGCATGTTTTCGGCCAGTGAGGGACACACGCTGGAGAAGTATATTATCGCGCTTAAAATTGAAAAAGTAAAGGAGTGGCTGCTCTATAACGAGCTGACGCTGAGTGAGATCGCGTGGCGTCTGGGTTACAGCAGCGTGCAACATTTATCAACCCAGTTTCGGCAGGTAACGGGCCAGACACCGGGGCAATTCAGAAAAATCGCTCTGGTAGAACGACGAACGCTGGACAGTATCTAAGGAGCGTTGCCCGTTGGATGTTTTCACCCGAATTATGTAAAAACCCTATCAGGAACTGGATGTTATCTTCATAGACCGATAATGGTCAGCTACATAAAAACTCAACTGCCTTATGGAAATTATGCAACACAATCACAGCGGCCACGTCGATACGTGTTTCGAGTGCGCTGAAGCCTGCGAACGCTGCGCCACCGCCTGTCTCGACATGGGCGACAGCGACAGCAAAGGACACAACATGACGGCTTGTGTTAAACTCTGCCGCGACTGCGCCGACATCTGTACACTTTGTGGTCGACTTGATGCCCGTGGGTCGGAATTCGCGCGTGATTTCATGGCACTCTGTGCCGAAGTCTGTGAAGCCTGCGCTGACGAATGCGAAAAACACGCGAGCCACCATGCGCCTTGCAAAGCCTGCGCTGAATCCTGCCGCAAGTGCGCTGACGAATGCCGGTCTATGTCGGCAAATGCGTAAATGTAGTGCTAAGCTTTTGACACCTTTTGATCTAAAATTTCGTTATCAACTCACTATAAACCAACTACATCCATGGTACGTAATCTGTTTCTAACTGCGCTGACCTCGCTTATACTCATGGGCATCTCGTTTGCCGGTGCGCCTACCCGCGACGACAAGGAGAAGGAAGTGAAGATTAAAACGTCGGCCATTTGCGGCATGTGCAAAGCCCGCATCGAGCGGAATCTGGCCTTTGAAAAGGGCGTAAAAGAGTCTGATCTGGACGTAAAAACAAAGATTGTCACCATCAAATACAATCCCGCCAAAACGGACGTCGCCAGGCTCAAAGCCAATATCAGCAAAACCGGCTACGATGCCGAAGAGATAGCGGCTGACCCGTTGGGCTACAATAAACTACCGAGCTGCTGCAAGAAAGGCGGAAGTATGGATCATCAATAATATACCCTTTTCATAAATGAAAAACGGCCCGTAATCACCTGATTACGGGCCGTTTTTATGGTACTTACGTTACTTGAACGCGTTTCGCAATTGCGTGGCGGCCAGTGTTTGAGCTTCCTGCGCTTGCGGCACAATAGCATACATACCGAAAAACTCGTGGGCTGCACCCGTGTATAACTGATACGTTACCGAAACACCGGACGCCTGAAGTTTATCGCGTAACAGCATTCCTTCGGTTTGCAACGGGTCAATTTCAGCCGCGATGATTGTCACTGGCGGTAATCCGTTCAGGTTCGCCACGTCGACCAATGAAATCAGCGGACTATCGCCGTCGGCGGGCGAGTTGAAATAATTCGCGACAAAATACTGTACCAATGGCCGATTAAGCGGTTTGGCATTGGCATACTGGTTATACGACGGTGTGTTCAGGTCGTTATTCGCCACCGGAAAAACCGACAGGATATGCGTAGGCAATGCCAAACCCCGGTCGCGGGCCATCATACTCACCGTAATGGCCATATTACCCCCGGCACTCTCGCCCGCCACGGCCACTTTTGACGGATTGCCGTTTATCTGGGCCGCGTTGTTTTTCACCCATTCGTAAGCAGAATAGGCGTCTTCATGGGCCGTTGGAAACTTGAACTCGGGGGAGAGCCGGTAATCGACCGACACCACCACGGCCCCAACTTCTTCGGCCAGGGCCAGCGTTGAATATTCGTACACTTCCGGGCTGCCAATAACCCAGCCGCCACCGTGATAATAAACGATAACGGGGAGTGGTCCGGCAACATTTCGGGGCGTGTAAATTTTGGCCCGGATCTGGGCACCACCAGACCCCGAAATCATGCGTTCGCTGATGGTAACATTCGCCGTGGGGCGCGGAATATTGTTCTTGTCGAGCAGGGAATTAACGGCATCTTTGAAAGTTGGCTGTTTCCGGGCCTGCTGCGGAGTAAGCTGTTCGAGGGGCGTTGGCGCGAGACGACCCAACTCTTCTATAACGGCCAGCATTTGCGGGCCAATGGTAGGACCCCAATCCGGTTTGGGGCCAGTCGGCTGAATGACCTGGCCGGGTTGGGGAACGCGGTGGTCGTTGCAGGAAATCAGCCCGGTGGTAAACAATAGAATCAAGCCTAAGCTCAATCGGATCGTGTTGCGGAATGGCGTTGTTCTTCGGTTTGAGGTCGGTGCGGTTTGCGGGTAGTTAACTGAATTGGTACGTAAGTTTTTCATATAACGTTTGAGTTTTTTACTTTAATAGAATCACTACGCATAAAGAAGTTAATCGGATTTATTAGTTAATCTTAAATGAGGTAATGGACTGTCTCGCGCTTTCGATAGAATTAATAAAACTATCTGACCATGAAATTGGATATCCCGCAATCGCAGCTATTTCTTCCGATATTTTGGTTTACACAGTATGACCTACGAAAACTCCCTAACCTTCGCGCAGCACCTCGACCAGATCGACCCGCTTCAATCCTTTCGTAAGCAATTCTTTATTCCTGAACAGGATGGAAAACCAGTAACATACCTCTGCGGGAATTCGCTTGGTTTACAGCCCCGTACGGCGCAGAATGCGCTGAATCAACAACTCGATACGTGGAAAAATCTGGGCGTCGAAGGCTGGTTCCATCGGTCAAAAGAAGCTGAGCAACCCTGGCTCAGCTATCACAACACCTGTAAAGACGCGCTGGCGCAGATTGTTGGAGCCGAACCGGCGGAGGTTTGTCCGATGAATGCGCTGACCGTAAATCTGCACCTGCTTCTGGCGTCATTTTACCGGCCCACCGAAAAGAAATTCAAGATTCTGACCATCAAAGGGGATTTTCCATCGGATCAGTATGCGCTGGAAACGCAGGTAAAACAGCATGGACTGGACCCTACTACTGCCATCATTGAAATCGCTCCACGACCGAACGATGACGAGTCCACGCCGGGCGAGTCCACGCCGGGATTAATTCACACAACCGATATCCAGAACGCCATTGCCGAACACGCTGATTCATTGGCGGTTATCTGGATGAGTGGGCTGAATTATTATACCGGGCAGGTTTACAACATGGCCGCCATTGCCGAAACAGCCCGGCAACATTGCATTTCCATTGGGTTTGATTTGGCTCACGCCATCGGAAACGTACCGCTACGGCTACACGATTGGGGAGTCGATTTTGCAACCTGGTGTTCGTATAAATACCTTAACGGTGGCCCCGGTGCCGTATCGGGGATATTCGTGCATGAAAAACACCACGATCAGAACCTGCCGAGATTAGCCGGTTGGTGGGGGTATCGGGAGGACAAACGCTTTGAGATGACGCCCGGTTTTTTGCCCGCGCCCGGTGCCGATGGCTGGCAGGTTAGCACACCGAATATTCTGGGATTAGCCTTGCACCGGGCCGCCATTTCAATTACCGCCGAAGCGGGCATGGCTGCGCTCCGGCAAAAAAGCGAACAGCTAACCGGCTATCTGGAGTACGTATTGGCTCCATTCGATGACATTCAGATTCTGACCCCCGCAGATCCCAACCAGCGGGGTTGCCAACTCTCACTGCTGGTCCGCAGAAACGGCAAAGCGTTATTTACTTACCTCGCCGAACAGGGCATCATTGGCGATTGGCGCGAACCCGACTGCATCCGACTGGCACCAACCCCGCTTTATAATACGTATGCCGATGTTTGGCGGGTTGGAGAAGCACTACGTCACTGGAACGCGGATAACGCCGATTAAGCAGATTTACGCTAATAAAATCCATTTTGATCTGTTTTAATCAGCGTTATCCGCGTTCTATAGAGGTTTATTAAAGCCAATATTCCGTTTTAATCCCTCCAGTTTCGTGCGTTTCACCGCCGACCGACGGAATATTTCCCGGAACACATCGTTCGTAATCTCTTCCCAATCCGACTTTGTAAATGCGGCTAATTCGGGGTTTAAATCGAAGGCGGGCGTTTGGTGGGGACGGGCGAAGCGGTTCCAGGGGCACACGTCCTGACAAATGTCGCAGCCGAAAATCCAGTTATCGAACTTCCCGCGAACGGCCTCGGGAATAGCTTCTTTGAGTTCAATTGTGAAGTAGGAAATGCACTTGCTGCCGTCTACTACGTAGGGACCAACGATAGCATCGGTGGGGCAGGCGTCGATGCAGCGGGTGCAGGTGCCGCAATAATCGGTGATGGGTCCGTCGGGTTCGAGTTCGAGGTCGAGAATCAACTCGCCGATGAAAAAAAACGAACCGATTTCGCGGTTAAT
The DNA here is from genome assembly GCA_031425355.1 of Spirosoma sp. Taxonomy (GTDB): domain Bacteria; phylum Bacteroidota; class Bacteroidia; order Cytophagales; family Spirosomataceae; genus Spirosoma. The sequence goes on along the minus strand of JANPJE010000387.1, from coordinate 11,768 downwards.
CAGGTTCGTATGCTTACCTACCCAGCCCAATCCTCCGCGTTTTGCCCACGCTTTGTCCATAACTGGTGCCGAATCGACGAACGCCCGCCCGCCAACCTCACCAATTTCGTCGTGAATAAAGGCCAGTAAATCTTTCAGTTTGTCTTTTATAACAAAGTGATAATCAGTGCCGTAGGCGTATTTCGACAGCTTATAATCATCCTCGCCTTCGGGTAATGTCTGTTCGGGATAGTAATTGAGCAGCACCGTAATGACGGACTTGGCATCATCAACTAATAGGCGCGGGTCGAGCCGTTTGTCGAAGTGGTTCGCCATGTAATTCATCTGGCCGTGCATCCCGTTTTTGAGCCAGTTTTCCAGACGAGGAGCTTCATCTTCCAGAAAATCCGCTTTTGCCACACCGCAAAAATCAAAGCCTAATTCGGTGGCTCTGGCTTTGATGCGTTGGGTGTACTGGGCTTTGGATAATGTCATGGATCAGTAGCGATGAACCGTATTCTGAACAGATTTACAGGCATAAAAAATCCATCAGGGTATGGACAGGAATATCAGGATTTTTATTTTCCTACTCCTATAATCTTGTCCATAAAACTGCTTGTCCGCACTAATCCACCAAAAAATTGACGTTTTTTGCGGTATGAATCCGCAACCCAACAACCCGCTTCATGGCAAGACGCTCGAAACCATTCTGACCGAATTAGTGGATCATTACGGCTGGGAGCGGCTCGGTCAAAAAATCAGAATCAACTGCTTCGTGAGTAATCCGAGCATTAAATCGAGCCTGACATTTTTGCGTAAAACCGACTGGGCCAGAAAACAGGTGGAAGAACTATACTTGCAAATGCACTCGTATTAATTGGCGTTAGTCTTTCACAGCCGCTAAAACGCGCTTTATCAGTTCGTTTGGATTGCCGTTGTGCCACCGCCACACAATCACGATGTCGTGTTCCGGGTCCACCCATACGGTATTCGATCCGGCACCGAGGGCCGCAAAACTCGTGGCTGGTGCGTCGGGCCAGGCTTTTTTGCCGGATTGACCTGTGCCCGTATTGAGCCACCATAAGTAGCCATAATCCGGACCGACAGGGCTTGGTGTCGTAGCCTGTTTTACCCAGTTGGCCGATACAATTTGTTTGTCCTGCCAGCGGCCCTGACGCAGAAAGAGGTAGCCAAACCGGGCTTCGTCGCGGGTGTTGATTCGCAGGCCACCGCCCCACCGAGTGCCACCACTTACCGACGGCATCTGTTTCCCATCGACGTCGGCCACGGCGTTCGGGTATGGAATGTATTGCCACGTAGCAGACGCCCCAATGGGATTCAGGATTTCGTCGCGCACCACATCGGGCATTGGTTTTTTCCATAAACGAAGCAATGACAACGCCATTCGGTTGATACGCACGTCGTTATATTCGTAGTACGTGCCTGGTTTCTGAATCGTTCGTGGCTTGCGTTCGCCTTTTCCGAACGCTTCTTTACCGATAAAATCACTGTTTTTACCCCACAATTCACCTTCCCATTCGCTGGTTTGCTGGGCGTGGTGCTCCCACGTAATGGCCTTGTTCTGCACCGATTCATAGCCGCCGTCATGAATCAGCTTAGCGACCGGATCATGAATATCGGGAATTATACCCCGCTCGATAGTAATGCCCAGAACAGTCGATAATACGCTTTTTGCGACGCTGTAGGTCGGGTCTGGCTGTTGCGTGTCGCCCCATTCAGCCACGATGTAGCCGTGACGAAGAATGATGCCATTTGTTGCTGCCCGGCTGGTAGGCATGGGGCCGAGAAGTTTGCCAAAAATTTCTTCCTGCGTCGAAAAATCAGGCGTCATCTGGGTAGTCTCCTGCGTTTTAGCGAAAGCAACGGCCTGCTCCAGCAAGGCGGCATCCATGCCCGCTTTTTCGGGGGTGAGCTGTGCCCAATTATCACCTTTGGGCGGAAAATAGGGTTTTTGAGTGGTTTGTGGTCGTTGACAAGCCGTGAAACCAATCAGCAGAATAAGTGTGTACTGCTTGATTTTGATCATGATTATCGCTCCAGTTTAAATCCCTCATCAACCCGAACCCGTTGTGGGCGATTCGCTACGTCCCAGCCCGTGAGGTACATCCAGCGGGCTATGTTTGTCACCTTTCCAGTGTTGATTCGGTCGGGTTCGTCTTTGGGCGTGTGGTAATCGGGGTGGAGCAGGGACGTGAAGGCAATGGCCGGAATGCCCGCGCGGGCGTAGGGGAGGTGGTCACTCCGAAAATACCAGCCTTCAGGATGATCCGGTTTGTCCCAGAGCGTATCGAGTTTAAAACGCGTGCCGGCCTGATTCGCCGATAATGCCGCACTTACGAGGTCTGTCGAATTGCGGTGCGGAGGCTGCTGACCCAATATACAGGCACTGTCAGGGGCGTTTCGGCCAATCATTTCGGCGTTTAGTACGGCTATAATGGACTCTTTCGGTACAGTTGGCTGAGCCACGTAATAGCGCGACCCCAGCAAACCCCGTTCTTCGGCTCCGTGAAAAACGAACAGTGCCGACCGTTTGCCGGGTTTCTGTACAAACGCCCGCCCGATGGCCATTGTTGCCACGCAGCCGCTTGCATTATCGTCGGCCCCGTTCCAGATCGAATCACCTGCAACGGCCCGCCGAACGCCGTCGTGATCCTGATGCGTGCTGAACAACACGTATTCGTTTTTGAGAACAGGATCTGTACCGGGCACTTTCGCGACGATATTGACCGATGGATAATTGAAGCTCTCGACGTTGACGACGTTGGTGAACTGCTGGCCGGGTTGTTTAACCCACTCCAGTGCATTGGCCGGAAGCCATACGGTAGGTGCCTGCGAAAAAACGCGCGTGTTAGGACCACCGGGCAAATCGTAGCGGCCGCGCTCAAGTCCGGTTGTCCAGCGGTCGAAATAAAACTGCGCGGGTGCATCCGAAATCCAGATAACAGCCAGGGCACCCGCTTTCACCAATGCCGCAGCCCGGCTGTTCATGCTGCCGAACAGAAACCGGCGGTAACTTAACTCCGGCGAGGGCGTTCCCGAAAATTCGATGGCTATCGCTTTGCCTTTCACATCAATTTTCGCAAGATCATCGGGCGTGCCTTTGCCCACAAAAATTAATGGGGCATCGACCGAGGCAATGGCCGGAGCCAGAATAAAGGCATCCTGACCGTGCGTAAGCTGGTGATTACCAATGTTCAGTCGGCTGGTTTCGGTGATGCGGGTGCGCTGGATATGAAAAAACTGGAAGAACGTACCGTCGTCGCCAGCGGGTTGCAACCCCATTGCCCGAAGCTGATCGGCAATCCAGACCGACGCTTTCAACTCGTCAATCGAACCACCCTCCCGACCCCGAAAATGGTCGCCCGCCAGAGCAAAAAGGTCACGTTTAATATCGGTTTCGGTAATTGCCGAGACGCCATTAGTCGTTTTGGCAGCACTCGATCTCGATTGAGCGTAACTAATCGTGTTGTTTAGCAATGCGGTCAGGGTGATAAAGCCAGCCAGCAAGAACTGCTTTTTGGTAGAAGTCAGATAAATCATACGAATGTTTTGCGTCGACATTTGAGTAGAGCAAATCTACTTCAGATGGCTGGATGATTCATACGCGAGAAGCGGTAAAATTCGAGTGTCGAAAAGATTAACGATTATTTACGGATGAAGATGAAACGATTTTCTGGAATTAAATGTATCAACATCAAATACACTAACATTTAATTATAAACGCAAGAATCATGGACGTTCAACCAACCACCGCTACAGCCTGGGTAATCGACCCTTCGCACTCCGAAGTACAGTTCAAAGTAAAGCACCTTGTCATCTCAACCGTGACTGGTTCATTCGGTCAGTATGAAGGACAGGTAGAGTCGAACGGCGATGATTTTGACGGCGCGAAAATTTCGTTCTCGGCTGATATCAGCAGCATTAACACGGGAAGTGAGCAACGCGACGGTCACCTCAAATCGGCTGATTTCTTCGACGCAGAGCAGTTTCCCAAGCTGACATTCGTATCAACGTCGATGACCAAAACGGGTGATGATACGTATTCGCTGGCTGGTGATCTATCCATGCACGGCGTCACGAAAGCAGTAACGCTCAAAGCCGAATATGGCGGTCAGATGCAGGATTTTTACGGACAGACGAAAGCCGGTTTTGAAATAAACGGCACGATTAAGCGCAAAGAATTTGGCCTGACCTGGGATGGCGTTACCGAAGCCGGTGGTGTTGTTGTCAGCGACGACGTGCGGTTGGTTCTGAATATTCAGGTAACGAAGCAGGCGTAAAAGGGCCAGGTGTAGTCAGAAATAGTCGGGTTGTCAGAGGATAGTCAAGGGTAGTCAAGTGTTGTTTGTCAATACTTGGCCACCCTTGACTATTCTCTGACAATGCCTGACTATTTTCACCGTGTCAGCATTAACCGGCCGCTCATTATGGGTCTTTGCAATGTGGTGCGTAGTGTGTACGCATAAACACCGGCGGGCAGAGATGTTCCGTTCAGCGTGCCGTCGAAGGGGTTTGTGTAGCCCTTTCCTGATGAGTAAATAACCTCGCCCCAGCGGTTGAAAACCGTCATAATGGCGTCGGGGAAGGCTTCAATGCCCGGTAGTTCCCAAACATCATTAAGGCCGTCGCCATTGGGTGAGAAAGCGTCCGGTATCCACACGCGCTCAAAAACCGTAATCCGAATCGTATCTTTCGCTTCGCAGCCCGTATTATTTTTTACATTAACGGTATACATAATATCGCCGTCAATGGCCGTAATCTGCGGATTGCCAGTGGTCGGGTCATCCAAATACGTAGCGGCTGTCCACTGAAACTGGTTTGGACCTCCCGTGTAAACAGGGTCCAGCGTAAACGTATTGCCCTTGTAGGTTGTTATCGAATCCGCCAACTGAATGGTCGGAATGGGCGCCACAACAGCAATGCGGGTCGCCACGGTTCCGGCGCATTCGGGAGCGGCTTTCACGGTGTAGGTTACGGCATGATCGCCCACACCCGCCTGTTTCGGACTAAATTCATTCTCTACCACACCCGTTCCGGCATACATGCCCCCCGCCGGAAGCCCATTGAGCGAATAGACCGGAACATCAGGTCCGCAAACGCCCGGAATCGAGTCAAGCGTGACCGAAACGGGGGCAAGCTGCGTGACCATAACCGGCGCCGACGTACCTTCGCATCCATATATATCAATACCCGTGACGACATACGTACCGGCTGTTTTCGCTACTAATTGCGATCCATTGTTGCCGATAACTGCCCCATCTTTTTGCCAGCGATAACTAAGTCCGCCACTGCTGAGTAAGGGCAGTGAATCCTGCGGGCAGATTCGGTTAAAGCCCGAAGACGATTTAATGACGGCCAGCACTTCCGGAGAACGGTCGAGGATAGCCGTGTCCGTGCGGGCTTTGCAACCCAGCGATACGTAGGTTAGAACGGCCCAGTATCGGCCCGCCTGTGTGGCCCGAAGCGAATCGGCCGTCTGTCCCGGTAGCAGTTGCGCATCCCGAAACCATTGATAACTAATGTCGGGTCCACGAGTGGCGGTTAGTGCGATTGATCCGGTAGTGGCGCACAAATGACCCGTAGCCGATACCTTCGCTTTTGAGCCTACTACGTTGATAATGACGGTTTCGGAGTTGCCTGTTTTGCTGCATGTCGCTTTCTGCGAGACGACAACCGTATAATCGCCGGATTGGCGCACTGCCAGCGATGATCGGGTCGCTCCGGTAAGGTTGATGCCATCCCGACGCCATTGGTAGTTCCAGTTTGGGTCGTCGGTAGCCATCAGTACAGCAGAATCATCCTGACAGATGGTTGTCACTAATGCTTTTGGCCGGTTTTTAATCTGCACCGCCGGGTCTGGGGTGGTTTGGGGCGGGCAGTCGATAACCAGAAATTGAAAGTCACGCCGTACCTCGCCAATTTTCACACCGTTACGAAATTCTTCGACCTTCACAGCAAAAACGAACAGGCCTAACTGGGTTGCGGTCACGGACAGGTCACCCGTTTGAGCGTCAACATTCAGGGCCGGACTTCCCGTAATCGCGCTGTTCTGATTGAACCCCGATAACCACACTACATCGGGGTATGGGGCTGCTGAAACGCCATTCTGATTGCCGTTTCCCTGCCCGGCTTTCTGGTCGAGGGGCGTCACCATAGAATATCGCAGTTCATCGCCGTCGGGGTCAGTACCACCGAAAGGAAACGTAAAGGGGTCACCAATACACACGTACTCGCCATTGATCGGGCCAAAACGGGGTGATGAGTTGGGAAATAACTGCCCGTTTTGTTGAAGGGCCGGAAATTCGAGATAAAAGGTATAACCCGTTTGAACCGGATTACGGATATTGTCGATACCGCCGTTTCGGTTGCGTGTCTGATACGATATATAATACCCCTGCGAATCGGTGTAATTGGCTGGAATCAATTGAATATCAGCCTCGAACGTAGCGACGATAAACCGTAAATTACGTTGTGCCGCGCAGAACTCATTGGCGTAAACAACGGGTTGCCGAGTCCCGGATTCGCTGGTGCTGAAGGTCATCATCAGTACGTTATCCCGCTTGCGGAAGATGCCCAGATTGCCGCCCGTCTGCCGATCTGCCCGCAGACCACTCTCTAAATAATGCGTAATAATGATCCGGTATTGCCCCGGTGTGTTGTTGACGGCCCGCATTTCTATCTGCCCGCCAACCTGGTGTGTTGCCTGTGAGGTAGTGGATAGTCCCAGAGCGATAAACAGAAATAAGCATTGACAAGTAAGTAGACGTATCGCCATATCGTTCTAAATCTCCTGATTAGTCATTCGGTACGATTCCGCTATCTGGTGGTCAACACACAGCACCCAACACCTAAAAGTAAGAGGGAACTTAAATTTACGCATTCCTTTATCAGTTGCTATAAAATACGTCAGATGGGCTTTATCCGTTGCAATTATAAACAGTAGTAGCCTATAAAGCGGTAAAGCCAGATGTGGGGCAAGATCCTAAAACCTGGCCCCACATCTGGCTTATAGTGTATGGAATTGATCGGTTTACTACGTGCCTGATGTCATGAAAAGCTTCAATTGCATCTGATCATTCGGGCGCAGGTTATCGCCTATCGTTACCCGCTGGAGCAGTGTTCTCAACGTAGATGAATTGTTTTGATCGGATGAGAACGGAGCCGTTAGCAGCAGAGGCTGGCTTAGGGCTTTCTTCTTGATAATCTGGCCGATGTAGTACGTCAAATCAATGGTATAACTGTCGTTGAGTAAGATGGACACCGGATCAGCGAAGTAAATTCCTCCAGCCGCTTCACCGCCGGTTGGGCCACCGGGTATCTGTCCCAGAAATTCGTTCTGATTGTTGGTCCGATACAGTTGCAGCGATGATGGTGGCTGTATATTATCACGTAAATCGCGCCGGACCGGGCTGATAATCAGCAATGCCTTGTTCAGATCGGCAAATTTTTCCGGCCGGAAAAATTCGTTGAGGTATGGAAATTCGAGACGCGTTTGAAGACCGGTTCCCAGCGACACGAACGTTGTCCGGTCAGTCAGGCGGCTACTCACGGCATCAGAACGGCTTTTCAATGCCGCAAGGGGCGTACCGGTGCGGTCGTTCTGCAACTGCGTAAAGTGAATGCCCGTAATCGGAAACAAGAGCGTAAACGGTGTCCTGTTCAGGTCTGTATCGTGGTAATACAACCGCAGCCCGCTTACCGTAGGGTTCGTGGTGAAGCCAACAAGTGCATTGGTTGTTGATTTTCCAACGAAAGCAAAGCCTGGCAGGAATTCGTTCAGCGAGATGTTGTCCGTAATAGTTCCGCTGATGAGTCTGTCGTACAAATTCTGCGTCAGGTCGTTTGGTACGCGTATTTTCATTATCCGCGTCCCACTCGCCGGGCGGGGAACGAAGGTTCGCTGTATGTACGGCTCCGCTTCGTAAGCCGCCGTATTTGTACTATAATAAGGCTGCGCTTGCAGGGGTCTGTTCAGCCGATGGACATTCAGATTGAACGCTGAGGTTGTATCACCATACGCAAACGAGTAGCCCAACTCCAGCACCAAAGAGTCTAATCGAAAATTGGTCTGCGAAACCAATGAATTCGACGGGTAATCAACCGCCGTAAAACACTGCGCCGTTAGCCGCCCGGTGAGCGCGTCGCTCCAGTAGCCCGTAACAATATCCGGTTCAGTAGGACCGGATGTCAGAAACGAATCGGTACGCATCACCGTCGATGTCTGAATCGTCACAGAATCAACGGATTGCACCACTAATTCCTGCGGATTAATGACCGACTGACCCACGTTGAGATCGCCCGATTGGCAAGCAAATAGCACGATACCGGCCAGCCAAAGCAAACCGGCGTACCAGAGAGTACGCATAAGCAAATAATTCAGGGAATTGTTACGCCCAACTGGCGCAGTTCATCATTTGTCAGGGTAGGCAGTGCCTCATCCTGTTGTATTTTCTCGACCACCCGCTCACCAACCCGGCGGGCCTGTGCTTCGGTAGCAAAGCCAACGATACCGGGCTGACCCGGTATCGTTGGCTGATGGATGAATGGCTTTTTGTTATTCAGTATGGTGTAGCCCCAGCCGCCCGTTGTGGCAAATACCTGAACTTCGTAGGGCGTTTGTTTCCTGTAAATAAGCCAGGCCGTTAACAAACCCAGACTAATCAGAATGAACAGCAACACCCTGCGAATCAGCTTCGTCCGCGACGGTTGACCGACGTTTACTCCGCCATTCTGCACCTTATAATACCTGTTCTATCGTTGGGTCAAAATCCCACAAATCATCGAAACGGGCTGTGCCGCTGCTACCGGTTGTTATGTAACCTTTGTTACCAATGGCCCAACCAACAGCGTTTACACGGGGCGATCCTTCAAAAGATCCAAGCGCTGCCCAGGTATCCGTTGCCGGATCATACTGCCAAACGTTTGTGTTTTCGCCAAGTGTAACGTATCCTTTCCCGCCAATCGCGAAGCCAACGCCGTTACTGCGTTGAACAGCCTGATCTGTCAGGAAGTCAAGTTTCTGCGTCCACGTATCGGCTGCCGGGTCATACACGTACCAGTCTTTCGTTGCCGTATTGTTGTTGTTTCCGGTGCCCGCATAAGCCTTGCCGTCGATCACAAAGGCAACACCGCCCACCCGTTTTTCTCCGCCGTAGCTGGCTACTTTTGCCCAGGCGTTAGCGGCTGGGTCGAAGGACCACATGTCTTTCAGGTAGTTACCATCATTACCAGTACCAACGTATCCTTTGGCACCAACAGCGAAGGCCAGCGCACCCGAGCGGGCGGTTCCGCCGAAATCAGCTACCTTTTTCCAGGCATTTGTTGCCGGATCGTACTCCCAGAAGTCCTTAAGCCTGTCGCTGTTAACATTGATACCGGTACCAATGTAGCCTTTATTGCCAGCGGCAAAACCAACACCTCCGTACCGGGCTGCACCGCCATAATTAGCTTTCTGCGTCCACGCATTCTTGGCCGGATCGTACGCCCAAAAATCCTGAAGCCGTTCATTGCTGGTATTGACACCTGTTCCCAGATAAGCAATGTTGCCAACCACGAAGCTGGAAGCCCCTGCGCGACCTACGCCCTCAAACTGGGATTTTTTGGTCCAGTCGCCCAGGACCGATACGGTTGTCGAACCTCCGCAGCCAACGAGCAAACCAGCCCAGCCGATAGAAAGGGCGCCCAGCACCCAATTGACGCGCTGCTGGTTTTTAGTTTTCTTACTTGCTGGAGAGAGTAGCGTCTCTGAAGTTACAGATTGCGGCTGAGAGTCTGTTGCCGAAAGAAATCGAAATGGTAAATGAATCATGAAAAGTAGCGTAAACGAACAAACTAAAACGTAAAGTTATATCAATTTGAGTTAAAAACGGCGGTTTTGCCTTCCCAACCGGGAGGGGTCAACCTCAAAAGAAGAGGAGATGGGCAACTATAAGTCGGAAGCTGAACTGACTTATAGGGGTGGAATGTGTAAATCCATGCTGACAAAATTACGTCAAAGGGGTGTTACTTACCAACGTAACGGTTTCATAAAAATTCTTAATTGTTGCCAAATGGGTGAAATCATTGCAGACAACCTAAAACCAATACGTAAGAAAGACCCTTTTCGTTGCGTGAGGGTTGGAAGGGTATTGAAATAAATAGCAACTGATAATCAGCAGGGTGCTTAGGGATATAATCAAGTCTCACCACCTTAATACCGGGCGGTTGCCGGGTGAAAGGTTTGCCAGCTATGCCAGAACTCCTGATGCGCCGGAAGCCGAACCAGGTCAGGACCCGCATTGACGGCACGACCCGCTAATGAATACAATTGAGTGTTGTTCATAAGCGTATCGTTCCGCAGAACGAAGCGGGCGTTTGCTGTTGGCCGTTCATAAGCGAAAAATGATCGATTGTCTTTCGCCAGAACAAGCAGCACCGGCCGGTTGCTTAGTACGTCGTGAATTACCCGCTCCCGTTTCAGCCGGTTCCAGTCGTAGGCTTTGGCATCGCCCGGCTGTTTGCCGACGGCCAGACCCACCACCCACGACTTATCACGCCACGACAGACTGTCCATCCGGGTGAGTTCGCTGTTGCCTTTGCCGCGCTCGTACGTATCCATCTTCGCGTATCGTTCATTAAACGTCGTATCGGGTTGCATAACCAAGCTGTTGGGGTGCAGAGCCAGCCATTGTTTGAGGGTCATTTGCTCGCTGAACACTTCGGGTAGGGTGTCGCCTTTAAGCGTACCCGCAATCGCTTCTCCATTGGCCTGCCGCCACCAGCTACCAGTTGTGGCATCTTCGAACATGGCGTTGAAATGATCCATGCCCACCAATCGAAACGTTTCCGGCTTGCCATTCACGACGGGTCGAAACACACGTCCGGTACGGCAAACGGTGCAGTACGTCACCATAACGGGCTGACCGCCAAGTGTATCCAGCACCTGATGATGGTAGCCAATGAATTGAATGGGATAGGCTTTCGTTTCTCCGTTTATGGTAACGCCCAATACTTCCCGATCTGGTTTGATGGCATTTTGCGCGCTGGCTTTGAGTTGCAGAGTACCAGGTTGATAAAACATATGGTCGGCGGCCATCCGGAAATTGAAGGCATACCCGACGCCTGCCACCAGCACCAGCGCGATCAACGCCACCCATTTCGACCGCTCAAACGCCCGAGTAATTCCGGCAATAATCAACAGCCCGAAAACCGCCCGGAATACCCACCGCCACGAATGTAGAAAATAAGCCAGGTCGATGCTTTGCATCCGCTGACTGCCGGGCATGGGCATAATGAAATAAACGTTCGCTATCTCGAACAGCAACAGACCGATGACGCCGATATAAAAAAGATTTCTCATGGTTTCAAGGTAGGCCAATACGCTTCTTAATTCTCGTGGCCTGTAAACCTATAGCTAAGGCAGGGCGAAGGCTACGTATTGATTGCCTTTTTTCGTGCCCAACTTCCCGCCCCCGCAGGCAATGACGACGTATTGTTTGCCGCCAACCTGGTACGTAGCGGGGGTAGCAAAACCAGCCGCTGGCAGCGTCGTTTCCCACAGCAACTTGCCGGTCTTTCGGTCGAACGCGCGAAATTTTCCGTCTTTGGTGGCTCCGATAAATAACAGTCCACTGGCCGTAATGACCGGGCCGCCGTAGTTTTCAGTACCCGTATTGCGAATGCCCTTTGCTTTTAATTCGGGTTCTTCGCCGAGGGGAATTTTCCATAAATATTCTCCCGTGTTCAGGTCGATGGCGTTGAGCGTCCCCCAGGGCGGGGCAATACCCGAT
>JANPJE010000386.1:0-9448 GCA_031425355.1 Spirosoma sp. | reverse complement strand
ATGGGCAAGTACGTCGATGCTGTTCCTTTAGCGGAGAAAGCACTTGCCTTGGGCCAATCCTCAAACGATCAGGTGTTTCCGTTTTTCAAGGAGGGCATCGAGAAGAGCATCACGGAGTACAAAGCTAAACTTCCGGCTATGCCTGCTATGAAAAGCGGTAAGGGCAAGAAAAAGGCGTAACGGCATTCGTTTTTCGTAAAATTCAGAATTAGTCTTATACAAAAAGTGCAAGCGGAATGATCGCATTCACGTTTGCACTTTTTGCCTTTTTATCATATTGTTTTTATAACTCAGAATATGTTAATAAACTAAAGTCATAAAGTGTGGCTGTTACAACGTTAGGACTGTCTCAGTAAAATTACATAACATTGGGATCTACCGTCTAAAGCCCTATTATCCCAAGTTACTGATCTTTCTCGTTTGCTACTTTTCTGTATCATTTAAGCTGTAATGCCCAAGTTGGATAAGTCCGTTCAGGTTATCATACTCAACATAGGTTTCTTTTATTTTTCCCCCGATCACACGAAAGAAACAATTGAAGTTAGCTGTCAGCTTTTTTCCTGTTGGTGGAAATGGGCCAAGTTGTCCCAATTGCGTTCCTGAAAATCCAACTCTTGCTGCAACCAAATCCTCTTCCTCGATAATAAAAATAATTGTCTCTTGCAGATCGGGAAATGTATCTAACTCTTCCTTGTGAAAGTTGACCAAGCCAGTATTTGTGTTAATTTGATATGGCATTGACGAACTATATCGTACAAAATCTGTATGAACAAGACTTAATACCCTTTCCCAATCCTTCTCATTGGTTGCCTTAATAAATTCGATTACTATATCTTTATTTGTTTTCAATTTTGGTTCTCATTTTACAAGGCCCGCCACTATTTACAGAAAATAACTGCTGTTGTATAAGTAGTGATTATGTTAATCAAGGCTTGTCACGTAAGTATTTGCGCAACGCCTGAATACCTAAAATACCCAGGGTCAATCCGACGACGTAAGCAATAAGTTGCAAACTCACCAGGATATAAGGCAAGTACGGAAAAAAGGGGTTATTCATTATTATAGTTTATCTTCTATAATTCGCCACTACGTTCAGCAATCACTTAAGTTAATACATTAAACGTAACGCTACTGCGTTTGCCGAAACAGGGTTCGTTGGAGTATCCAGGCGATGCCCACGACCAGCAAACAGCCGATTACGTTGAGCCACAAAAACGCGGTCAGGTTCAGATACCAGCTTATGACAACCAGTACTTCGGAAACGATAGCCGACCAGAAAGTGGCTCGCCCGCCGATGGATTTGACGTAAAACGCGACGACAAATACGCCCAGAATTACCCCGTAAAACAGTGATCCCAGGATGTTGACAGCCTCGATCATGCTGCCCAACTGGTTGGCAAATTGCGCCACCACAATGCAGAATACGCCCCAGCCCACCGTGGCCCAGCGCGATACGTTCAGGTAATGCGCATCGTCGGAGTCGCTTCTGATGAGCCGTTTATAAATATCGACAACGGTGGTCGAAGCCAGCGAATTATAGGCCGAGGCAATGGACCCCATCGACGCGCTGAAAATCACCGCAATGAGCAATCCGATCAGGCCGTGCGGCAGGTAATCGAGTACGAAGCGCAGAAATACGTAGTTGACATCGTTGGTATCGGCGGCTGGATTATTCTTCTCGATCAGCTTTGTTACGTCGGTTTTGACGACTTTCAGAGCCTTGTCGGTTTCCCGGAGAATCGCGCCCGCTGCGTCCTGTCCGGCTTCGTTATCTGCTTGCAATGCCACCTGCATATCGGACACGGCCCGCTGCCGTTGAGCCGTTAGATTCTGGTGTTTGATTTCGGCCAGTTGATACGCTCCGGCATACTGACTTTGCTTAAGTTTGTCGGTTTCCTGCTTGTTGAAAAACGTGGGCGACGGATTGTACTGGTAAAAAACGAACACCAGAACGCCCACCAGCAGAATCAGAAACTGCATCGGCACTTTCAGTAATCCGTTCATTAACAGGCCCAACCGGCTCTGACCAATGGTCTGCCCCGTCAGGTATCGCCCCACCTGCGACTGGTCAGTGCCGAAGTAAGAAAGTTGCAGAAAGAACCCGCCAATCAGCCCCGACCAGATGTTGTACCGGCTGTTCGGATCAAATTCAAGGTCGATTAAATTCATGCGCCCGGCTTTGCCCGCTACGTGCAGCGCATCGACAAAACTCACGCTTTCGGGCAGCATTTTTACGGTCAGATACCCGGCCAGTCCCATCGCAAACGTAACGACGGCCATCTGTTGCAAATGGGTGTAGGATATAGCTTTAGTGCCGCCCGTAACCGTGTAAATGAGCACGATACCGCCCATGAGCAGGTTTGTCCAGTAGATGTTCCAGCCCAGAATAGTGGAGAGAATAATGGCCGGGGCATAAATCGACAGGCCCGTTGAGAGGCCGCGCTGGAGCAAAAACAGGCCCGCCGTCAGCGTACGAACGCGGGCGTCGAAGCGGTTTTCGAGAAATTCGTAGGCGGTATAAATTCTAAGTTTATGGAAAATCGGTACGAAGGTGACCGACAGCACGACCATCGCCAGTGGCAGTCCGAAGTAAAACTGCACGAACCGCATTCCGTCGGTGAATCCCTGCCCCGGTGCCGACAAAAACGTAACAGCACTGGCCTGCGTTGCCATCACAGACAGCCCGACGTGATACCACGGCAGCGACTGACCCGCCAGCAGATAATCGTCCATGCTGCGGCTGCCCCGGCTGCGAATGATGCCGTAGGCAATGATGCCCACCAAGGTCAGGACCAATACACTCCAGTCCAATACGCTCATGACAGCCAGCGCATTAGCCCATAAAACAAGAGAATTTCGGCAGCTAAGCTACCAATAACAATAGCGTACAACTGCGACCAGGAGCGAGCAAAAGGCGGTAAATCGGTGGGGTTTTCGGGCATACAGAGAAAGGCAGTATCTAACTACAACGGCGAAATTAGTGGAAATCGGTGTACGATAGTCAAAACAATCACGAACCAACCCACCGACCAAAGTCAAACCGATGCCAACCTACTTTCCAATCCGCAAATGATACCGGGCAAAGGGAGCAAACGTAACAAAGGACGACGATGTATTCCGCCCGAGAGCGAGGGGCAGGTAGACCGCTAAGTCAAAGGCATGGCGCCGACGGTCGAAGCGGATACCTGCTGATAATACGCCTGCAAAATCAACATTTCCACTACCGAACAGCACGAAGTTTTCGCTGATAAAGGTCAGTTTGGAACTGACTTTTCGTACCAGCCCGAACGTACCGATTACGGCACGGGAAAACTCTCCGTTCGACACACCCCAGCCCAATCCGTAGGTTGTATTGTTCTGCCGGTCGCCGGTGGTAACGATGCCCTGCACGTAGCCTATACCCTCGTGTGAACCCCTGCTGCCGTTGAAAAACAACCCGTAGGACTGTATAGCCGCATATTGCGCATTAATTCCCAGCCGCACCCGGTCACTGACCGGCAGCGACACTTTGGTATTCAGGCTGAATAGCGCCGTTGGCAGAAATGAAAAGAACGACGTACCCACGCTCCAGTTGTCGGTAATGCCGTACTCAAACTGACTAATATAAACGGCAGAGTTGTGGTAATAAAGCCTGCCTTTTTCGGCGGAGAAAGCCGTTGGGGCAACCCGCATGGTTTGCGGAAACAGATTCGGGAATGTCTCGCCTTCTGATCGAGAATCCACCTGCTCAATTCGGACAATCTGCTCGGACTTCAACCGAATTTCGCCGAGGTTATTCGTTCGGATAACGGCCTCTACACTGTCCTGCCGCACCAACTCACCCCGAAGCTGCGTGCCATCTCTCAGCACGATTCGGTACGTACGTTTCTGGGGATCGGGCTGTTTTTTCGGTTCATAATAGTCGTTCTGGGCTGCGGCCAGAAATGGAAGCAGGAGAAATAAAAGCAGTAAAATGTGTTTCATGGTGGTGGGTTAATGAGTAATTAGTTACGGCCAAAAACCAGGTTATAGGCAATGTAGGGAGAGAAGTAGGCGCGGGTTTCATTCCCGTTTGGCGCAGGAAAACCGCCATAATACAGGTAGCGGGGTTGCACCTGAATCAGCGTGCCGAGATCGAAGGCATGACGTCGGCGGTCAATGCGGAAGGCAACGGATAAGTCGGCACTACTCCCGCCAAAAGACGGATTCAGGTAGAACATATTGTCGCTCAGAAACGTCAGATGGCGGGCGATTTTGTGCATAACGCCCGCCGTAATAAACGTCAGTTTAGGGAACGTTGCATAGTCCGGAAAAAACCGCCTTCCGTAGCCGAGTGTGACGTTTCGCTGGCTATTTCCAAACGTCATCAGGCCCTGCAACGTCACTTGCTGAACACTGAAAAAATTATTTCTTTGCTGGCGCGGCTGGTAACCGGCATTTATCCCAAATCGAAATTGGTCGCCAATAGAGAAGGTTAACTTACTGAAAAACAACGTATTGACCGACAAGAAGTTTCGTTCATTTCCGCCGAATACGTTTCTGTCATTGATGCGTGGCTGTATATTCATGCCCACGCTCCAGTTTCGCGTAAGACCATAGGCAAACTCATTCATTTGAGAAAAGGTAGCATCCGATGGGGTGAGAACAATGAACGTACCCCGGTAATACAGTCGGCCTTTTTCGGGATTGTAGGCCGTTTGACCCATCACCAGCCAGGGCGAAAACCGATTGGCAAACGTATCGTTCATGGAACCAGACGGCATGGCGGTTGCACCCTGCGCATAAACGGTATCGACCCGCATCAGTAATTCCGGCTCAAAATACGTTAATTGACCATTTCGCTTCCGCACGGTAATCATGGTGCTGTCGCGCCGAACGTATTTGCCCTCAACGCGCGAACTATCGCGCAGAACAAAAACGGTAGCGGGCGTTGTTAAACCCGTCTGAACGCTGCTGGCGGACGTACCGGGCCGGTCGGTCGAAATACTCACAACCTGATCGGATTCAACGAAGGACAGGTTATCACCGCGTCGTCGGACAGTAATGATCGAGCTATCCTGCCGGACAATCTGCCCCCGCAGCACCGATCCGTCGCGCATGAGCAGGTACGATTGTTTGCGGTACGTGTCCTCAGGAGAGATTTTTATGCCTTGCGCCAGCAAAATAGTTGGACTCAAGAGCAGGAGGATCAGAACTGTTTTCATAACCGGGTGTGTTAGAATTTATAGATGCAATATTGATAGTTTCGTCATGCAAACGGTTACAAACCGACAATTATTTTTCCAGCATATAGCCCAGACCTCGGATTTCCCGTTAGGGTTGGAAATCGAACGGGCGGAAGGCATTTATCTTTACGGGCAGGATAGAGATAAGCCCTACATGGACCTGATTTCGGGCATTGGGGTAAGCAATGTAGGGCATCGGCACCCGTGCGTGCTCGAAGCCATTCAGAACCAGTTGGATAAATATCTGCACCTGATGGTGTACGGCGAATACGTGCAAACGTCCCAAACTCAACTGGCCCACGCCTTAACCCAAACCCTGCCCGACCCGCTGGACACGGTTTATTTCACCAACTCCGGCACCGAAGCCGTTGAAGGAGCCATGAAATTAGCCAAACGCTACACGGGCCGGTCCGAAATTATCAGTTGCTTCAATGCCTATCACGGCTCTACACAGGGCGCTCTGTCGCTCTCCGGCGACGAAAACTTCAAACGAAATTACCGCCCTCTCCTACCCGACGTTCGGCACATCCGGCACGGCCATGCTGCTGATATTGAGAATATTACCCGTCGAACAGCCGCCATCGTGATGGAGGTTGTAGCGGGCGAAGCGGGCGTTCGGGTGCCGGACGCTGCGTATTTACAGGCTGTTCGCCAACGCTGCACGGACGTCGGCGCTTTGCTGGTTTTCGATGAAATTCAAACGGGTTTTGGCCGGACGGGTACGTTCTGGGCTTTTGACGGATTCGGGCCGGTGGTGCCCGACGTTCTCCTTTGCGCCAAAGGCATGGGGGGCGGTATGCCGATTGGCGCGTTTATCAGTTCGGCGCAAATTATGAGCGTGTTTAGAAATAACCCGATTCTGGGTCACATCACTACGTTTGGCGGGCACCCGGTTTCGTGTGCGGCTTCGCTGGCTACGTTGCAGGTGATTCAGGACCGGCCCGCCGGAGCGGACAATTTACACGAGCAGGCCGAAGCCAAAGGTCAGTTGTTCAGGCAGTTGCTGCGTCATCCGGCCATCCGGGAGGTGCGGGGAAAAGGGCTGATGCTGGCCGTTGAATTCGATTCGTTCGACGTACTGAAACCCGTTATTGATCGGGCCATAGTAGCCGGAGTCATTACCGACTGGTTTCTATTCTGCAACAATTCGATGCGAATTGCTCCGCCATTGATTATTACGGAAGCGCAAATCCGGGAAGCCTGCGCGGTCATTCTGGACGCCATTGATGCTTAGATTCTAACAGCGGGTGTTCGCATCGCTGACTCAAATGTTAACCGGACACAAAGATCTTTTCCGTTTGAGAGTTGAATTCGGGCCGTTCACAACCATCATTTTGCCCCACAAAAAAGCCCAACCACTCGCGCAGTCGGGCTTTGTCAATTTATTTATTCTGGCTTACGCTGTTTCCAGTACGCTTGCCGATTTGACGGTTTTGATAATCACAGCCGCTACTTTATATGGATCAGCCGCCGAGTTTGGGCGACGGTCTTCGAGCCAGCCTTTCCAGCCTCGCTCCACCGTAGCGATGGGGATACGGATTGAAGCGCCCCGGTCGGAAATGCCGTAAGAAAACTGGTCGATGGACTGCGTTTCGTGCTTGCCGGTCAGGCGCAGCTCGTTGTGAGCACCGTATACGGCAATGTGCGCTTTGATAACGTCGGCAGGAGAAAACGCTTGACAAATGGTATCGTAAGTCGCTTTGTTGCCAGCCGTGCGGAGGGCCGAATTCGAGAAGTTAGCATGCATACCCGAGCCGTTCCAGTCGGCATCGGTGCCCAGCGGCTTGCAATGCCAGTTGATCGCTACGTCGTACGATTCGCCGATGCGCTCCAGCAAATAACGGGCAACCCAGATCTGATCACCGGCTGCCTGAGCACCTTTGGCAAAAATCTGGAACTCCCACTGGCCCGGTGCTACTTCGGCGTTGATGCCTTCAACGTTCAGACCCGCGTCCAGGCAAACGTCTAAGTGTTCTTCGATGATGTTACGTCCGAAGGCGTTTTTGGCACCAACCGAGCAATAATATGGTCCCTGCGGAGCCGGATCGCCTTCCATTGGAAAGCCGAGGGGCATATTGGTTTCGGTATCGTAAAGGAAATATTCCTGCTCAAAACCAAACCAGAAATCGTTGTCGTCGTCTTCAATCGTGGCCCGGCCATTGGTTAGGTGGGGCGTACCATCGGCGTTCAGGACTTCGCACATGACGAGGTAACCGTTTTTACGCTGTGGGTCAGGGCAGATAAAAACGGGTTTCAGCAAACAGTCCGATGAACCGCCTTCGGCCTGCTCGGTCGAAGAACCGTCGAACGACCACATTGGGCAGTCATCCAGATCACCCGAAAAATCGGCTTCAATTTTCGTTTTGGAACGCAGACTTTGGGTGGGCTTGTAGCCGTCGAGCCAAATGTATTCTAACTTCGCCTTTGCCATGTTGTACAAGTGGATTGAGATGATAGGGTTTTGTTACGATACTTTTAGCAAATATAGTACGGGTTTACAATAAAATATAAAGGCCAATGAGAGGTTTGGCCGTACTTCTTACTGATTTTATGGAAAAATTATAATTAAAATTCGTATGATACAGTAAATGGCAGTATTTCTTGAAAATTTATACAGGTTTACAATCTGAACAGGTAACACAATAATTTAACATGAGTATGATTTTTTGGTCTATAAACAGCGTCCTGCGGCTCATAAATTCTGCTTTTACCGGAAAGTGAGTTAGTGGGGTGGCGTATGGTAGTGTTGGCTTCTTAAAGCCGACACCACGATTAACACGACCTACACCATATACGTACTCTCAAAAGTCAGCGATGAGATTGGTTTTGATCAGTTTAATGGCAATGGCGAGCAGAATAATCCCGAAAATTTTACGCATAACGTCCAAACCACCGGGACCAATCCGGGTTTCGAGCCATTCCGACGATTTCAGGACGATGTAAATCAGCACCAGGTTGAGAACAATCCCGACGATGATATTAATGGTTTGATATTCAGCTCGTAGTGAAATAATTGTTGTTAGCGTACCCGCCCCGGCGATCAACGGAAACGCAATGGGAACAATGTGCGTGGCTCCACCCGATGCCATCTCCGACTTGAATATGGTACGTCCCAGAATCATCTCCAGACCGATCAGAAAAATAATTAATCCACCCGCCACCGCAAACGACGCTACATCAACGCCAAAGAGTTTCAGAATTTTCTCGCCCACAAACAGGAACGAAACCATCAATACGCCCGACACGACGGTAGCCCGCTCTGATTCGATTTTGCCGGATTTTTTACGGAGGTCAATGATGATGGGTAATGACCCGATAATGTCGATCACCGAAAACAAAATGAGGGTAACGGAAACTGCTTCTTTAAAATTGAACATGATAATCTATGTAGCCAGTTGGTACGGCATCGGTTAGAACAACCGCAGAAATTGCTTCAGCGTTTCAATTTCCAGGTCGGTGATGGCCGGGAAGTTGGCTATCCGGAAGGTTGTATTTTTCCAGTCTCCGTAGCCATTACCGAGCAAAATACCGGCCTGCTGTGCGGCTGATTTAATGAGTTTGATGTCCGTCTCACTTCCCTGCACCGCAATTACTGTATCGGAACGGGTAGTTAAATCATTGATAAGCAACGAGAAACGACCTGCTGTTCCGGACGTAGCAGCCAGTTCCCGGTCAACAAACTGATACCAGTCAGCCGCGCGTTTTTTTGTAATCGCGTTTACTTCCGCAATGGGTCGCACCTGTTCCAGCACGCGCATGAGCAGATAAATGCCTAAGCCATTGGGTGTGTAGGGCGTTTGGAAGTTTTTGAAATTCTCGTGAATGAACAGCAGACTATTGTAATGCGCGTTTTCACCGATTTCTTCGGCCCGTTTGAGCGCGGCTGGCGAATAAATCAGCACGGCCAGACCCGCCGGAAGCCCGAAACATTTCTGGACCGACGCAAACCACACGTCGGCCAGTGTCCAGTTTAGCACAATGCCCGCCATCGACGACACCGCATCGACAGCGATCAGACTCGAAAACTCCCGCCGAAACTGAGCCAGCGTTTCCATACTGATCTGCGTGCCGTTAGACGTTTCATTCTGTACAAGACACAGTACGTCGGCATCGCTCAGGTTAATCGGGGGTTTGATTCGGTACGCGTATTCTGCCCATTTTTTCCCGAAGGCTCCGTTGTGCGGGTGCAGACTGGCGTGGGCCGTGAGCGACTGCGCCACAATTTCCCAGCATTCCGTTGCCGA
>JANPJE010000385.1:0-6210 GCA_031425355.1 Spirosoma sp. | reverse complement strand
GCTCCATTATCCATCGTAACGGGCAGTCCAACGATCACCTGACGGGCCGGCACTTTTAATATGTCATACATCTCATCCGAAATGCCCACTAATTTGGCAGCCGCATCAAAGCGCGACATCATTGATTCAAGCGGATTCTCTTTGTCTTTTATTGGGGCTGGCTCAATATATCCCATAGCTTTACTTTAATGTCTCTTAAAAACAAATTTGTTCGAGAAGTGTCCTGCAAACTTAATAAATCAAACGCGACATTGTGAAAGGTCTATTTTTTCTAAGATTAATATAAAATTCACATTCCATATAATCGTTTATCTTATGCTACTGACACAAAAGAGTTTCAGGTTATTCACCCTTTGGACCGAATATTCATTTGCTAATTGGACAAACATCAACTTGGATAATTTTCAGAAAAAATCAATATAGGTAACATGTTCGTTGAAATACTAACAACAAAACATTATTTTTGTGGCCAAATATAGTACACACCAACTAACGTAGTACTTACTATGGTTCAGGAAGAGAAAAAGCGTTACTCGGAAGACGATTTGAAGGAGTTCCAGGAACTGATTGGCCAAAAGCTCGATGGCACCCGCAGCGAATTGAACTACATCAAAGAAACACTTAGCAAACGCAATGACAGTGGCACCGACAACACATCGGGTAATTCAAAATTACTTGAAGACGGAGCCGACACCAGCGAACGGGAGAATTTAAGCCAGTTAGCGGCCCGTTTGCAGAAGTTTATTCAACAGTTGGATGCCGCCATGGTACGTATCAAAAACGGAACCTACGGCGTATGTAAAGACACGGGCAAACTAATTCCTAAAGAGCGGCTCCGGGCTGTGCCGCACACCCAACAAACGATTGAAGCCAAATTGCGCCAGTCCAGATAGTCGTCGCGGGCGTTTTTTTACTGACAATTGTCAGATTTTATCATGCGAATCCATTAGCTCACGCTGCCATATAAAACAGCTTCGGTACGTCATGTGCCGAAGCTGTTTTATTTTCCCTCTATTTTTTGAACAAATCGGGCGGTTTTTTGTAAATACGGCAGAGTAAAATTTAATTATATGAAATCATGCTGGAACGTATAGAAGAAATTCGGGAAAACATATTCCGTTATCTGGAAGCCCGTATTGAACTGTTTACGCTGGAGAGTCGCGGAAAACTTGAGGAGGGTGTCGTTGTTGCTGTTCATAGCATCGTATTGGCTCTGCTGGCCACCATGACAACCATATTTTTATTTAGTTTGCTGGCTGCCTATTTAAACGAAGTAACCGATAGTCGGTATCTTGGCTTTTTAATCGTGGCCGGTTTTTTCCTGTTGCTGAGTATTATATGGATAGCGGGCAAAGACTTTTTTATATCAAAAATCCGTGTAGCTGCTTATAGTGCACTGAAAAAGAGTCAGGAGAAGAAAGTTGACGAAAAATCGAACGCTGTTGAAGAATTGATGGCTCAAACACGTTCAACGACGAGCAGCAGCTCACCTAAATAAGTTTTTAACAAACTGGTTGACAACCGGTCAGACAAAACCATTCGGTTGATTTTACACGAAGCAAGAACGAACAAAAATGGAAGATCCTAAAGTACCATTTGCCGATACAACTGCCCGTCGGGCGCAGTTGATGGCCGCCACAGAGCGGTTCAAAACATCTATTACTGACAGTGTTGATGCCATTAAAGGTGATGCCGCCGATGTTGGCAAAACTACCGCGTTTGTGGCAGGTGCCGCTTTAGCCGTATATTTGGTTGCAAATGCCATTCTGCCCAAGTCCGATGAGTACCGGTATGCCGAGAAATACGGTGAGCCAGACGAACTGGATAATGACTATGATGAGGATGACGAAACAGAAGATGATAGCGCTCCCGTTCGACCATCAACTCAAAAAGTTGTAAAGCAGCAGGCCAATAAGACACAACGATCAGCAGCCGCAAGCGGGTTGATTGGCGGGCTGATAACCTCTGTCCTGACCAACATTGCGCGTGAGCAGCTAACCGGATTTTTAGCCCGCATTCGTACTAATAATGCCATCAATCCAACAGCCGAACCAACTCAATACCACGAACAGGCACCAACCAAGCCTGTTGACTACACTTCGTGATTATAAGCTGTCAGGCCGAAAAGCATTCGCTGTCCTGCTCGACCCGGATAAGGTCGAGCAGGATAAGCTTTCTGAACTGCTGATCCGAACGACAGATTACCCAGTCGACTTTTTCTTCGTTGGTGGCAGTTTGGTTACCGATTACGTTCACAAGGAGGTTATCGCAACTATCCGACGTCAGTCCGAAACGCCGATTATTTTATTCCCCGGCAACCCCCTCCACATCGAGCCTTCTGCCGATGCCATCCTGTTTTTATCGCTTATTTCGGGCCGTAATGCCGATTTTCTGATTGGTCAACACGTCATTGCCGCCCCATTGCTCAAAAAAAGCGGACTGGAAATTCTGCCAACAGGGTATATGGTCGTAGATAGCGGTACGCAAACAACCGTTTCCTACGTTAGTGGTACGATGCCGCTTCCTTACGACAAACCCGGTGTAGCGGCCTGCACAGCGATGGCGGGCGAAATGCTTGGTCTTCAGCTAATGTACTTAGATGCAGGTAGCGGAGCACGTCGGCCCGTATCACCCGATATGATTGCCGCTGTTCGTGCTGTAATTGACGTACCGCTTATTGTTGGTGGAGGAATCAATTCCGGCGAGAAGGCTTATCAGGCTCTGAAAGCCGGAGCCGATTTGATTGTGGTTGGCAATGGTATCGAGCAAGACCCCGATTTATTGCCTCAATTGTCGGCTGTTGTGCAGGAGTTCAATAAATCAGTTGTACAAGCTTAATTCATGAAACGCCGATCTTCTATAGCCTTGTGCTTTCTTATTTTGGCCGGTATGCTGCCATTTTTTTGCCCAAATACAACGGCGCAATCCCGTAGCGAAGAAGTATATACTGTGCCCGAACGCCAGCCCGAATTTCCGGGCGGGAAGGCCGCGCTAAGCCGTTATCTCGCAGAAAATATTCAGGTTCCAGGCATGTTGGTACGTAAAACCTAC
Organism: Spirosoma sp.; assembly: GCA_031425355.1. GTDB lineage: Bacteria > Bacteroidota > Bacteroidia > Cytophagales > Spirosomataceae > Spirosoma. The sequence continues at coordinate 3,159 of JANPJE010000385.1, read as the reverse complement.
AACGCCGGACAAGTATCTGCCCGATTTATTGTCGATGAACTCGGTTATGTTCACGACGTTCGGATAAGGACGAAGCCGTTGGATAAGAATATGCCGAAAAGCATGCAAAAACGTATGCAGACGTACATGTCCAATATTATTTCGGCGGTTGAGCGGATGCCCCGTTGGGAGCCGGGACAGGTTGGCGGCAAACGGGTAGCCGTTTTTTATACACTGCCAATTGAGGTAACCATACAGTAAAAAGGGGAAGGGGGTAAGTAGTAAGGGGTAAGTGGCTGACGCGAGAGAAATAATTCTGCGTCAGCCACTTACCCCTTACTACTTATCCCTTATTACTTTATACATTCATCAACGACTCACGACGGCGCATTTTGCCAGCCGGAATACCAAACATCATCTTGAATCGGCGGCAGAAATAGGCCGTGTCTTTATAGCCAACTTCGGCACCAATAGCCCGAATGCTCTTTTTGCTCGTCCGCAATAACCCAACAGCGGCTTCCATCCGCTGATATTCGATGTAATCCTGCGGGTTGATGCCCGTCAGCATCTTGAAATACTGGCCTACGTAATCTTCTGAAACGTTGGCTACGTTCGCCAGCACTTTGTTTGACAGATCACCACCGAGGTTCTCTTTAATATAAGCGAAAATATCAATCAGGCGCGGGTCTTTGAAATACGTACTGTTCGTGACGAGTTGCTCGACAAAAAGGTGGTTTTTCAGGATGTAACGCACCACCTCGATAACAATCTCTTCTGTTTTTATCTTGATAATCCGCCCTTTACCGGCCAGATCAGTCATTTCTTCAGCCAGAATCTGGTCGATGGTGTTGGCCAGGTGTTCTTCCCGCTTGATGATAAACGGCGGTACATCGAGCGAATTAAAGAAGTTGACCGAGTCAAATACTTTGGCTTCAAACGATACGTAACCAAACGAGTTAGGCAAATGACCAATCAATTTGGGGTCATGGTTCCCTTCCCAATAAGACTCGCGGTGCGTCATGAACTCCTCGTTCGAGACAATTTTAGGGTTCGACGGGTCGCCGTACGTAACGGTCACGTGTTTGCCCCCCGGAATAAAGAGCATATCGCCCACATCAACCTTCATCTTTTCATCGCCGATGGAGACATCACCATTGAACAGAATCAACAGCGTATTCTCAACATCATAGAAATTCTTGATGGTAATCGGTTGCAGAATCCGAATATTGCGGGCTTTGATGAACTTTACGCCCAGCGATTCGATAATTTTATTGTAGTCTTCCATAGCTGAAAGGAGTGCGTTCGTAAATTGGCAGTGCGGTTAAATTTGCACAAAACTAATAATTTGTACAAAACTAATACAAGTATAAAAGTTTCCAAATAATAAAAAAAATAGTGCGTATTCGCATCGAACACGCACTATCACTTTATGAAAATTCTATTTTACCAAGAAAAGCCTCAACGAACGAGTTCTCGGGCGATTACTAATTTTTGTATTTCAGACGTACCCTCATAAATCTGGGTGATTTTCGCATCGCGCATTAGCCGTTCAACATGAAATTCTTTTACGTAGCCATAGCCCCCGTGAATCTGCACCGCTTCGGTGGTGGCCCACATCGCCACATCCGACGCAAATAGTTTAGCCATTGCCGCAGCCTGCACGTAATCTTTATGCTCATCTTTAAGCCGGGCAGCTTTATAAACCAGCAGGCGGGCGGCTTCAATCTTCGTTACCATTTCGGCCAGTTTAAACTGAATAGCCTGATGATCAAATATTTGCTTACCAAATGCTTTACGTTCCTGGCTGTATTTCAGAGCCAGTTCATACGCTCCGGCCGCAATGCCCAACGCCTGAGCCGCGATACCGATACGCCCGCCATTGAGGGTCGACATCGCGAATTTAAAGCCAAAACCGTCGTCGCCTACTCGATTTTCTTTCGGTACATGCGCATCCGTAAACAGCAACGAATGGGTATCGGACGCCCGAATACCCATTTTATCTTCTTTTTTGCCAACAACAAATCCGGGAATCCCTTTTTCAACGATCAGGCAATTAATACCCCGGTGCTTTTTCTCACGATCCGTTTGGGCTATGACCAAGCAGATGCTGGACGTACCACCGTTTGTAATCCAGTTCTTGGTGCCGTTCACTAAATAATAATCGCCTTTGTCTTCGGCTGTCGTGGCTTGCGACGTAGCATCCGAACCGGCCTCGGGTTCGGACAGGCAAAACGCGCCAATCGTTTGACCAGAAGCCAGTTGAGTCAGGTATTTTTGCTTTTGCTCTTCAGTACCGAACGCTTCCAGACCATAGCAAACCAATGAATTATTGACCGACATGACAACGGAAGCAGAGGCATCGATTTTAGAAATCTCTTCCATCGCCAGTACGTACGAAACAGTATCCATGCCGCCCCCGCCATAATCGGGTGAGACCATCATGCCCATAAAACCCAGTTCGCCCATGCGTTTCACCTGTGCGGTTGGGAAGCGGGCCTCATTATCCCGTTCGACAATACCGGGCAACAGTTCATTTTGTGCGAAATCACGCGCAGCCTCCTGCACGGCAAGGTGCTCCTCCGATAAATTAAAATTCAATCCCTGTAATTCCAGCGTTGCCGTTGCCATCTGAATTGCGTTAAGTATAGTTGGTATTATCTGTTTGTTGTGAATAGTGTAAAATTAGTAAAAAAAGGATAATAGTATGCATGCATACTATCGCCTATTCGAACAGCAAAATAATCAGTTCGGCGACACAGGCAGGTTTCAGCACATTTTCCAGTTCAAACGTGCATTCGATAATAACCCGAACACCACTGACTTGCGGCTCCACCTGTTGCAGAGTTGCCCGCATACGCAACCGACTCCCTACTGGAACGGCGTTTATAAACCGGATTTTATTGGCTCCGTAATTGATTCCCATCGTTACCGACTCGACCCGGTAAAGTTCTGCCAGTAATTTTGGGGCCAGCGATAATGTCAAAAATCCGTGTGCAATAGCTGCTTTGTATGGCGACTCGCGGCTGGCCCGTTGCGGGTCGGTGTGAATCCATTGATGGTCGCCGGTAGCTTCAGCAAAAAGAGTTACCCGCTCTTGTGTAATGGTAAGATAGTCAGTTTCGCCAAGTAATTGACCAGCGTGGGCCGAAAATTCGGCCAGATTGGTAAAGGTTTTCATGA
>JANPJE010000384.1:0-11871 GCA_031425355.1 Spirosoma sp. | reverse complement strand
GCATTACATCGTGACGGAATTTGGCATTGCCGATCTCTACGGACAGAACCTGCGTCAGCGTGCCCGCGCCCTCATCAACATCGCCCACCCCGACCATCAGGAAGAACTGGAGCGTCAGGCATTTGCGCGATTTGGCAGTGTGTAAAGAAAAATAAGCTACAATTTATCATAGACGAAGCCCTGCACTTCTATTTTAGACATATTACCTACGGATTATCTGCAATCTGCCAACACCAATCAATTGGTCGGTAAGAAAGTAAAATTTAGTGGCGAGGAGGTTTTTGCGAAAGTCCTGTTCTATTTGCCATCTGTAAAATAAGCCTGATTGTCATAGCGTTACGTACATAAACCTCAACCTTCACGAATCATGAAAAATAATTATTTAGCCTTTACCGTGTTTGCAATTTTGCTCGTCGTTATGACTGCTGTAACGGGTAACTATGTCTATGCTGCGTTAGCCGATTTCTTCTTTTTGGGTGCTTATTTGTCCTACCGGAAACAACGAAGAAGTGAAGCCATCTCGGAAAAAGAAGTTGAGTAGTCGTGTGGCTTGCCTTAGTTGCTTGCTGTATAGGCATACAAAGCCTGATCCAGCACGACGCCATCCTTTATGGCACTTCGGCGCATGATACCTTCGCATTGATAGCCCGCTTTTTCGAGCACTTTGATGGACGCTGAATTTCGTGAAAAAGGAACCGCGTAGATGCGGGTTAACTCAAACGTATTGAATGCGTATTGCGTGAAATTTTGCAAGGCCGACGTGAGTATCCCCCGTCCCCAGTACTGTCTGCCTAACCAGTAACCCACTTCAGCCGAACAGCGCTCAATATCCTCGTGAAGTATTAAACCAATGCTGCCGGCCAGCTTGTTGTCGACCTCGATGGCGAAAATGGTCTGTGGATTAACGCTCATTATATAGTGAATCCACTGCCAGGCATCAGCCTCGGTATAGGGATGCGGAAAACGGTCGCGTAAGTTCAACCAGATGTCTTTATCATTCGCGATTATAGGTAATTGCCACTCGTCGCTATTCTGCCAGGAGCGGATGCAGCAAGGTCCACAGTCAATATGCATGGCAGTACGGATTGGATTAACGAGGAAACTTAATTACTGCTTGAGGGCTAATAATCGACTGCTAATCCTACATATTATTTACAATTACGCAGAAAAACACAATAGCCAGACGAAAGCAAGAGGCTTTTATCTGGCTATTGTGACAAATTGCTACACCTTCAATTTTCCTACGTTCTTAATACTAATGGCGATGGATTCCAGCGGGGGAAGTTTGCAGACGTCCTGCTCCACAAAGTAATGCGTCATACCCGCCGTTTTCTTTGCGTCGAAAATGCGCTGGAAGTTGATCGAGCCGGTTCCTACGGGGGCAAAGGCGCGTTCGGCGGTTTTTTCCATGTCCTTTACGTGCCAGAGCGGGAACCGGCCGGGATGTTTTTTGAATAGCGCGACGGGGTCCTGATCGGCGAATGTCGCCCAGTATAAATCCAGTTCGAGTTTTACCAGATTTTTATCCGTTCCGTTCAGCAGTACGTCGTAGGGAATTTGTCCGTCCATCGGCTTGAACTCAAAATCATGGTTGTGGTAGGCGAACTGAATACCAGCCGCTTTGCACACCTCCGCCGATTTATTGAACAGGACGGCAAACTTCTTATAATCATCGAGTTTGGTCCGTTCGGGCGGAAAAAGGTACGCGCAAACCATGTATTTCTGACCAATGGCAGCGGCATCGTCAACGGCCTGTTTCCATCCGTCGGTGAGCGTCCCCTTGCCTTTCATTACGTTGCCGGTCATGTAATGCCCGCTCGGTGCCGACAAGCCCAACTCTTTCATCAAAGCAGCGAATTCCTTCGGCGTTTTACCGAAAAACTTCCCACTGCCATAGCCATACGGCTCCACTTCTTTATAGCCAATCTGGGCCACTTTTCTCAACGTACCATCGGGGTCTTTCGCCATCAGATCGCGCAACGTATACAGTTGCAGACCAACTTTTTTGGGCGATGCCGCAAACACGTCAAACTGGGGCAACAAAGCCGCCGAGGTAGCTAACGCACCAAGTTTGAGAAATTGCTGGCGGGTAATTTTGGAAGACTGATTCATAGAGTATAGAGTCGGTAAATAAAAGCCGGACAGCGTGTCCGGCGTTCAGCAGATAAAGGTAAGGACAAACATAGTTTACTGCTTTGGGCATTTCCCGCCGACGGCATTGGTTATGAACCGACGATCCACCGCAGTGTTTCGGCGTTGCGCACGGCATTGCCGCCACCATCATTGTTGAAATAAACAAATACGTCTTTCCCCATTCCGGCCCACTCCCGAATACGGTCGGCCCACCAGTGCAAATCGGTATCGGAATACGACCCGCCGTATAGATAATCCTGGTCGGGGCCGTGCAGACGCAGATAAACGAACGGCGCGGTGGTTCGCAGAATACAAGGCAAGTGCGCCCCGCTCATGATGCAGTAAGCCGCCTGATGCTGTTCGAGCAGGGTAAAAATAGCGTCGTTGTGCCAGCTATGGTGGCGAAACTCCACCGCCACGCGCATCCAGTCGGGAACCTGATCAAGAAAATACGCCAGCCGGTCGTAGTCGTAGGCATGATTGGGCGATAACTGCACCAGCAGCACAGCCCGTTTCTCCCGCAGCTCGTGCCAGCAGGTTTTTATGCGCTCCATCCAGATTTCGGGCGCGTACAGTTTTTTAGCGTGCGTGAGTCCTCGCGGTGCTTTTACGGTTAGTTGAAAACCGTCGGGCAAGCGTCGTCGCCAACTGGCAAATGTGGGCTGTTTGGGCCACCGGTAGAAACTACTGTTCAATTCAACGGTCTGGAAACGCTGAACGTAGTAACCCAACCGGTCGTGAACGGGCGTGCCATGCGGGTACATAACGCCCTGCCAGTGGTCGTAACTCCAACCCGATGTGCCGATGTGAATGCTCATCAATCTATCCTGTTTACCACACAAAAATAAAAGCCGTTCACAAACGCGAACGGCTTTCGATGTCAGTTAACCTGTTTTTATACCAATCCCTTTTTCATCGCTTTCACAGCATAATCGACTGAGCGGGCGGTCATTGCCATGTAGGTCAGCGATGGGTTTTGGGTGGACGTCGATGTCATACACGCACCATCGGTCAAAAATACATTTTTCACGGCATGAAGTTGATTCCACTTGTTGAGCATCGACGTTTTCGGGTCGCGGCCCATCCGAACACCACCCATTTCGTGAATGTCGAGGCCGGGATTGCGGTGGTCGTCGCGAAGGCGAATGTTTTTGAAACCGGCTTCGGTGAACATCTCCGTCATTTGCTCCTGATAATCCTTCACCATTTTCTCGTCATTGTCGTCATAGACGATGGAGATTTTCAGTTGCGGAATACCGAACGGATCTTTCAGCGACGAATCGAGGGCGACGTAATTCGTTTCTTTCGGGATGGTTTCGCCCATCATGTGCGAGCCAACGTACCAGCCGCCAAGTTTCGGATTCAGCAGATTTGCCTTTAAATCTGCCCCGATACCGCTCTGGTCAGCACGGGAACCGCGCCCCGCCGAGAAGCCAGCCGCGTAGCCTCGCAAAAAGCCCATTTCCTGCTTCTGCACGTTCCGGAAACGCGGAATATACGGGCTGTTGGGTCGCCGTCCGTCGGTGGTAGAGTCCATATTGCCGTCGTACTCCCCCGAAACACCCGCCCGGTAATTATGAAACGCTGCGTATTTTCCCAGAACACCACTGTCGTTCCCCAATCCATTCGGGAAACGATTCGATGTCGAGTTGAGCAGCACCAGATTTGAGTTCAGCGCGGCAGCATTCAGGAAAATAATACGGGCGTAGTACTCCGTCATCTGCTTCGTTTGGGTGTCCACCACCCGCACGCCGGTAGCCCGGCTTTTCTTTTCGTCGTATATAATTGAATGCACGACCGAGTTGGGCCGCAGGGTCATTTTGCCCGTTTTAGCCGCCCACGGAATCGTTGAGGAGTTGCTGCTGAAATACCCGCCAAACGGGCAACCGCGTTCGCAGATAGTACGGTGCTGGCACTGTGCCCGACCCTGCTGATAATGAATGGGTTGCGGCTGGGTGATGTGTGCAGCCCGACCCATAATCACGTGCCGGTCTTTGTATCGTCCGGCCACTTTCTGCTGAAAATGTTTCTCAACGCAGTTCCACTCGTGCGGGGGCAGAAATTCGCCGTCGGGCAGTGTTGCCAGTCCGTCTTTATTGCCCGAAATACCGGCAAACCGTTCGACGTAGCTATACCACGGAGCCAGATCAGCGTAGCGTATGGGCCAGTCAACGGCGAATCCATCACGGGCGGGACCGTCAAAATCGAAGTCACTCCACCGCTGGGTCTGCCGCGCCCACATCAGCGATTTTCCGCCTACCTGATAGCCGCGAATCCAGTCGAACGGCTTTTCCTGCACGTAAGGATGCTCAGCATCTTTCACAAAAAAGTGCTCTGTTCCTTCGTAAAAGGCATAACACTTGCTGATGATGGGGTTCGCATCCCGCACCTCTTTGGTGAGCTGGTTGCGGTGTTCAAATTCCCACGGCTGACTATTGCCGGTGGGGTAATCGGTGATGTGCCGTACATCGCGCCCCCGCTCAAGCACGAGCGTACGAAGCCCTTTGCCGGTTAGTTCTTTGGCGGCCCACCCACCGCTGATGCCCGAGCCAATCACAATGGCATCGTACGTATTGAGTGCCTGAGCGTGTATATTGAGGTAAGACATTTGTATCAGTTTACGGTATTCGATTTTTAGTTTACAGTCTACGGCGGGCTGACCCATACATGAACGCATCACCCAACTATAAACCGTAAACCCTATTTAGGTTGAGAAACGGTTTTGGCGGGAACGGGGACGCAGCCGTAATAATGGCCGGGAATAAACTGGTATTTCGTCAGGTTAGTCATGACGTACTCCGAACTCATATATCCCCTGATCGTCAATCCTTTCACCATCGAATAGAAATCTTTCTGGGCGGGTTCGGTGGACTGCGAGAGTTGCGTGAGCAGTGCCGTTCGCTGGGTAACGTCGCCGTCGGCAAAGGGTTTGTTGAAGGCTGTCCGGGCCAGACCGTCGAGCGAGTCAAGTCCTTTCCGAAACGTTTCCTGAGCGGGTTTATCGTAACAGTCGGCCACCATTTTCTGGATAAACTGATGCACGTTTAACGCTTTGGCTCCCGGTGTATCCGTAGCGGGGATAATGGTTTCGACCATATCAGCCAGTAAATCGGCCTGACTAAGCGAAAGGAATTGCCGGGCAGAGCGGACGGTTTCGGTCGTCCAGCCACTGGCCCAGGCGGGTAAACTGATTAGCCCGCCAACAGAGCCAGCCAGGGTTTTTAACGCGTTACGTCTTTCCACAGGAGTTCTTACTACGATTGAGTTTATTCTGTCAAATATACAAAATAACGAATAAACAGTGCCGGGCTTTAGCGTCCGTATTCGTTAAAATCAGTACGTTTCCACCGCCATCACCGACCTGATTCAAACCAGTTCAGTAACCGTTTAATAACGCCATTATCACAAAAAGCCGGGCGACAATGGTTGTCGCCCGGCTCAGAATCACTACACTACCTGTTAAACCCGTGACCCGGAGTTAAGCGATTCCGGACAGATGTGGTTTTACATCTTAGCGACAATCTGTTGCGCTACTTTCAGGTGCGTTTTCACCAACGGATGAGCGGCTGCCGCAATGCCTTTCAGGCTGGCATCCGTCGCACTCGACTTAACCGTCGACATCACTTTGTCAAGTTTCTCGTGGCCTTTGACACCACTTTCGGTCACGTACATGCGGTCAAACGACATGCCCGAAGCACTCTGCAGTTTGGTAATCATAGCCTGCGTTTCGGCATCGGGCGCTGCGGGTAACGTAATGCCTTTGGCCGTAGCAATCTCCGTCAACTTTGCCGACAGGCCCGTCTGTTCCTCAACTTCGGCCTGCGCCAGTTGGCGAACCTCAGCACTGCTGGCCTTCTGCACGGCGATTTTACTAACTTCCAATTGCATCATTCCGCCTTTAGCTACCTGCATCATCAGATTCTGGTCGGCACTGGAAAGCTTGGCAGCGGTGGCAGACACGGCACTTACAGCAGCCGCTCCTTTCTTGTTCTCACGGTCGAAATTCGTCTTACTTTCTTTACCGACCATCGTGGTCGAACCAGCGTTCATGGCACCACTGTTTTGCTGAGCAAACGAAATGCCCGTAATGGATAGGGCCATAAACAGGCCCATCGTAATCGACTTGGTTTTCATAATCTGTTGAGTTGTTACTGTAAAATTTAACGATTTTTTACTACGTAACAGCCTGATTTAGCCAACTGTTTTGCCAAAAGATAAAAAGATCAGATGATTAGGGAACGGCCTTAAAAGTGGCTCCAGTTGCTTAAAAATCCCCTTTTTTCGTTTCGTTTATAACAAAAGTTCCCGTAAAATCCTGACGAAGTGTTCGTTTTTTAGCCGCTCAACAGCCAGCGTCGGCAGTCTCTTCAAGAAACAGTTCTCGCGGTGCGTCAAAGTGTGTGAGCAATTCTGGCGACAGATAAAAAGCCGTTGGGTCATCGTCGATCAAACGCGTCACCTGCGACCGGTGGGCGGCAATGGCCCGGTTGCGCTGGGCCATAACCGGCTCAATCGGTACGTGCCAGATCGTCATCTCATTAGGGCGGGGCATGTCCTGCCCGGTACCTAATTCCCATAGCCAGACCAAGTACTCCAGCACACGCGGTCGGGACGAGAGTTCAGCAATTGCAGCCGCCAGAATTTGCCATGACGCACGGTGATCGCGGTGAGGATCACGTCGCCAGGGGACCAGCACGGTTGTTGGCTTTGTGGTCATGAGCAGGGTATGGACAATCGCAACCGCGTCGGCAAAACCGGGGCTGTCCGGCGTAACGACCTGTGTATCTTTCTGCCGCATAAACACTACGTTGTCAGCCGGTACGTCCAATATGTGCAGCGCGTCAAGTGCTTCTGTCTCACGAACTTGCCGGAGTCGTTTAGCCGGGTAACTGGCCGAGTTCGGGTGCGACATGGTGCCATCACTTACGAACAATACATGCACCGAATACCCACGCTGCCGCAACAGGGCAATCGTACCCCCGCACCCCAGCGACTCATCGTCGGGATGGGGGGCAACAACCAGCACATTGCCAATTTGATCGAGATTGGCGGGTTGCGCTGCATCTTCCAGAAAACGGGCTTTGTCACTGCCAGAGGTCATGCGCATTCGGTTGGTTTTCGAGAACATAGCGACCAATATCGACCACAGTGGCATCGGGTGCTGGCTGGCGCAGGTAAAAAGTCAGATCGCGGTGAATTCGCTCGAACAAGAGTGGTCTCATTAGCCCCCGCGCGCCCACCGAGCGTTCGGCCAGAGCCATCACCCGCAGGCAAATTTCCTCGATGGCGGTGCGGGTCATGTTGGCATACGTAACGATTTTATCGGCCTCCCCCCCATTCGCCAGCCACGCATCTGTTTTGGCACCAGCCGCATTAATCCACTGATTACCAGACTCGATCAGCCAGGCCATCTCGGCCAATCGCGTTTGTTGAAACGAATCGCCAGTGCGATTCATAGACGCCAGAAATGTCCGTGTTGCATCGAAAAGTGCTTCGGCACCACCCAACTGCACGGCCGCAAACCGGATGGCTCCCCCGCCAAAAGAGGGTTGCCGATAGTAATCGTCGGGTTGACCCAGCAAGTCACTTTCATCGAGTTCGACGCCGGTAAAATCGAGCTTATAACTAACCGACGCCCGCATTCCCAACGGCTGCCAGAAGCTGGAATCCTGCGGAATGGACTTCACACGTTCGGTTGGGATGATACACATCTGCCAGCCTTTTTTGCCGGTTCCCACCCGTTCACCCGTTACGAGCGGTCGGTCGATCCAGCCTGCGCCGGAGCAAAACGTTTTGGCACCATTCAGCCGGTAGCGTCCATTGCCGATTTCCTCAATCTGCACCCCATCTCCCGCCTGCGTATTCCAGACGCTAAACAGACGCTTATGCTGGCTTACATCGGCATACCAGCTTTTCTTCTGTGCCGGTGAAGCGTGTAAATCAATCAGGTTCAGCGCGTTAACGTGGCCCTCATATACCCGTCCGACAGACAGATTTGCGGCTCCGACGCGTTTCAGAAGCTGAAGCAGTTGATCCGTTGCCAGTTGCTGGCTGTTCGATAATTCATCCGGCAACGTAGCACCCAGCAAACCGGCGTCGGCCAGCCAGTTGAAAGCTTCTTCGGGAAAGGTTCGGTCCGTATCGGTTTGCGGAGCAGCCGCGATAATTCGCTTGAGCAACGTATCAATCCGGTCTGCATCGTCTGGCAAAGCCAATTTTTGCGAAAGCCCGTCATGCGTGGCAGGAATGGCAGTAATCATACTTATCAAAGCCTTAAACGAACGAATTGTTTTGGTCAATTATCGGTGAAAGTTCCTGTTTTACGAATAGGTTTTCGTTCCGTACGATTCAGTTAATCGGGTTTTCATAAAGAAACTCGAAAGCGCACCGGCATCCGGCCCGTTTTTTCCGTACCTTTGCGGGAAATTTGTCCGGCACTCAATGGCATCGTTTAACCCGGTTAAGATTTTTTCGGGCAGTCAGTCAACCTATCTGGCCGAAAAAATTGCGCACTATTACGGTAAAGACTTAGGCGGTTACACCTGCCGTCGATTCAGCGATGGCGAGATGTCGCCCAGCTTTGAAGAATCGGTTCGCGGCTGCGATGTATTTCTGATTCAGTCAACGCCACCGCCCGCCGATAATCTGCTGGAATTGCTGTTGATGGTCGATGCTGCCCGCCGAGCGTCGGCTCACTACGTAACGGTAGTGATTCCGTACTTCGGTTATGCCCGGCAGGACCGTAAAGACAAACCCAGAGTAGCGATTGCGGCTAAACTGGTGGCGAATATGCTGGCCGCATCGGGTGCCGACCGACTGATGACGATTGACCTTCATGCAGGACAAATTCAGGGCTTTTTCGACTTCCCGGTGGACCATCTGGAAGGAACGTCGGTTTTTGTACCGTATATCAAAAGCCTGAATTTAGAAAACTTAGTGGTGGCATCGCCGGATGTGGGTGGCGCCAACCGTGCCCGCAACTTTGCCAAGCACTTCAACGCGGACATCGTGTTGTGTGACAAACACCGCAAGCGGGCCAACGAAATTGCGTCGATGCAGGTTATCGGCGACGTGGAAGGGGCCAACGTAGTGCTGATCGATGATTTGATTGACACGGGCGGCACGCTGGCAAAAGCAGCCCAGATTATTATGGACAAAGGGGCACTGTCTGTACGGGCGGTGTGTACGCACCCGATTATGTCGGGCAAGGCGCACGAAAACATTGCGAATTCGGTGCTCGACGAGTTAGTTGTTGCCGATACGTTGCCGATGCAGCAGGTCAATGAAAAAATCAGAGTGCTGTCGGTGGCGGAGTTATTTGCCAAAGCGATTGGCCGCATTCGTGACCATGAATCTATTAGTTCTTTGTTTATAAAATATTAACGCAGTACCGGATGTCCACGTCCGGGTAGTTTCATCTTTTTAGCTGACCGTGGACGGTTGGCACAACATAACATGAAAAAAATCGAGATTGTAGGGTATCAACGAGCGAATCTCGGCCGCACGGAATCGCAGATGATTCGGGCCGAGGGCAATGTTCCGGGCGTGTTGTATGGTGGCGAAGAGCAGGTGCACTTTTATGCCCCGGCCATTCTCTTCCGCGATTTGATTTATACTCCGAATATTTTTGAAGTGGCTCTGAATATTGAGGGCGCCGAATACCGCGCTATTCTTCAGGAAGCCCAGTTTCACCCGGTGAGCGATGTGCTGCTGCACGTTGACTTCCTGTTGGTGACGGATAAAAAACCAATTAAAATTGCCGTTCCGGTTCGTTTAGTTGGTACAGCTCCCGGCGTGCAGAAAGGTGGCAAATTAGTGACGCGCGTTCGTAAACTGCGCGTAAAAGGCAGCCTCGAAAACATCCCTGATTTTATTGATGTGGACGTATCGAACTTAGATTTAGGCAAGTCGGTTCGCGTTGGTCAGATTCCGGTGAAAAACTTCGAGATGCTCGAAGAACCATCGAATCCGGTTGCCAGCATCGAAATTCCACGGGCACTGCGCGGTACGATTGCCAAATAAATGTAGCGCATCGACCCGTTTTTTTATTGCTAATAGATATACAAAAATCCCTGCCAGAATTCTGGCAGGGATTTTTTGTGATAGGGTAATCGACCTTACAACTTCATCCCTTTCAGCCGCAAACTATTGCTGACTACCGATACCGAACTCAGGGCCATAGCGGCTCCGGCGATCATGGGATTTAGCAGGAAACCGAATGCCGGATATAGCAAACCGGCGGCAATTGGAATACCAATCAGGTTATAAATAAACGCCCAGAACAGGTTTTGCCGAACGACCCGCACGGTCTGTTTCGATAGCTGCAACGCTTTAGGAATGCTGTTCAGGTCGGAGGTGATGAGCGTAATTCGGGCCACATCCATCGCAATGTCAGAACCTTTACCCATTGCCATGCTTATGTCGGCCTGAGCCAGCGCCTGCGAATCGTTAATGCCATCGCCTACCATCGCTACAATCTTTCCGGCAGCCTGTAATTCCTGCACAAACCTGGCTTTATCGGTAGGCATCATCCCGGCTTCGTACTGCCTGATACCCACCTGTTTAGCTACGGCGGCTGCGGTTTGAGCGTTATCACCCGTGAGCATATACACGGCAATGCCCCGACTTTGCAGCGTGTCAATGGCTTGCTTGGCAGTCGCTTTTATTGGGTCGGCAATGGCGATAATAGCCAATACGTCGCCATTATTTTGGGCGAATCCACGACGGTCGAGTCCACGACGGACAAAAAAGACGACGGTTTTAGCCTGATCCTGTAGAGTCATGGCCTGCTCAACTATTTCGGCAGACAAGTCGATCTGATTCTCGGTCAGCAGATTTTGATTACCGACCAGATACGTATCGTTTCGGTATTTCGCTTTAACACCCCGCCCCGTTACGCTCTCGAAGTCATCCAGATCGATGGATTCCACTTTACCCAAATGGTTGGTTACGGCTTCAGCAAGTGGGTGTTCCGACTGCCTTTCCATTGCGAAAAGAATCGTTTGTAAAGTCGCCTGTCCATCGGCGGGAGCCAACCAGTGAAGGTTGGTTACACGAGGCTTTCCTTCCGTTATCGTGCCGGTTTTATCGAGAATAACGGCATTGACAGTATGTCCAACCTCCAGACTTTCAGCATCTTTGATCAGAATATTATTCTCGGCTCCTTTACCCACCCCCACCATAATGGCCGTTGGTGTAGCCAGTCCAAGCGCACAGGGGCAGGCAATAACCAGCACCGTGACCGATGTGAGCAGAGCCGTTGTCAGTGGGTCAGTACCGGGGGCGAGGTAGTCGCCAAATACCATCCAGACAACAAAAGTCAGTAAGGCAATGCCCAACACTACCGGCACAAAAATCCCGGCAATCCGGTCCACAATCTGCTGTACCGGGGCTTTGCTGCCCTGCGCATCCTGCACTAATCGGATAATTTGCGCCAGCAACGTATCGGCACCTACTTTTTCGGCCCGGAAACGGAAACTCCCTTTCTGATTAATTGTTCCGGCAAAAACCGGCTCACCCGCCTGTTTTATAACCGGCACAGGTTCTCCGCTAATCATGCTCTCATCCACATACGACTGCCCGGATTCGACGCGCCCGTCCACCGGAATTTTCTCGCCCGGCCTCACAACCAGCAGATTATCCACGCGCACCGACGCAATCGGAATCTCGATTTCGGTGTCGCCGTCAACCAAGCGAACCGTTTTGGGCTGCAATCCCATCAGTTTTTTAATGGCTGAT
>JANPJE010000383.1:0-28895 GCA_031425355.1 Spirosoma sp. | reverse complement strand
TCCGTCAATTTCCTTTTTGAACACAATGGGATCAAGTACAACGCCATTGCCAATAATATTGAGAATGTCATCTCGGAAAATCCCGGACGGAATCTGGTGCAGCACGTGCTTGAACCCGTTGAACTCGAGCGTGTGACCGGCGTTGGGACCGCCCTGAAACCGGGCCACAACCTGATACTGTGGCGCTAGCACGTCCACAATCTTACCCTTTCCTTCGTCGCCCCACTGGAGGCCTAATAAAACATCGATCATTCTGATTGGGCCGCCGATGCGGCTATGGTTACGCTAATTCTTATGTCCATTTATTCTTCAACCGGCACTTGAACACCCTGCTGGTCTTTTTCGGTTACCTGGCGATTCTCGCAGAGATCGCGGGCGCAGGAGCCGTAAAAAATCAGCGAATGGTGCATGACGTTGAATTTCAACATGTCACCCACCATATTCTGAATATTCTGGACGCGCGGGTCACAGAACTCCATCACTTTGTGGCAATCCGTGCAGATCAGGTGATCGTGCTGGCGATAGCCATACGATTTTTCGTATTGCGCCAGGTTGCGGCCAAACTGGTGCTTGGTCACCAAGTCGCAGTCAACCAGCACGTCTAACGTATTATAGACCGTTGCCCGGCTGACCCGGTACTTTTTGTTTTTCATGGAGATGTATAACTCGTCCACATCGAAGTGGTCCTGTCGGTTATAAATCTCTTCGAGGATAGCGAATCGCTCGGGGGTTTTCCGCAGGCCCTTCCGTTCGAGGTAGGCGCGGAAAATCAGTTGAGCCGACGATAAATTTGACTGTGGCGGAGCAGGCATGTCCAGTTCCTGTTAAGTGAAAGTGCAAAGGTAAGGAAGGTTCGTCGTTTGTGGTTCGTTGTTTGCAGTTTGTCGTTGCGGTTGACCGGCGAAGGAACTACAAACGACGAACTACAAACGAATCATGAGTCAAACCGTACCACCTCAAAAACGCCCTGAACGTGTTCAAGTTTTTGCATCAGCGTGTCGAGGTGAACCGTGTCGTGGACGTATAGCCGGATATTGCCCTCGAAGATACCGTCTTTCGAGTCGATGGCTACCGAGCGCATATTAATGTGCAGCTCGTTGCTAATCACCCGTGTTACGTCATTAATCAAGCCAACCCGGTCGGTTCCGGTTATGCGCAGTCCGGCCAGAAAAGCGAGTTCTTTCTGAGAGGTCCACTTGGCCTTGATAATCCGGTTACCGTGGTTTGACATTAATTCAACGGCGTTGGGACACGTAACGCGGTGAATTTTGATGCCGTCATTAATGGTCACAAAGCCAAATACGTCGTCGCCCGAAATAGGATTGCAGCATTTCGAGAGCGTATAGTCGATCTTGTCCATGTCCTCGCCAATGAGGAGCATATCAGCGTCGGCCCGCTCGCCATGAATCTTCTTGAGTTCCTTGACAAACGCTTTTGCGTCGGGCAAATCATCCGTATTGAGTTTATTGGCGCGATTTTCTTTGGCTTCTTTATCCGATTTGAATTTCTTGAGTTCGCCAACGTCGATATGTCCTTTGCCGATGCGGTAGAAAAAGTCGTCGGTGGTTTTTGAGCCAAAATAAGCCCGCAACTGGTTAATGACCTCGTTGGTCATTTCCATCCGCAATAGGCGCAGCTTTTTGTTGACCAACTCGCGGCCATCGGTCACGAACCGCTTATTATCCTCCTTGATTAAATCCTTGATTTTGGTTCGAGCCTTCGACGTCACCACAAACCGAAGCCAGTCTTCGCTGGGCTTCTGACGGTTCGACGTAATGACTTCCACCTGATCGCCATTCTGGAGTACATAGCTCAGCGGCACGAGGGTGTTATTAACCTTTGCCGCCATGCACCGCGCCCCGATCTGGGTGTGAATATCGAATGCAAAATCGAGAGCCGTAGCCCCGCGTTGCAACACCTGAAGATCACCTTTGGGGGTAAATACAAAGACTTCTTCACTATACAGATTGCTCCGAAAATCATCGACAAATTCAATAGCGGCCTTTTTGTCGCCACTACCCGCCGATTCAATCATGTCGCGCACCTGACTGATCCAAGCTTCAATACCGGCCCCGGTTTGGGTGTCGTTGCCTTTATATTTCCAGTGGGCTGCATACCCTTTCTCGGCAATTTCGTTCATCCGCTCCGTCCGAATCTGCACTTCCACCCACTGCCCTAAGCGGCTCATAACCGTCGTGTGCAGGGATTCGTAGCCGTTGGTTCGGGGGGTGCTGATCCAGTCTTTCAGCCGGTCGGGGTTGGGTTTGTAGTGGTCTGTAACAATGGAGTAAGCGCGCCAGCAGGCTGCTTTTTCTTCGTCCTGCATTACGTCCAGAACAATACGAACGGCAAACAAATCATAAATTTCCTCGAACGGCTTTTTCGATTTGTTGAGCTTGGTCCAGATCGAGTAGATGGATTTTGGCCGGCCTTTAATCAGATATTTGATGCCGGTTTCCGCCAGATCTTTCTCAATTGGTTCAATGAATCGGCCAATGAACCGGTCGCGGGCAAGGCGGGTGTCGCGTAGTTTTTTGGCAATGTCCTTGTAAGCGTCCGGTTCAACATGTTTCAGGTATAGGTCTTCCAGTTCTGATTTGATGCTGTACAAACCGAGCCGGTGGGCGAGGGGCGCGTATATATAGATCGTTTCGGAAGCAATTTTCAACTGCTTGTCGCGGGGCATCGAGTCCAGCGTTCGCATGTTGTGGAGCCGGTCGGCGAGTTTGATCAGAATCACCCGCACATCATCGGACAGTGTCAGCAGCATCTTCCGAAAATTCTCGGCCTGCTGCGACGTACCGTACTCGAAAATGCCCGAAATTTTGGTCAGTCCGTCAATGATTTTCGCCACTTTCGGTCCAAACGCCCGGTCAATATCGGCAATAGTGGTGTCGGTATCTTCAACGACATCGTGGAGGAGCGCGGCCACAATACTTGTCGTTCCCAAGCCAATTTCTTCAATGGCAATCTGGGCGACGGCGAGCGGATGGTAGATGTACGGCTCTCCCGACCGCCGTCGCATATTCTTGTGGGCTTCGGCGGAGGTGTTAAACGCTTTTTTTATCAGTTTGGCGTCATCGCCTTTCAGCATTGGTTTTGCCGCCCTCAATAATCGTCGGTAGCGTTTCAGAATTTCCTGACGCTCCAGTTCCAAATCAATAACAGGCTCAACCGCGTCGGCTGGACGCTCGATGGCATTCATCATAATAGACTTCGTTACAGTAATGGCCTGTGGGTTGTACTCGTAGTACAAGTTAACAAATTATTAATCGAAGATTGGTCGAATAAATACTAAAAATAAAACCTTATCACAATTCACTTGGTACGTTCAGATTTTTACGTACTTTTGCACCCTCAAAGAGAAGTTATAGAGTTGTATAGGTATACAGTTGTAGAGAAGACGGCCACCGCCAAACCACTTTGTAACGATTGACCTGTAAAGCTTTTTAACTCCCGGATTTTGCGGGCGTGGCGAAATTGGTAGACGTGCCAGACTTAGGATCTGGTGCCGCAAGGCATGGGGGTTCGAGTCCCTCCGCCCGTACAACGTTTAAAGAGTGAAGGAGTGAAAGAGTGAAAGAGCGAAAAACTAACGCGAAGCCAAAAGCCGACGCCAGTTTTTTTTCACTCTTTCGCTCTTTCACTCTTTCACTCTTTCGTTTTTTAAACAAACACAACTGTGGATATCACCTTAGAAAAAGCCAGCGATACCAATGCCTCGCTGAAAATCACGCTGACACCAGCCGACTATAAGCCCGAAGTAGATAAAAAACTGAAAGATTACGGTCGTAAGGTTCAATTGAAAGGCTTCCGGCCCGGCCACGTACCGGCTACGCTGGTGCAGAAAATGTACGGTAAAAGCATCCTTGTCGATGAGATAAACTCGATGCTGAGCAAAACCGTAAGCCAGTATATCCGCGAAAATAAATTACAGGTTGTGGGCGACCCCGTTCCCAACCGCGAACAGGCTGACGCCATCGACTGGGACAGCCAGTCGGATTTCGCGTTCAGCTACACGCTGGGTCTTGCCTCGGAATTTGATATTGATTTTGGCGATCTGCCGAGCGTTTCGCAGTACGAAATTCAGGCTGGTGATGCCGAAGTGACCAGTACCATTGCCGATTTGCAACAGCGTTTTCATGCCCACGCACACGGCGAGGAAGTAGCCGATGGCGACACGATTTATGGCGAATTGAAGCAGGTTAATGCGCCAGACGGAGCAGAGGGTTTTTCGGCTAAAACGGCTCTTCCAATGAACCAGATGGCCGAAGATGCCAAAGCGCAGTTTGTCGGTAAGAAAAAAGATGACGTCGTTACGTTTGTGCTGGAGCAGGCTTTCCCGGATGAAAAATCCCGCGCCAATGCAACCGGCGTGAAAAAAGAGGAAGCTGCTGAATTGACCGGCGAGTTCACCTTTGCCGTTGACGATATTACCCGCAACGCGCCCGCCGAACTGAACCAGGAATTTTTCGATAAAGTGCTTGGCATGGGCGCGGTAACCGACGAAGAGCAGTTCCGGGTGAAAGTGGCCGAAATCATTAAAGGGAACTACGGTCGTGAATCGGCGCAATTGCTGCGGTTGGACATTGAAAAAATGCTCATCGACAACACGCCGATTCTGCTGCCCGACGAGTTTCTGAAAAACTGGCTGCTGGACGTGAACGAAGGTAAATTCACACCCGAGCAAGTTGAGGAGCAATATGACGACTTCACGAAGTCGGTAAAGTTGCAGCTCATCAAAAATAAAATTGCCGAAAAAGCCGATATCAAAGTTGAGTTTGAGGAAGTGCTGGCCGTAACGCGCCTGATGGTTCAGGAGCAGTTTGGTTTCATGGGTGGCGAAGACGAGGAGATGAATAAAACCATCGACCGGATTGCCCGCAACTACCTGATGGACGAAAAGAACAACGGTCAGAACTACACCAGTACGTTCAACCGGGTGTATGACGATAAAGTAATCGAATACGCCAAAACGCAATTGACCGTCGTATCGCAGGAGATCACGGTTGACGAGTTTAAAGCATTGGTTGAGAAGCGGTAAAAGACTCTCACCAAAAATAAAAACACAAAAAAGGCCCGATCTTCAGGATCGGGCCTTTTTTGTGTTTTTAGGTTATATAGTTGACTAATTCTATCTGATTAATACGAATAAGGTATCATATTTTTCTTCGAGGTTTATTACGCTTATCATTGCATAATAAACAACACCTAACTTGTCTAACTTAAAAACGTCTCTTCCAAAGGACAAATCATTCACTGTTACTACTATGAAAACATTGTTATTTTACTTGATACTTTCTGTTAGTTTGTTCTGCACTGCGTTCGTGAGTCAGGCGCAAACGGAAAACAACCAACATCTATTCTGGGTTAGTCCTACCCTGGGCAAGGCCGGTTTTCCGACTGCTCAGGTAGCCGTTGGGTATGAGCCGAACACCAGCCGGAGTGTGTTTACTGGCCGCTATACTGTTAGTGCGGAGTTATTTCACGATGTTGAACCGGGTATAAAAACGCAGGAACTCGGTCTTTTATACGGTGTAAAAATGGGCAGGTTTAGTGCTGCCGCTGGTGTTGCAACGGTCTGGGGAAACCACCGGGGCGCGTATTTACGAACCGAACCTGACCCGCTGATGGGTAGCGGTCGGGAGTACGAATTCGTTGGCTATCGGACCTGGGGAGTTCCCGGAGAGATTCGCTACCGAATCGAAACCAAATACGTCGGCATTGGCCTAACTGCCTTTGGTAACCTGAATCAAAAACGGTCTTTTGGCGGGTTGGGCGTATCGCTTTACTTCGGTAAACTGAAATGAGGATAGACCAAAAATCGTCATTCTTTACGGGATGATTGCCAACGAGTTCAACGCATTGGTGGAAAAGCGGTAAATGACCGCTATCAAACAAAAAAGGCCCATTCATCAGGATTGGGCCTTTTTTGTGCTTTAACTTGCAGATGAAAATGCTGGTCTTTTCGGTACAGAACTCTAATGTTGATTTTTCAGAAGCAAACACGTAACGGTTATGAGACAAAATTTTGCGAAATCTGCCGGGCTATTTATGATCACAGGTATGCTGGCGGGGGCTTGTGTTAGTTCAAGAATTAAACCCCTTACGCAGTCAGGCAATGCCACTGTGGACAGTGACACGTCACTCACCGTTTTTTTGCTGGAACGCGATATTCCCCAGACTATTGAGAAGTTGGGTGTCGTGGCAATACGGATAGAAACTCGTACTGATTTTGTCGTGGATGAGCAAATCAAGCAGCGACTCCGGCGTGATTGTCAGCAGTTGGGAGCCAACGGCGCGTACCGAATCAATGACGGAACCTACTATCCGAACATAGTTAATTATCTGGCGTTCAGATATAAAAAGTAAACTGTTTCTGATGTCAGGACTTTCGCTGATAGCCGTGCCACGGTTCTGAACCGTGGCACGGCTATCAGCGAAAGTCCTGAACACGTATCTACAGCACCAGATTAGCGATTCGGAAACCAAATTCCTGAACCACCGGATCGCCCCCAAACGACTCCGCATTGATGTCCACTTCCTCCACCACTAATTTGATCGGTCGCTCATCCGAGTACGAGTCCGTGGCCGCCGGTATTTTCATGCCCGTCAACTGTTCAATGGTGGCAATGCTGACCTGAAACGTATCGGCTTCGCTAAACTCCATGAATAGTTTGTCCTCCTCGGTCACCGATTCAAATTCGTCCGATATGATCTCAACAATGCCGTTGTTTTCCAGCAGCGATTTTTGTCCCATCAGAAAACCCGTCCGGTACAATTTTCCGTCACTTTTCGGAAAAACCACCACTTTCCAGAACAGGAACGGGATTTGAATGCGCGTGTTCTTTACGGGCGTCACAAAAACCGGGTCTTTATCGGTCAGAACGGGTCCGGTGAACACACAGATCCGCAGGTCTTCACGTACCGTTTCCGTATGCAGAATATAATCTTCCAGGTCGGCCCAGATGCGTTGGTTCAGTTTGCCGTGCTGGGGCACCGCGTTGGTGAAGTAGAACGTAGAATCGGCGGCATTGGTCGCTTCGAGCACGGTGTCGCCCCATTGCACATCCTCGCGCTTGGTCATGTGCCCTCTGTCGAAATCGCTTTTGTCGGCACTGTACAATTCCTTTCCCCACTGGTGTGATTCATCAATTCGGGGATCTTTCCGCCAGTTGTCTTTGCGGCCAACCCGCCGAAAGAGCGTACCGTCAATATTGGATGCGGTGAAATACGGGAACTTCCTCGATTTGCTCATTACGGCACTGTAGTTCACGTAGTTGGCAACGTTATCGGTCGTGCCCGCCACCGGGGCAACGTCCTCATGCTGATCTTTGGTCAGTTTGGGGAGCATCACGGCTAATTCAGGCCCCAAAAAATGAGGTTGATAGCCATTGTAGTTCTTCAGGTTCGTTGGCATATTGGTGTATAAAGAGTTGATTGAGTAGATCGTGTTTCTGAATAATTGAGAGTTGTTATCACGAAAAATTGGTCAGCCAGCGTTTCATAAACCGCTCGCCGTTGGCATACAGTACGTTCTGAACAATGCCTTTCAGGTACGTCATGTCCACCTCGCCCTGCTGATCGCGGACGGTGAGCAGCGGCCCTCCACCATTCTCCTCGCGGTAGGCGCGTTCGGCAATGGGCAACCACCGAATCAGGTTGCTTTCCAGTTCGGGCAACTGACTTACCGAGCGGCAATTAATGACCGGATTAATCAACCCATCGTAATCGCTGCCGATGCATATTTGCAGCCACGGGTCTTTGTCGGTACGTATGTTTCCCACCGATACAATATGTAACAGATTGAAACACAGGGCCAACGGATGCCGTTCTTCGCGGGTGGGCATAAACTTCGATTCGGGGGCGGGCAGGCCAAACTGCTGGAACCGTTCAGGGAAAAAGAACCGAAACTCCTCCGCCGACATGTATTCTTCCTGTTCGTCTTTGGTCAGAATATCATGCCAGCCCAGAATCCGGACATCTAAACTCACGCCAATCAGCCCATCGCTCTGCAACACGGCTTCGATGTCTTCGTCCATCAAATTAACTGACCAGGCATTGTATGTAAATTCTTTATTGATAACCCCCCACGACCCTGCGGTTTTTCGTTGCACGTTAATGGTCACCACCGGCTCTCCCGATGGCAAACGCATAGGATTCGCTTCGTCAAGAGCCTCTTTCCATGCACTCAATGAATAGCCCGTTACACCAACGTGGCTCGCAATAATGGGAAGCTGGTAGCCTTTTTCGCGACGATACGAGTAAAAATCGAGCCGCGATTTTAGGCTCATGTGCTTTACGTCGATCAAAACGGGCGCGGGTGTTTTCGTACCCTTTACGTTAACTTCCAGCGTGTAGGCCGCGTCAATCACCTGACGGCCTTTAAGATACAATCCGTTTCCCATCGGATAGCTGCTCACATCTTTGATCATTTTCATGCCGTACGCGTGGGTCGCTAAGGGCTGCTCGTCGATGTGTGAGAGGTGGGTCAGCACTAAGTAGCACAGGTCCAGTTTCTGATCCCAGAGAGCCTGCTGCAACTGCTGCAAACTCTGGGCGGGATTGCTGGTAAACTGAGCCGTGAAATCATCGGATAATGAATCTGCTGAGGTGACGATGAGCGACGTATCGGCCTGGCCGGGATTACCAATCAGCGTTCGGCACAGCCCATGACCGCCCTCCAGACTCAGGGCCAGATTTGATTTTGACCTGGACGTATCGAATGCCGGCGACTGCCGGTTCAGCATGTGCAGCCGCCCATCATCGTGCAGCCGTTTATAGATATTAATCTCCCGGATAAGCAACTGGTAATACGATACCTGGCCCTCCCGAACGCGGTTCATATACGTCAGGTCTAAGGGTTTGGTCAGGCCGGAGTTCAGGATTTTCCCGAATAAACCGCCGTCGTCCTTGTTCGTAAACAGCCGTTCGATGGGAGCAATCGCGGCCACACCTAACGCCAGATGGCCCTCGTCCAATTGATCAACGCAGGATTGACTACCCAGAATGTGCAGGAGTTCCTTATCCAGTAGCCGGACGATATGGCTTGTGAGTTCAAACTGACCCGTCAGGTCTGCCAGAGGCCGGGTTGACGGGTACGTGTCCTCGTATTTACAGATGAATTTCTTGAAAACGGGGTGGAGGTGAAAGTCGAAAAAACCGGTAGCAGCCATGTCAGAAATTGGTCGAAAGAGGGTGGAATGGAGAAGCCTATTGATTGAAAAAATACCGGAGCAGCGCATCAGAATCCGTCACGGTTGAGCTGCTTTCCTGGGCACTGGCGGGCGTAGTGACCGAGAAAGCGTTGAGTGCCTGCCTGCCGCGCTGCGTGAGTGGGGCAGTAGTAAGCGCACTCTCAGCGGCACCGGGCGTCGAGGTGTCAGGAGCCGTATTCCACGTAACGTGAGCCGCTTCGGCAATACCAACGCCGTGCGGACGCGCTTCGGGCTGGTTGGTATAGGCGTGTTTGAGTGTAGCAGGGGCCGCTAACGGTTGAGCAAGCAGGCCGGTAATATCCAGAATACCCGCGCCGTAGGTGTTTACCGCCCACTGACCTTTCCGGGCCGATTTTATCAACGCCGTGCGGAAGGCTTCAACAACCTGCCAGGGTAAATACTGGCCCAGCTTATCATAATGACGCGCTTTCCAGAGCATGGCCGCTGCCGCCACCTGCGGTGTGGCGTAGCTGGTGCCGCTTCCGTACACCATGACTTCCCGCTTTTTGTTGTCCAGAAATGGTACGTACACATCTTCTCCGGGAGCCGCAATATCCACCGCCGGGCCGTGGCTGCTCCCCGACCAGGGCAAATCATTGGGGTTGGTGGCGGCAACGGCAATCGTGCCCGGATACAGGGCCGGAGCGACTACAAAACCGACTTCATTTCCAGCGGCACACGCCCAGATGACGCCCTTCTCATAAGCTTCGCGGGCAATGGCTTCGAGCATCGGGCGGGGGTAGCTGCCCATGCACATAAACAGTACGTCGGCCCCACTCCGCACGGCATAATTCACACCATCGACCACTTGCTTGCCCCGCCCGATCAAAATGACCGACTGCGCAATGCGGTACGGAATAAGCCGGGTCAGTGGTTTGCCGTTCTCAACCAGCAAACCGCTATTCCCATCCAGCAGGGTAGACGTATCGGCTAATGACCCGCCCACCACCAGACTGGCGGTTCGGGTGCCGTGATACGGAAATTTAAATCCGAAAAAGGCCTTTTCATCGACAGCCTCCTGATCCATGTCGATAAAGTCGAAATCGAGGTCGGTGTTATAGCCATGCGCTACTTTTGAGTGATCGGAATAGCCCGTATCCATCTGCACCAAGCGCATCTGCGCCAGTCGTTCGCGCTCGGGCTTCGACAATCCGGGCTGCGGCTGATCGCTGACGGGCCAGTTAACGGCGTACCAGTTCCACCACCGCTGATGACCGCTTTTACCGCCTTTCAACGCGGCTTTTACCTGAACGGATTTACTCCAGTTGCCTAAGAATTTGTCTTCGTTCGGTTCAGCCGTACCGTTATTAAAGACAAAAGCAGATTCCGTGTCGTGTATCGGAGCAACCGATTCTGTTCCGCTTCGGCCAATGTCGGTCAGGCTTTGCAGATCGGGGCGGCAACTATCCACCTGCGGTAATCCCTCAATGGTGGCCGCAACGCTCCATGGATTATCCGTCGACTTAACGGTCAGATACCGCATCCGTCGGGCAAATGAATTGAGCGAGGTGGGCAGCAGGGGAATTTGGTCAATCAGACCGGGCACCAGTTGATTAGCCCGGAGGTCCCAGTCAGCTTGCAGGGCGGGCTGGTCGGTGAGCAGTACCTCGAAATAAAGCAGCCCGGTGGCGGTTCGCGCGGGAGCAGCATTGACAGGCAAGGGCAATGTCTCGGCAGGGGCGGCCGATGAAGTCGGCGCCAACGTAACGGGAGTGGAGCTTGTCGTGCCGACAACGGGGGGCGGAGCTTGAGCTTCCAGAATTTTCGCTTTGTAGGGCTGCATCGAATCGGGAATGGACAGTTCGTTAAACGCTTCAACGATGCAGCTCACCCGTACGCCTTCGTTACCAATCCAGTCGATGTCATCGTCAGAGTCGCCCGGCTGTCGGACTTTACCGTCTTTACGCAACCATTGGCCTTCGGCATTTTTACGTGGTACGGCACTGTGATGCAGAGCAACGACATCGGCGGTGCCTAATCCCAGCACTAAACTCCCCGACGAACCGGGCAGCGTATCCGCTTCATAGATGATAAAATTGTCGGTGATGGTAATGAGCCGGATGTCTTTTAACACCGCTTTTTTGTAGTCGCCTTTGGGGTGCTGGATCACCACGCAATTCTCTCCTTCAATGATTTTGCCAAGCGTCTGATCGAGCCGGACAAACCCGAACTGGCTAAGCAAGGCTCCATCTGTGTTGGTCGGTTCAACGGCCACCAGCGTAAAATCACGGCCACTAAACGGTACGTCGTCCCGTTGGGTATAGGGTGATGTCAGGAAAAATAGGTCAGGGCGAAGCCGGAATGATACCGGCGTAAGAATCTGCCCATTATCGCCCAATTCGTAGTTAAACTGAGCCGTAGCCCGGCTGGCTGTGTCGGCATCGGGAAAGACATGGTTGTTGGTAATCAATACGTTAGGAGCTATCAAACAACCTGTGCCGTACCCGCTGATGCCCGAACGACCCCGTAACACAATCCGGCAAACGCTGGTTGATGCGCGAACAATTTTGCGCAGGATGGCCATATCCTGAAAGTCCGGCACACCGTTGATGCGCTCCAGTGCCTGCTCCAATGCTCCTCCTTCACGCGCCACCCGCCGGAGCAACCGGGTTTTATCATCCGTAATATCCGTCAGGGAACGCACCCCGTTTCGGTTTTCGGTAATTCGATTAATGATCTTATTTATCTCATCGGAGTGGGCCGCATAATTGCTGGCGGCTTTGTCGGCGAGGTAAAGCGTAGTCTGGTCTAAAGGGAGGGATTGTGTCATCGGTCGTGTGTGTTAAAAGCGACGTCAAATTGAGCAAACTGTCTGATAATAAGGCGCGTATAAGTACCCGATTGCGTTACGTATTTTTCACGTTTTTAGGGAGTGGTGGCCCGAGCCGGTGGTGATCTCACATTATCCGCCCTTCCTTCGTATACTCCCGCTCGATTTCCTCAGCCGACAGGGCATTGCCAATCACGAAAACCGACAGGGTCGAATTGCCGAAAAAATCGGACGCGGGGGCATTTCCTAACCATTATTTGACCATTTTTCATAATTCCTGCATTTTATGCGAGAAGCGAAGAATAATGAATTCGGCGGGTCGGATGGGGGCCATCCCGATTTCGACAATCATCCGGCCTTCCTGAATATCCAGCGCGGTCATGGTTTCATTGAGGCCGATTTTCACGTAAAAAGCCTGGGCGGGTTTGGCTCCGGCCAACGCGCCCGCCCGCCATTGAAGCGTCAGAAAATTCTCGACCATCGCCTTCACCCGCA
This sequence comes from Spirosoma sp., assembly GCA_031425355.1. Taxonomy (GTDB): domain Bacteria; phylum Bacteroidota; class Bacteroidia; order Cytophagales; family Spirosomataceae; genus Spirosoma. The sequence continues at coordinate 16,412 of JANPJE010000383.1, read as the reverse complement.
CCCATGTATTAGCGTCGTTCGGCTCGAACACAAATGGCTTGCTCGCTTTCTTAACCGACTCTTCAACCATCAGGAAAAACCGCCGTACCGATACGTATTTCCATTCGTTATCATTGCCCGCCAGGGTCCGTGCGCCCCAAACTAAATTACCTCTTCCCTCGAAAAACCGTAGTGAATTGACCGATTTGCCGGTAGGATGAACGTTGAGGTCCTGCTGGGTCTGATCGTCTATTTTTTCGGTCAGCCCCAGCACGAAATTCAGGCTGAAATTGGCGGGGGCTTTCCAGACGCCCCGCGTGCGGTCAACGCTTGCATACACACCCGCCAACGCGCTGCTGGGCGGCAACGTGACGGTCTGCTTGGCAATTTCTTTCTTGATATTTCCGTATAACGTGGTGTTGGTCAGCACTTTATTGACTCCGCCCACCGATACAACTTTGCCTGACTTGAGTTCGCTCAGTTTAAACGTATCGAACTGACTGCCCGCCTGCGTAATCGTAATGGCCGTTTCGTCGTAATCGAAATTGATGATTGTGCGTATATAGGGGTGATAAACGGCTCCGTACGCGAGGTTGTTGACGCCAATTCCGTCGCGTAAAGCACCAATGGCCGCAGCCATTGAAGCCTGCCCCGCCGTCTGCACATCGGCAATCAGGAAACGGTCTTTCAGGTCGGCGCACTGCTGCAACGCGGTCGTCAGAATAGCGTGGTAATTGGCCGGATTGGTAACGCCCACCGCATCGGCAACCACAATCAGCGTCGGTTCATCCTCTTTTGAGAGCGCGTTGACACCGGCAATCAGTTCGGCAGAATCGACCGGGCGGGGCGTGTTGGGTGCCGAGAAATAATTGTTCACCGCCACGATGTAACACGGGCCGCCACCGTTGGCAAAATACAGTTGCAAGCTCTGGAACATCCGAAACCGAAGCAGCGCGTTCAAATCGTCCAGACCCGTGGTGATTTTCCCCTGCGCGTCGAGGGTGATCGCGGTGATCGGCACCGGATACGCCCCGCCGAAAATTCCCTGGTACTGCGACAGCGACGCAATACGGACGGGCTTATTTTGTACAGTTTCGCCCTCAAACGTAATCGTTTGTGTATAGCCGACAAAAGCCGGAATCGCCGTTTCGACTTGCGCCACAGACGGGGGAAACGTAGCCACTTCCCTTACGTATACACCGGGGGTATTGAAATTTTCCATTGGTCTTAAAGAGTTTGGACGCTATCTGATTTTGACTGATTTCCTATTGAATTGGGCAGCGTGCGCTGAAGCCGTCCAGTGTTAACCGTAAGCTAATCGTCGATTCCGCGCTTTTAGGCATGGATCGGTTCGAATGGAGCAGGAAAATACGGTTACCGGTATGCTGCTATTTCAGCATTACGTATCAACGTTGTTCATAGCTATCAGCCTCTATATCAGTCTCCTGTAAACAGGTTAGCACCAGCCCGGCCAGTCCGGTGGTAACGGTCGATAAATTGGCTAACGCATTGTTGGTGATGGTTACTTTATTGGCCGGATCAATCAAATAATACGACCACGTATTGGTTTTAGCGATTAATGTGTACTCGGTTTTAGCCGCGTAATGAATGGTATTATTTTTAACGATTTCCAAGATGCCCCAGCAGGTAGTCTCTCTCATAGAGTTTCGTCGAAATAAATCTGTTCTGTTTCGGGTGATGATCCAGAAAAATCAAGGATATAGTTTCCTTTCTTTAGATTGAAAAGGCGGATTTGGGGATTTGTCAATTTTTGACAAATCAATCGTACTATTTTGCAGGCCCGCTGTTGGAAATGATTTGATCAATTGCTTGCCTGAACCGGGTACTACGTGGCTCAATTCGACCTGTATAAAGTTGCCACCCAAGGGAAGGGATAGTACAGGGTTTACCAACCGGCAATAATCTTTTTTGCCTATTTTCCTGAACTTTTTGACAATACAGTAATTAAATCAATAGCGCCGGTAGCATTAAGATCATAGAAATAATAAATCAGTTTCCCATCTTAGTTATCGGATAAGGCAGCACAGTAAAATTGTCAAAATTCTGATTACGTACGATAAGTAAGAACCGGAATCGGAATAATTTCTTTTTGCTCATTTCCGGAAAAGAAAATTACACCACCGCCCGGAAAACTCTTAAAAATCAGCCCGTACTTATTTAATTCAGTTTTACAGTCACCTGTGGGTGCGATAGCCATAGCCGCACTGACTCCACTGGAATAGTCGTGCAGAATCCGAATTGAAACAATACATCGTAACCAAGGGTAATCATAATCGCTTACTGCCTATGTCAATGGACGTAATGAGTAAACTTGTTTCCGGTTAAGTACCTTCTATCATCAGCATTCTGACTTTATACAAAATTGAAGGCATATATTTAACCCCATGCATCGCTCGTAAATGATTTAACTGTCCAAAATTTGCCGAATACAATTCGATCACTAAGCGTTCAGTTTTTGGATCAAGCTTCGGCAGAAGCAGTTGGATGAATAAAGTCAGCGCAGAAACCGTATCTATCCCGAAAGTCATTTCTGTTATAGCGCTGGGTTTACTGTCCGCTGACATTCATTAATCCTTTAAATCCATCAAAGGAAACCCGGCTATCGATAAAGAATCGGGCACCATCAATTTTTCCGAAATATTTATTCGTTTGTTCTAACGAAAAACTCACAACTTTCATGGTATATCTGGATAGTATTGCTGAGAAATTTTAGCATGGGATAAAAATCAAATTCAGTGATTTTTTTAGAAAAAAATAGGTATGGTACACAGATTTTCCATAAGCATTCCCTAAATGAGAAACCTTTTTGAAAAAACTATCTGTTCGTTAGAGTGGTAATTAGTATATCAAATACGCTCCTACCCACAGGGGTACTACGAGTCAGGTTATCGCAGATAAGCGCAAAAATGATGTGGATAGAAAGGCTACTATGCTGATGCGAATATATTCGTTCAATAAAGCCTTGCTTGTATCTTGTTATTAAACGGCAAAAAGAGATTGTTCACGTTATCAAACTATGATATGATAACGTGAAATTTAGTTAAAATCGGGTCGCTTCGTGGGTTTTAACTCAGCTAATCAGGCATTTTTTGCTCAATTAGTTTTACAGATTATCAGGAGTCAATGTGACGGGGCCAAGCAGGCCGGAGGGTAAGGCATCCCAGCGCGTGGCGTCAAAGGGTTTGTAGCGGATGTCAACGATGTTTATATCATAAAACTTTTTCCAGCCCGGATTCCGCCGGTCGTAGAGTCGCATGTAATTGGCCGACAGGTTTGTTACCGCTATTTCAAGTTGATTGCCGCGTGGTTTCAGGCGATTTGCCGGGATGGACAATTGGAAGGGAAGGCACCAGGCCGCGCCCAGGGGTTGGCCGTTCAACCGTACGTCGGCCACCTCGCGTACATCGCCGAGGTTGAGCAAATAAGTAGATGCGCCACTGTTGGCCGGTAAGTCGAATGTAGTCACGTAACGGGCTGTGCCCCAAAAGTAACCGGCTGAATCAGAAAGGGTTGTCCATGATTTTAGCGTCGGCATTGTTGTCGATGCCGCAAGTGCCGGACGTCCATTGGCAAAGGTCAATTGCCAGGGGTTTTGCAGCGGAATCGGCTTGGCTCCGGCGTTGTCAGCGATTCGTTTCTGACCCGCTACGTTTGCGAAAATGGGCGTTCCCGTCACGACGTTGACAAAATACGACTGGCCCGGCTCTATTCGCAAAAAGACCTCATTGCGACCGTTTTTCCCCTTCCGAACCGGCAGTAACTCGCTTTGGTTCGTCAATGGATCATAGCGACTTACCCGACCTGTTGCGGAAAGCGTGATCCAGTTTTGCCGAAAACGGTTGCTCAGGTTGGTGATAAAATACTGCGTCGTGTCTGTCGCATTACCATAGCTCCGCCGTTTTCGGAGAAACGACAGCCCGGCTGCCGCCCATGATTCTACCCGAATGCCTGACCGAGTCAGGGTCTCAAACACGTCGGTGCTTATTGTTACGCTGGGTAGTTTCCGGAGCGTTTTGCCCAGTTTCTGCACCTCCGCCGAGCGCGTCTGATGGTCGTGAAAGCCCGCTGCCTGTTGCGGGAACTGCCCTTCAAACACTATCCGGGCACCCTGCCCGGCCAGTTTCGTCAACTGCCGAAGCGTGGTTTCCGGAATGTACGTCGTGCGCGGAATGACAATAATCTGGTACGTTGCCCCGCTGGTACTTTTTATGCCTTCTTTGCTCACGGTCAGGCCGTTAAGAAGATCATCCGAAATAAAGTCAAGGGAATAGCCGCGTTCGCTCAACTGCTCGCACAGGCGTCCGAAGGGTTGTGGCAGCAGCCACCGCTCCACATGGTGAACCTCCAACTGATGGATGCCACCTGCCGATTTAGCTCGTGTTGTCCACAGATCGTGAATCGGAAAATAAACCAGTACGTCGTTGTCAGGTTTGCTGGCTTGCAGGCGCGTCTGGCAACGCTCGATGTAGCGATTCAGCAGCGGCAAATGCGGCCAGAAGTGCGACGTCGGGCCGTAGTTGGTCGAAGCATAAAACAACCAGCCCGGCGAGTCCACCGCACCGGCGGACCGGCGGGACCAGCCTTCGGCGGGTGGCGAGTAGGGGATGCCGTGATAAAAAACGTGATTAATACCCGATGCAAACAACTCATCGACCTGCGGCTTTATCTGCGACAGCGACACCTGAAAATGGTTGGCTAACCACGTACCGGTTTCGGAACTGACCAACGGCTTGCCCGTGAGATGAGCTGCCGACGACGCAAATTTCATGGCCAGCGGGTTGGGCGTGCCGAAACGGTCAACTTCATAATTGGCATCGACGCGCAGCCCCGGAATGGAAAACCGGCTCGAACCGAACGATTCTGTTTCGGGAATATCGGCCAGCGCGTACAGATCGATCAGGTTGCCCGGTGAGCCATGTGCCTGATTCCGTGTGCGATAGCCCGCCTTGTTCGCCCAATCTGACCAGGATTTAGCAAATCCGTCGCGCAGGAGTTCGGCCAGCGTCTGGTGATAATCCTGATGAACGAGCTGACTGGTTTCGGTTTGGGTTGTATCCAGAAAAGCCGCCAACTGGCTGTTGAGGTCGTAGCCGCGCCGGGTCCTGAATTCGGTCAGAAAGTTATCTGTCCAGTTGGCTCCGTACACTTCATACGAGTCATTATAAACGGCGCGGGGCTTCTCCGGTAACTGATTTAGGGTCGAGTCGAAACGATGTAGATACTTTGTAACGGCCTGTTTGCTGAAATAGTCGATCACTAATCCCTGACCACCCGGCGCGGGGCGTTTCACCTGCTGCTTGGTCGGCACGGCAATGAGTTTACCACCCTCAACATTCCATTGTTTAGCCACCATATCGGGCGTAGTCCCCGGCCCGCCAAACGGCCAGCCCGTACCGGTGGTCAGGTCAACGCCCATGCCCAATCGCTTTCCTTCGCGGACGGTGTGCGCGAAAACAGCCAACCAGCGTTCGGTCAGGAATGGGATAAACTGCTTTTCATAGCCTTTGACGCCATAAATGGGGATGATGTGAACGCCCCCCAGCCCAGCCTTCGCGAACTGTTCGAGCTGGTACGAGATGTCCGCTTCATTCACGGCACTGCCCATCCACCACCAGTACGTCCAGGGGCGGGCCGAGTTGCCATTCGCTTGCCGCGTCTGTGCGTAGGACGACGTAGAAAGGCTCAGTAACAGCAGTATAGTTAAAAAAGGGTGTTTCATAGAAATAGGGTCGGAAACGCTAAATAAACAGTCCCCCGGTCAAACTCCCGTACTACACTTACCTACTTTGGCGAATTTTTTACGTCGAACCGAACCCGCTGGCTTCCCGCATGGCCATCGGTGGTCAGGCCGTTTACGTCCACCACATACGTACCGGTCTGGTCGGAGGTTGAAAACTCGACGTGGCCTTTGCCCTGTGCATCGGTTTTCAGGTCGGGATTCCAGTACAACAACGTCCGGGTGTCGGGTAGGCGGCTGGGTCCGGCGGTTTGGTCGTAGCGGGGCGCGTAAAATTCCCGTTGAAGCTGTAGTCCGTCGTAGTCCAATTTCAGCAGCCGGGGGTCGAGCGGAAAACCGGCCAGGTCGCCTTTGTAGGTCATGAAGCTGATGACTCCCGTGAACAGGGCCGGACCGACAAAATAATGATTTGTGATGACGTCTAACTGCTTTATTTTCAACGGACTAAACTCGATTATCTTATCCATATCGAAGATAGGTACGCCATCGAGGAGCACCAGTGATGGGTCGTCAAACATAGTTCGATAGGGCGCGTTCGGGACAAATAACCGAAAATGTCCCTGCCGTTTTCGGGGCATTACCCCCAGAATATATTCGCGTAAAACCTCCTCCATGCGCGGGAATCGGGTGTAGGTGTCCAGCAGATACGTTTCGCCGGGCGGGCCATAAAAAGCGGTGCTGTCAACAGTTGGATACCGATAGGCCCGGTCGCCGGATTGTCGAAACGCGGAATACGTCGATTGCACCTGCATGGCTACGCTACGGTTCAGGAGTTGGTCGCCCTGCGATTCGGCCAGCGCGAATTCGGGCAGGGGCGTTACTGATGGGGCATCGGAAAACGGATTCGTAATGGTTAGTTTGTTGAGGCTGTCGGCGGGGTTCGTTTGCATAATCAGGGTCTTCGGACCGTAAAAACCCTGCGTTTCGAACCGAACTCGCCCCGACGAATCACTGCGCGACATATACAGTCGTACGGGTTTGCCGGGAGCGGAGAGGTAGGTTAGAATGTTTGGCACCGGCGCCCCCGACGCGGGATTTGTTACAGTACCCAGAACCAGATGCCCGTTCGGTTCGGGTAGAAAAGGCCGGAGCAACGGCGGTTTATTCGACAGAATTTCATCCCATCGAAACCGACGCCAGCCGTGCGTGAGCATCAGGTTATCCGTCGCCCTGGACACTTCGGCGGTTTCGGACTGTCCATAATAATCGGGCGATTCGATACGTCCCCGCAGGTCGGAGGTCATCCATAAATAACTCAGAATGTTCTCTGAATCAACACTTTCCAGCGAATCGACCCGATAAACCGCCACCGATAAATTCGCCTGATTTGTGATGCCATTCGACGCCTGCACCGACGCGTTCAGCACTACGTTGGTTCGGGATGCATACTGGTTCCGGTCGGGTTTGAGCGTGATAACCAACGGTTGCGAAGGGCGTTTGAAATACAGTCGTTCGCAGAGTGGCTTCCGGTCGGCATCGAAAATGGTGAGGTGCGAAATGCCGTCGCCCAGCGTCTTTTTATCCACCAAAAACGTCGTTTCGCGCTGAATCGGACGCATTTCGGCAACCTTGATGTCGTTGCGGGTGTGGGCGAAGAGGTACACCGCCGATGCAATCTCGGCAGTGGTATTCACCGTTATTTTAAGCTGATTGGCGGGTGCTTCTTCCAGCCGCATCGTGTACCCCCGCGCCTGAATAGCCGGGAGCGGCTGGCTCACGGAACGCCCTTTCTGATCGGTCAGAACGACCCGATAACCGGCCTCTCCCGATGGGGTAAACGCAAATGTGCCGATACCAAATTTGTGGGATGAAAACCGCGCCAACGTATCGTTTTGACTGTTCAGCAGCCAGCCCCGAACCGAAATACCCCGCCCCGATGCATCGGCCGCTTTGAACGCTACGTTGCCCGGAAGTCCCAGCACGAGGTTGCCGCCTTCGGGTAAAAGCTGAACGCTATACGTAGCCGTTTCAGTGGACACCGGTAGTCCGAGTGGTTTAAACGGGTTGACGATTGTGAGCGGTTTTTCAAAGAAAAAATCGGCACTGAAATTTTTCATCCAGCTTGTATAAGCCCGCATTAGGTAGGTTCCCGACGCGAGCGACGACGGCAAAAACAGGCTACCGCTCCCCCCGCCCGATCCAAGCGTGACTTTCGTTTGCAGGACGGATTTCTGCTCTTTATCCAGCAATTCAACGTACGTGACTTTGCTCACATCGAGCGGCTTGTGAAAACTGCCATCAACGTAGTATATCTTGAACCACATGGTTTCGCCGGTCAGGTAAAACGACTGATCGGTATGAACAAACAGTTTTTCCTGGAGCGTTTGCCGACGATACGTATCAAACGGCTGCACCAGCGCGTTGACAGGCGACGAACTCTGACCGAATGTTCGTAACGTACTCACGATCAACAGGATATAGAGACTATAGCTCATGCATTTATGTTCGTATCGCATCGGTGTTACTCCCAGAAATCAGGCTTTTTAGTCACCCCACCGCGTAGTCGGCAGTCGATGCAATCAATAGACGTGGTGAGGTATTGCGTCAATTCAAACGTGTTGATGATTGCCGGTTGATATCGGATCACATCCGACGCACTTAACGTATCGAGTGTGCAGCTACCCGTGCCTGTATTGGTGCCCCAAAGGGGTAGCTGACCGCGACTGATGAAAATTCGCTTCGTTTCGACTGTTCCAACCCGAAAAAAGCCCAGAGCCAGTTCGCTGGCGTTGGTCGTGCTGCGGATATTGCCGGTGATTTGTGAGGGTTGGGGGTCGAAGATAGAGCCGATATTCTGCGTTATTTTCGCCAACTGATCGTAATACTCATAGCCCGTCTGACTCAGCGCAATCTGCCGGACCAGCATACTGTATTTAATGCCGAGCTTGGCAGATGACGCCGGAATGAAGGTCAGCGGAAACTGACTGACTACGTCTTTGCTGAGCCGGACGGTCGATGTCGTCATAATGTTGGTCGATTTCTCACTGCCCCAGCATCGGAAAATAGGCTCTGTCCGGTCCACGATTCGGTTGTTTTTGATTTCGTAAGCTGAGTCGTAACTGCTCGTATATTCCCAGGCGGCATCGAATTCCCAACGGTAGTAGCGAGTGCTGTTTTTCGGGTCGTGGGTATTCACGTTGATTTGCAGCCCATCATTTTCCCCGCGCCAGCTAATGCTGTCGATGGGCGGGGTTGGAATAACGGGCACGTAGTCGGAAAAGTAGTCGACGCCTTTGGCCGTTTTAATGTGCAGCCGGTATTTTTCGCCGGGTTGGGGTGTCACCCCTGACAGCGAATACGTCCCGCCGGTGCCTTCCCGAAGCGCATAGATCACCTTATTCTGGCTTTCGATGGTCACCTGCGCTCTTGTTTCGGCGGTTGGTGCTTTGGCATCGGTTAGGTTCTGCGTCCGCGACAGTGAAATGGTCGAGGTCGTTCCCGGCGCACTGTTCAGAAACCCATTGACCACAAGATAGCTGTTTGGCGAGGTGATCTCCGGCGGCCGATACGGGTCAACGCACCCGACGACAAGCAGGAGCAAGGCTAAATAAATTAGTTTCATATGCATAAAAGGTTGGAATACAGAGATATACCAGGAAGCCGGAGCGGGAGATCCGCAAAGGAGAAATAAAACCTGTGTGAATCTTCATTTTCCTCCGTGTATCTCTGTGTAACCCCTTTTCTCATCGCTCAAAATCTGAAATTATACGTAACAGACGGAATCGGCTGGCCGAAAATGGACAGTTGATACCCGTTAATGCGCCCATTCTCCGATTTGAAATATACCGAATACGCATTGTGCCGTCCCAGCAAATTGTACACCGAGACCGTCCAGGAACTGTGGGCAAGCTTTTTGATTTTATGATTCCCTTCGATATTCATCGCAAAATCGGCCCGGTAATAATCGGGAATACGGTACTGGTTGCGCTCAGAATAGAGCAGCCGGGCCGCGTTATCGAGAATGTATTTGCCAACGGGCAGCGTAATGGGTCGCCCGGTGCTGTACGTAAAATTGAGCGACAGGCTGAACCGGCGGTTGATTTTGTAGTTGCTGATCAAGGTCAAATCGTGCGGTTTGTCGTAACTGCTGGGGTAAAATTTGCCCTGATTGATGGTTTCGCTGTTGCCCGCGTCCGTCGTTCGCAGGAGCGTTCGGGCGTAGGTGTAGCTGAGCCAGCCATTGAGTTTGCCGGTTAATTTCTTCACCAAAAATTCGACGCCGTACGCCATTCCTTCGGCACTCACTACGTCCGTTTCGATGTGGTTATTCAAGATCAGCGAGGCTCCGCTGCGGTAGTCGAGCAGGTTTTGCATGGTCTTGTAATATCCTTCTACCGACAATTCGATGGTGTTGGTGCGGTTATTTTTGTAAACGCCGAGGGCATACTGATCGCCAACCTGCGGTTTGATGTTCGGATCGCTGAGTTTCCAGATGTCAGTGGGAGAGATGACGGTCGTGTTGGAGAGCATCTGGATATACTGCCGTGTCCGGTTGAAACTGGCTTTCAGTGAGGCCGTATTGGAAAGCGCGTACCGGATGGCTACCCGATATTCCGGTCCGTGATACGTCGAAATGGCTTTGTTGGTGCCGTACGCTACAGTGTCGATGATGGAATTTATTGTTTTTGGGAAACCCGGCGCGTATTGAAACACCGAACCGGGACCTAAATACGAATAAAGCGAATACCGAAGCCCCGCGCTAATGGACAACTTCGGATTCACGTCGAAGCGGTCGCCGATGTACACCGCGCTTTCTAAGCCCTGCTCGGTGGGCACTACGTCGGGCAAAATCAGTGACTCGCTGCCTACCGGTCCAAACGTACCCGGCGACAGTTTGTAGTGCGTGCTGCTGATGCCAAAATCAACGGCGTGCTGGTTCGTCGGGTAGTAATTGAAGTCGGCTTTTACCTGCGACTGATTAATGGAAAATGCCAGTTGATAAGCGTTGACCGGGTTCTTTTCGCTCGCTATATCATATTCATAACCGCTGTAACTTCCCGTAAAAACGCTGTATAACTTGTTGGTAATGATGTGTTTCCATTTCAGCGTGGCTGTCCGGTTCTGGTAGCTGTACGACGTATCGCTGTTGAGCCGGAATTTATCACGGCTTAGGTAGCCGGTCAGGTAAAACGTGTTTTTCTCGTTAAGATCATGCGTGATGTGCAGGTTGAGGTCGTAAAACTGCGCTTGACTTTTCTGGAACGACGCGTTCTGAAGTTGCTTCAGCAGCCAGTCGGAATACGACGAGCGGACGCCCACAATAAACGACGTTCTGTCTGTCAGAATCGGCCCTTCGAGCGTTAACCGACCCGTCAACAGGCCAATTCCGCCCGATCCGACGAACTTCTTTTTGTTGCCGTCGCGCGTCTGCACATCCAGCACTGACGACAGACGTCCCCCAAACCGAGACGGAATGGCACTTTTATAGAGTTCCGCACTTTTAATCATGTCGGGGTTGAACGCCGAGAAAAATCCGAACAGGTGCGACGAGTTATAAATGGTGGCATCATTATACAGAATCAGGTTCTGGTCCGTGGCACCCCCGCGCACGTTGAGGCCCGTAGAACTTTCGCCCACCGTTTTTACGCCCGGCAGCGTCTGGATTACCCGCAGCAGATCGGCTTCGCCAAGCGCGGTTGGCACCTGTTTGATGCTCTTGATATCCACCCGTTCCTGCCCCATCTGAAGGCCGGAAATATTCTTGTCTTTTTCGGCCTCGATGACTACCTCTTTCAAGGCAATCACATCGTCTTCCATCTCCATGTCGAACTTGCCGTCGGCATAGAGAATAATCCGGCGCCGGGAATCTTTCAGGCCAATGCTGCGCAGTTTGAGGTCGTGTTTTCCGCGTGGCAGGGTGAGAGAGTAATAACCAAACTGATCGGATACGGTGCCTATGCGTGGGTTGTCCAGAAAGATGGCCGCTCCCACAACCGGCTCACCCGACGACGAATTTCGCACGTAGCCCGACAGCGTGGACCGTCCTGAGCGGATGGGCGTCGTGCGTTTGCCAATTTCGTAAACCTTCATCTCCGGCTCGACCTGTTTTTTCTGATTTTCGGTCAGGTAGGCCGCCATGGTCGAATCGGTTTCGCTATCAGAACGGCCCCGCACAAAAAAGCCGATGGGTAATTCGGTGCGGATGATTCGGTCGGTTGTTATAAAGATTCGTTGCTGATTATCAATGGCATACACGTATTTGGTGCCGTTGAAAAGCTGCCGGAGAATGGCCCGCACCGGCTGATTTTCAACGCGCATATCGACCGAAATACTGTCGGCATCGGCGGTGTTGTAAAAAAAACGATAGGGTGTCTGGGCTTCGATACGCTGGACGAACTGGTCAAAACGCAGGTTCAGGAAGTCACCGCTGATGAGTTTTTCAACTGAATTCTGCCCCGAAACAGTGGTTGTTAAACCGAACATGCCGAGAAACAGAAGCGTGGCGCGGTACAGGTGAGCCATAGTTACTTGCTTAATTCTTCATAACGTTGGGTGACTTTGGTAACCGCTTCCTCGCGCTGCTCGTCGGTAAATTTTAACTTGTTAGCGCGGATGTACTTTCGAAGCGTTTTTGCCTGGTCGGGAAATAGATTAAGCAGCGAACGCTTCGTTTTTACTGAATGATACACGCCTTCTTTGAGGATAAAAAAGCGATCCTTCTGTAAAAAATCGGCTTTGTACGTCCCGCCCGAAATGTCTTCCCGAATCGTTTTAATCCGACGCGACAACGCCCGCAGGCGACCTGTATGCAGAATTTCATAAAATCCAGTCGGTGCGCCCGCCGTACTGTCCCCCACCAGCCGAACAAACCGGTACGCTCCCAATGAAAAAGCGGAAATTTTATCGTTTCGCAGCCGAATCCGAAACCCGCCTTCGGGTGGTTGAATAGCCAGTTCGTCGCGAACAATGTCATACAATAACTGCACATCGTGATACAGTACATTGTTGAGGACAACGGTTCCGGTCATCAAACTATCGACCCGGTAAAATGGGTGGATTTTTATGCGGTGATCGTGCGTAATGTACTCGTTACCTTCAAACACATGCGCCTGTACGTGTGTGGTCTTTTCGTAGGCTGCAACCGCCTGATAACGAGCTGACTGAACAAACGAACTATCGGGCTTTGGCACTTGACCAACTGCGCCGGCAGTCAGGAATAACAAAAAAGACACAGTTATTATCGGACGCATGGTATGAATCAAGGGTGGTCAGGAAATGGTCAGGTGAAAAGGTCAGGGAGTCGTCAAAGATTGTCAAGTCTTGATCATTCCCTGACGACTCCCTGACCTTTTCACCTGACAGCGTTTGACAATTTAATTGAACGGAGTGCTTCCCCGGCGTTGACGTACTTCGCTACGTCGCGAAGGGAAATAACGGTATAATGATTGTCGTGCAGAAACTTCATGTATTCGGCAAAGAGCGCGGGTGATGTCGTTACCCAATCGTGGGCATAGTCGGGTACGCCGTGAATGGTAAGTACCACAATTTTTCCGGGAACCGCCTGCTTCAGCCCATTCATAATCAGCTCTTTATTGGTAGACAGCATTGTAAAACTGGGCATCAGGTAGGGATGGTCGGTGGTGGGGTCGTACGCCCGATCCTGACCAATTCGGGCAAACTGGTAGCCTTTCTCGGCCAGTACGTCAAACGCCGTCGGATGCGTGTCGTAGGCGGGGTAGGCAAACGTAGCGGGTTTCCGAATTCCGTGTGTTTTGCATCGGGCTTCGAGCGAATCCAGCTCCGCCATCAACTGCGCCTTCGACAGTTTATTGACGTGTTTGTGGGTGAGGGTATGGTTGCCAATCTCGAAACCCATCCGGTCCAACTCCCGGATTTGTGCCCAGCTCATGTACTTCGTTTTATCGGCAAAGTCGGGTGGGAACTCGCAAACGAAGAACGTACCGCCGAAGCCATATTTTTTCAGAATCGGGGCTACGACCGTCGCGTGGGTGCTGCTGGCATCATCGAAGGTAAGCACAACGATTTTTTCGGGAATCGGTCGGCGAATAAGTTGCGCGTAGCTATCGGAGAAAACCAAACTCGTTGCTAATAGAAGTATCATAGCTCTCATAATCAGTGTTTTCTGTCTGTTTGTTGCCTTGTTGTCATATTCTATATCCTCGCGACAAACATATCGAGCCTCTTAATAAAGACCGGAGAGCGGCCATATACTGTTAAAAGTAGAAGAACGCTGCTTTCTGCTTATCCGCACCGTATGGATCGTCGTCAGTTTGTGCAAACCACCGGTGCTGCGGGCGCACTGTCCCTGCTGAATCCGGTAGCATCCGCGCTATCGGCCCACCCGCCGAAAACCCTGCGGATCAGTCGAACGAGTGCCAACTTTGAGCGCGAACCACTGATCCGACCGTTCGGTTTTAAAGGGAATTTCATGCACGAATGCTGGCAGTCGGCGTCGCTGGTTGAAACGACATCTGGACAGCGTAAAATTGGGCTGGCAACCCAGAATGTACTTTATGACGATGCCGATGTGTATAGCAACTGGTCCGAAGCGGGGGCGAACGCGTTGCTGTTTGGCCTCACCGATCAGGCGTTGCAAATGATGCGCGACGTACCGTTTCAGACGCCCATCGACCTGATGGATCAACTGCTGGAGCCAATTCACAAGGCGGGAATAAAGCTGACAGGTCAGCCAACGCTCAATAAACTGTTCACGCTCAATGCCCTGGTTGGTCCCGACAATGCGGCATGGCTGCTGTATGCGGCTGAGAATAACTACAGAACCTTCGATGAACTAATTCCGCAGCCCTATCGGCAAGTGCTTGGCTACCGGAACAAGCGGATTGCTATTTTGTACTCTGCGTCGTATTCGCTGCCCATCGCCGACATTCGTCAGGCCGTTGAGCAGCAGGGTTATTTTGTCGTTAAAATCAAGCTTGGGCAACCGGGTACGCAGGCGCAGATGCTCGAAAAAGACCAGCAGCGACTGACGGAAATTCATAACGTACTGAAGAATCTGACCACCCCGCAAACGCCGAACGGGCGCATCCTCTACACCCTCGACCCGAATGCCCGCTACGAACGAAAGGAAACGCTGCTTCGCCTGCTCGACCATGCCCGAAAAATCGGTGCATTTGAGCAACTGTTATTGATTGAAGAACCACTTTTCGAGACGAATGAAGAACTGGTTGGCGATGTGGGCATCCGGCTGTGTGCCGACGAGAGTGCACATGACTACGACGGGGCCATCCGCCGATTGCAGCAGGGATACCAGGCGTTGGTGCTGAAGGGTATCGCCAAAACGCTCAGCCAGTCGATGAAAATGGCGAAACTGGCGCATGATCGCGGTATTCCGTGTCTGTGCGCCGACCTCACCGTGAACCCCATTCTGATTGACTGGAACAAAAACTTAGCTGCCCGGCTGCAACCGTTTCCCGGCTTGGGCATGCAACTTCTCGAAGCCAATGGCGATTTGAACTACCGCAACTGGAAAACCATGATGACATATCACCCGCGCGGCACGGCCTCCTGGACACGGGCTAAACAGGGCGTTTTTGAACTGGACGATGCTTTTTACGCGGAAAGCGGGGGTGTTCTATTACCGTCTGCTCATTATGAAGCAATGTTCGGCTGATTTTCTATTTGATGCGAGTAATTAAAAAGCCAGACAAAATAGCGCTTCTACCGTTTATAGAAAATAGTCTATTTTTCTTATCTCAGCACTTCAATTAAATAAATGGTCTTTTAAGTTGGGTGAAAATTTCTAAATTAACAATTGTGAAGATTTTCTCGTACTGTGTATGAATGATTTAAGCTTTTGGAGTCAAGGCTGGTGGCAGTCTGTTGGTGTAATAACAAGTGTTATTTTAGGGGTGATAGCTATCTTACTTACAATTTTACAAAGTAAGAAGAAGCGACTAGACTACAAGGTACTTTACTCTGAAGCCTTACTTAATGTTGACAAACAAGTAAAAAGCGATTTGAAAATTACTTATAAGGGGCATGAAGTAGAACAAATTAATGTGTTCAAATTACAAATAATTAATAATGGAAAGATTCCTATAAAGAAAAATGATTTTGAAGGACCGTTAGAAATAGAGTTAAAAAACGCAAAAAATATATTTAACATTGAGATGCCAGATTGCCAACCTGATAATCTAAATATTAATTTTGATCATGTTGGCAATAAAATACTAATTAATCCAATGTTGATTAATCCTAATGATTTTTTCAATCTTCAAATTACATTTGATGGGCAAGATAGAGAATTTAGTATATTGGCGAGAATAGAAGGAGTTGAAAAAATTGCACAAATGTTTAATGAGTTCGATAGGATTGATTATATAAAACACGCTACTTATTTTCTTGTTTACATAGCGCTTTTGTGCATTGTATTTTTGTTTTTCTCAGACTATATCAGTGTCCTACTAATTGATTTAATTAAATTTTCTATTGTGGTACTTTTCTTTGTGCCATATATTACTGCTTTGGTTAGAAAGTTATTTTATCAATAGCTTTGTCTGGTACAATTAGAACTATGCTCGGGCTTGGGAATATCACTAATACTTTCGCCTTATCCGCGTTTCACATCTTTAACCACTCCCGGAAACTGGCTGGGCGACGATCGATGCAACTGTAATAAACCGCCAGTAAACCATTGACCATAAGGCAGATAAAAATCGTTGATAACTGGCCCCTGCGACTGTTCATCGGGATA
>JANPJE010000382.1:0-18478 GCA_031425355.1 Spirosoma sp. | reverse complement strand
GTCAGACGTACCGACCGATTTACGAATGCTGAACTATTTCGCGCCGTAAATGTGGGCGCAAACTGCTCGCCCGTTACTCGAACGGTTCGGTTGAACGGATTATTTACGTTCAGCGTCAGGCTGATTTTTTTGTCCATCAACTCTTTCTTGGCCGACACCCCGTAATAATACCAGCCCGAATTGCGGCTTTGCAGCGAAATCCATCCCGATCCAACGTAGCCATTGGCTTGCAGCGTCAGATCTTTGGGCAGTTTATACGATGCGTTGGGACTAACGCTCCAGACCCAGCCGCTCGTGCGTTGGTTGAGGGCCACACTGGTCAGGTCAACATAAGTCAGGTCGGAGCCGATGCTGAAATTAAAATTTTTATTGGGCTGGAGCGACAGGTTCAGGTTGGCGCCGTAGCTGGCATTGCGGCCAATATTTTGCGGAGACGAAAACGACACACCCTGCGCATCTACCGTTGACAACCACTCGATTGAATTATTCGTTTGCCGCCAGAACAGAGCCGCGTTGAACGAAGACCCTTCTTTACCGAACGTACTGTACGACAGCTCCGTAGCGTGCGTAAGTTCAGGATTCAGGAACGGATTGCCCGTCTGGATATTTTTGGGATCGCTGTAATTTTGGTATGGATTCAGATACCAGATCAAGGGCCGCGAAATCCGCTGGGTGTAGCTAACCTTGACTGTGTGCTTTTCACGGACGGTTTTGGCTACTGTAAAACTCGGAATCAGGTTCTGATACTGATTCGAAAACCGGCTTTGGTTCGTCATAAAATCACCGCCAATATTGGTGTGCTCGACCCGTGCGCCCGCTGTCAGATTCCATTTGCGTTTGGTATCCATTTTCAGCGACGTATAGCCCGATATAACCCGCTGATTGTAGGTAAATTCGTTTGAACGGGCGGGGTCAATTGTGTAATCGCTCTCAAGTCCGGTGGTGGCCTGCTCGATCACAAACTCGCTGCCAATATCGCGCAGGATGGTTTTGGCCCCCGCTTCTAATTTAAAGTTGAGCGTATCGCGTTTGGTGTAGGCGGTAAATGGGTGTGTATAATCTGTCTGGAACGTGTATTCGTTGTTTCGGCTGAGGTTCGTACTACGTTCCAGATACGTTGGCACCTCGGATTGCATACCCATCTGTTGGATGGTATAATAATAATTATCGGGCATTCGGGCGTATTGCATCAAAATCGAAAACTCCTGGCCGGGCTTTTTAAACGATTTGGTCCAGCCGAGATTAAATTCTGTATTTCCGTAGGGGTTACGAAACTGAATATCACGGTGAAATTCCTGCAAAACAGCCCCTTGCGGGTTTGTCAGGCGGCTATCGAGCGTACTGTTCATGGGAAAGTTACCGCCCCACGCATTGGCCGAAAAGTTAATTCGGTTCGTTGAATCGGGATCATAATCGAGGCTCATCTCGCCGTATCCACCGGTGCCCGTGTTATCCCGGAAAGTGCTCTGATTCAATATACTCGTCGGTTGAGCCAGTCCATCGACACCAGGAGCAAGTGCCGTCCGGGTGCTGGTATTTTCGCCGATGTTCCGGTATTGGTAACCGTTGAGTGAAATTGACATCCCAATTTTTTTGCCCTTTACGCTCAGGTTGCCACCCAACGACCGGTTAAAATTCCCAGCCGTTACGTTGACGGTTCCGTTCGTGCCCTGTATCGCTTTTTTGGTAATGATGTTGATCACCCCCGCCGACCCTTCGGCATCGTATTTGGCACCGGGGCTGGTAATTACCTCCACCGATTTAATAATGTTGGCGGGCATTTGCTTAAGCGCGTCGGCCAGATTGCGAGCCATGATACTCGACGGTTTACCATTAACCAGCACTTTAATATTACCACTGCCCCGCATTTTAAGATTTCCATCCAAATCAACGGTTAGCATCGGCACTTTTCGGAGCACGTCGACAGCCGTGCCACCCGTATTCGATACATCTTTTTCGGCGTTGTACACTAAGCGGTCGCCTTTGTCCTCAATCAATGCCTTTTGGCCAACCACCTCCACCTCTTTCAAATTCCGGCTATCGGGCGATACGCTGACTTTTCCAACATCGACCGTAAGTTTTTCACTGGTAATCAGTACGTTATTGATTGTTTTAGTACGATATCCCACGAAGGAAATGATTAGTCTGTACGTACCGACGGCAACTTTGTCAATCGAAAAACTGCCTTTATCATCGGTGGTTACGCCCGTAATAAGTTTACTGTCTGAGGTGTGCAGCGCGACGGTGGCAAACGGAACGGGTTTGGTTGTGGTCGAGTCGCTGAGGGTGCCGCTGATACGGCCGGGATTCGATTGAGCGAATGTTATTAATGGCGTTAAAAAAAGGAAAGTTAAGAATAGGTTTTTCATAACAGAACGTATTGAGATAGGATAGCTAAGGATGGCTACGACGCAAAACTAAGTGGATGCAAAGCAAAGACGTATGACGTTATAATTATTTAACATTTCGACCAACCGCCGTTTTTAACCGACGAATCTGAGTGTTAGATCAGGGGCGTTATAGTCAGGCCTGCTTTATAAAAAGATGACATCGCTGATTCAATGATGCACGAAAAGCATGTTACGTTGCCTGATCAATTCAATTAATTTTACCGGATTCGATCGGCCCGATTCACGGAATAAACAAAGCTGAAAATGGGCATTTGATGAATCAGGTGCTTTTACCTAATTTTGACCGGTTTTCTGCCATCCCGTTCAGCGATCATAATTGGCTGGATGGGTAACCAAACCCAATCAACGCACTCAGCATGAGAGAAATACAGTTCCGCGAAGCCCTGCGGGAGGCTATGACGGAAGAAATGCGCCGGGACCCGCTGGTCTATCTGATGGGCGAAGAAGTCGCCGAATACAACGGTGCCTACAAAGTTAGCCAGGGTATGCTGGACGAATTTGGGCCGGAGCGAGTCATCGACACGCCCATTGCCGAACTCGGTTTTGCCGGTATTGGTGTCGGCTCGGCCATCAATGGTCTGCGGCCAATTATCGAGTTCATGACCTTCAACTTTTCGCTCGTTGCCATTGATCAAGTTATTAATTCGGCGGCTAAAATTATGTCGATGTCGGGCGGGCAATACTCCTGCCCCATCGTGTTTCGCGGACCAACGGGGAATGCCGGGATGCTGTCGAGTCAGCACTCGCAGAACTTCGAGAACTGGTTTGCCAATACGTCGGGTCTGAAAGTTGTCGTTCCCTCAAATCCCTACGACGCCAAAGGGCTACTCAAATCGTGCATCCGCGACAATGATCCCGTTATTTTCATGGA
The DNA here is from genome assembly GCA_031425355.1 of Spirosoma sp. Taxonomy (GTDB): domain Bacteria; phylum Bacteroidota; class Bacteroidia; order Cytophagales; family Spirosomataceae; genus Spirosoma. The sequence goes on along the minus strand of JANPJE010000382.1, from coordinate 15,196 downwards.
ATCGGAGTTGATGTATGGCGACAAAGGCCAGGTGCCGGAAGAAGAGTATCTGATTCCAATCGGGCTGGCTAACGTGGTTCGGGAAGGAAACGACGTAACAATTGTATCGTTCGGCAAAATCATGAAAGTGGCCCTCGCTGCCGCCGATGAATTGGCCAAAAATGGTGTTTCGGCGGAGGTTATCGACCTGCGCTCGGTTCGCCCGATTGATTACGCAACGATCATCAAGTCGGTAAAGAAAACCAACCGATGTGTGATTGTGGAAGAAGCCTGGCCGCTGGCCGCAATCTCGTCGGAGTTGACATATAACATTCAGCGCAACGCGTTCGATTATTTAGATTCGCCGGTCATCCGGGTCAACAGCATGGACTTACCCCTGCCCTACGCGCCTACATTGATCGAAGTTATCCTGCCCAATGTGAAACGCACTTTGCAGGCCGTCGAAGCAGTGATGTACAAGAAATAGAGAAGACGTTGGAAAGCAGAAAAGCATCGACCTGTCAGGTCGATGCTTTTCTGCTTTCGGCATAAAAAAAACGCCCAACTGTTTCAAGCAGTCAGGCGTTGATTGGCGCAATTATAGGTAAAACCGCGAACCGAATAAAAAGGTTTACGTGTTGTAAAATAGTGCAATAGTTTTTCTTATTATTACTCTCCATGAAGGAATCGCCCGAAAAGACCACAAGATCCACATTCCTAAAGGTAAGTATACGTATCATTTATGAAGTCACTATTCAACATATTGGCCCGCTATCCACATTGCGTCAGCGTGAGCCAACCGTTATTTTCTTCTCGAATCTTCGCAAAGCCGTAGATGCCATCACTGCCGAACTGGCGCTGAATAACTGGCCACCGCACGTTAATTACATGGCTGTTTATAGAGGTGTGAAACAGCGGGAGTTTTACCGATGCGATTTTCATGTGGCTGGCGCACCCGTTTTTCGGATCAAAGTGATTCCGCGCGTACTGAACCCAGCCTTGCCCCGCTTGGGCGTTGATGAGAATCCGACGAAATGATTCAATATGCTTTCAAACTCAAATCCAGGCTTTTGATCTGGTGAGTCAATGCTCCGGATGAGACAAAATCAACGCCTGTTTCAGCATACGCCCGCAGATTTGTCTCGTCAATACCGCCCGATGCTTCAGTTGTAATCCGTCCGTTGATGAGCCGCACCATCTCACGGATTCCCTCGGGCGAGAAATTGTCTAATAAGATAACATCCACCTGACCAACGCGCAGGACGGCCTCAACTTCGGCACGGTTGCGGGTTTCCACTTCAATACGTAGTTGTCTGCCTGTTTCTTTCAGATAAGCAACGGCCTGATTAATAGCGGCTTCGATGCTCCCGGCATAATCGACATGGTTATCTTTGATCAGAATCATGTCGTACAGCCCGAAACGGTGGTTAACAGCTCCACCAATTTTCGTCGCCATTTTCTCGCAGATGCGAAAGTTGGGGGTTGTTTTGCGCGTGTCCAGCAACTTCGCCCGCGTGCCTTCCAGCAGATTCACCAACTCGCGGGTATGCGTGGCGATACCGCTCATGCGCTGCATACAGTTGAGCACTAATCGCTCGGCGGTCAGAATATTTCGGGCGTTTCCGCTGACGGTCAGCACAATATCACCGGGTTTAATGCTGGCCCCATCGTGCATCAGTACGTCCACAACAAAAGCCGGGTCAACCTCAGCGAAAATGGCTTTTGCTACGTCGACACCCGCCAGAATACCGGCTTCTTTCACCAGCAGACGAGCGCGTTTCTGGGCATCTGCCGGAATGGTCGATAAGGAAGTGTGGTCACCGTCGCCAACATCTTCCGCTAAAGCTAATTGGATAAACTCGTGTAGATTCATGGATGCAAGGTAGCAGATTATTTTTTCGACAGGATTACGGGTGGGCTGTGGTCCGGCCAAAAATCGCTTGCATTCCTCCGAAAATGGTACGAAATTTGTCATCCGCGAAGGAAATATATGAAGCAACCCCGTGTCATTCAACGCCTTTCCAGTTTCGTGCTGGCAACCCTGCTGCTGTTTACGGCTGTTTGGGGGCATGGCAACGTAACACAGGCGAAGCCACTGGTTCCCAAAAAAGCAGTTACAGAGCAAACTAAAGCAGGCAAAGCAACCAACGCTCCGTTGTCTGATGCTCAGCTAAGCGCGGCTCAGTTCGAAGCGGTTGTTACTCCGGCGACTCAATTGGGCGGCTCGGGGCAGACAGCGTTTCTGCTTCCGGCACCAATGCTGCTGATTTTATTGCTGCTGAGCGTTTCCATCCGTCAGCATTTTACGCTTCCGCACTTCTATTTTTCTTACTTCAGGCATGTCTTTGGGCACGCCATCGCGCCCAACGCGCCCTGATTTAGTATCCGGCCTCCCGGCACGATAGCTACCTATTTATTTTCCGTTCAATTCATTTATTCTCATCACTGACGAGTCTGTAACTCGTTGTTACTCATGCAAAACAGAACCGGAATTTTAATTCTGACGGGCGTCATTGCAGCCATCTGCATCTACTTCCTGTCATTTACCTTCGTCTCGCGGAACATCAAGTCCGATGCCGAAGCCTATGCCACCGATAAACAGGGGCAGGTTGACCGCAACAAAAAACAACGCTACCTTGATTCGCTCTGGAAAGAGCCGGTTTATTTAGGCAGTACACTTCAGGAAGTAACCGAACGCGAATTAGGCTTAGGGCTTGATTTACAGGGTGGTATGCACGTGGTGCTGGAGGTTTCACCCGCCGATATTTTGCGTGGCCTGTCGGGCAATAATCGCGACCCGAAATTTAATCAGGCGTTAACCCAGGCACTCGAAGATCAGAAAACGAGCAGCACTCCGTTCGTGGATCTGTTTGTGAGTGCGTTCAAAAAAACAGCACCGGACGCCAAGTTGGCAACCGTGTTTGCAACCAGTGCAAACCGGGGGAAAATCAACTACCAGTCGTCGGATACCGAAGTACGGAAGTTGCTGAACGATGAAGTTGACGGAGCCATTACGCGGGCGTACCAGATCATCCAGGCGCGGGTGGATAAATTTGGCGTAGCCAATCCGAACATTCAGCGGTTACCGGGTTCAGGTCGGATTCAGATCGAATTACCGGGCGTCGATAATCCTGAGCGCGTTCGTCGCCTGTTGACCGGCGCGGCTAAACTTGAATTTACGGAAGTCTATCGCCTGAATGAATTGGCCCCCGCTCTCGAAGGTATGGGCGCGTATCTGCTTGCTCAGGAAGCCAACCGGAAAGCTGCAATTAAAACAACAGCCACAACGGCGCCGGCAACCGGATCGGCGGCCAAGGGCGCATCGAGTTTAGAATCGCAACTGGCACAGGGCAGCAAGGGTGATTCGACGGGCAAAGCCAAAAATGATACGGCTGCCGCTGCCGCACAGGGTACAGCCCTCACACAGTTGTTTCTGCCGGTTGGTCAGGATCAGTTGGGTGTTTATTTGAAAGATACCGCCCGCGCCAACGCCGTGCTGAACGCGCCCGAAGTACGGGGTCTGTTCCCGTCTGACGCTATGTTCGCCTGGGACCGCAAGACGTTCAAAGCAACGGATGGCAAAGAAATCCTGTCCATATATTTCCTGAAAAAAGCCGGTGGCCGCGCACCCCTCGAAGGTGATGTGATTACCGATGCCGCCAACGACTACGACGACCGTGGCCGTCCGGAAGTGACGATGAACATGAACCCGGAAGGTGCCCGTAAATGGAAAAACCTGACAGCAGCAAACGTAGGTCGGCCCGTGGCAATTTTGTTGGATAATCTCGTTTATACGGCTCCGAACGTTCAGAACGAAATCCCGAATGGCCGGTCGAGCATCTCAGGCAACTTCACGGTAGAAGAAACCAAAGATATGGCTAACGTACTGAAAGCCGGCAAGTTACCCGCCCCAACTAACATCGTAGAAGAAAGTGTGGTGGGTGCTACGCTGGGTTCCGAAGCGGTGAGCGCAGGCGTATTATCATCCATAATTGGTATTCTGCTGGTGTTGGTATTTGTGGTTTTCTACTACAACCGCGCTGGCTTCATTGCCGACATTGCCCTGATTGTTAACCTGTTCTTTCTGCTGGGTGTAATGGCCTCACTGGGTGCCGTACTGACCATGCCGGGTATTGCCGGTATCGTGCTGTCTATCGGTATGGCGGTCGATGCCAACGTACTTATTTTCGAGCGGATCAAAGAAGAACTGGCGTTGGGCAAGGGGTTCAAGCAAGCCGTTACGGATGGTTTCCAAAACGCGCTGTCGTCCATTATCGACTCCAACGTAACGACCTTCCTGACGGGTATCGTTCTGTTCATTTTCGGAACGGGTCTGATTCTGGGCTTTGCTACCACGCTGATTATCGGTATCCTGACTTCGTTATTCGCGGCTATTTTTATTACCCGCATTCTGCTGGAATATTACATCCGCAATGGTAAAACGCTGTCGTTCAGTTCGTCATGGGCAAAGAATCTTTTCAAGGATTCCAACTTCGATTTCGTATCACGCCGGAAACTGTACTACACCGTTTCATCGGTTATTATCGCGGCTGGTATCATCTCGATCATCTTCAAGGGTTTTGGTTTAGGTGTCGATTTTAAAGGTGGCCGGTCGTACGTAGTGCGTTTCGAGAAATCCGTTAGTACAGATGAAGTTCGTACATCGCTGGCGAGCGTATTGGGCACATCGCCGGAAGTAAAAACCTATGGTGGAACGGGTATCGGAGCCAATCAGGTGAAAGTGACGACACCGTATCTGATTGATGATAACACACCGGGCGCGGATAAAAAAGCCGAAACCGCTATCTATCAGGGCTTAAGCAGTATCAAAGGCAATCCGGCTAAGATTGAAAGTTCGCAGAAAGTAGGGCCAACCATCGCCTACGATATTTTGACATCGGCCCTGTGGTCGATTTTGCTGGCGGTTGCCGTCGTGTTCGTTTACATCCTGATTCGGTTCAAGCGGCTGGCGTTTGGCTACGGTGCCGTAGTAGCGATGTTCCACGACGTACTGATTATTCTGGCTATCTTCTCGATTTTCAATGGTCTCCTTCCCTTTTCGTTAGACATCGACCAGGCATTTGTCGGCGCGTTGCTAACCATTATGGGCTATTCGATGAACGATACCGTTGTGGTTTTCGACCGGGTACGTGAATACTTAGCGGAGAACAAAGGCAAGAAAGAAAGCATCCCGGCCATTATTAACAACGCCCTGAACGCGACACTGAGCCGTACGGCTGTAACCGGTTTCTCAACGATTCTGGTGTTGTTGGTTCTGTTCATTTTCGGGGGTGAAACCATACGGGGCTTCTCGTTCGCCATGCTGATCGGGGTTATTGTCGGTACGTATTCGTCGTTGTTTGTGGCTACGCCAATTGTGGTTGATTCACTAAGCCGCGATCAGGAGAAAGATTTGGTTACGTCGACTGCGGTTGTTGAGAAGAAAACAGGTTTCGACGCTGTTCCGACCGACTTCACAAGTGCGGCACCTGCCACGCCCGAAGAGTTTACGGCCAAAAAGGAAAAGAAAGAGAAAAAACCACTGATTCGGCCTTCGCAGTCGTAATTTAATTGGTGAAAGAGTGGAAGAGTGAATGAGCGAATCTTATGATACCGTTTTTTCACTCTTCCACTCTTTTGCTCTTTCACTCGATATAATTCGTATATTTCCCAACGATTTCCCCAAGAATCTCTTTCTAAGCGACATAATCACCAAACTCTATTTTCCTGCATGGAGACTAAATTAAAATCAGTTGATACAACCAGCATCTGGCGTAAGAAGCCTCTGGCGGCCTACGAAGCTGACGTAAAGAAGAGTGAATTAAAACGAATACTGACGCGCTGGTCGCTGACCTCACTCGGCATTGGGGCCGTTATTGGCGGGGGCGTATTTGTGCTTACGGGTATTGCGGCTAATCAATGGGCGGGTCCGGCACTGGCACTTGCGTTTGTTATGGCTGGCATTGCCTGTGCATTTGCCGCTCTCTGCTACGCCGAATTTGCTTCCATCTTACCTGTCGAAGGGTCAGCCTATGCGTACTCGTACGGTACGGTAGGCGAAATTTTTGCCTGGCTTATCGGCTGGAACCTGATTCTTGAGTACATGATGGGAGCCACAACTGTGGCAGTTAGCTGGTCGGGTTATTTCGAGAAATTACTCAATTTAGTGGGCATATATCCGCCCGTGTGGCTGATGAATGATCCCGTTACGGCGCAGGAAAAGGCCGAGAAGTTACGGGCGGCTGGTCAGGCCATTCCCGATTTCTCGTTCGCCGTCAATCTGCCTGCATTTCTGATCGTTTGGTGCGTTACGTATGTGTTGGTAAAAGGTATTAAAGAAGCGGCAAGCACCAACAACGCCATCGTGATTTTGAAGGTGGCAACGGTCATTTTTGTGATTATTGCCGGTTCGTTTTATGTTGATGTTGCCAATTGGACACCCTTCATTCCGGATCCGGTTATCGACGAAGGTGGTAAGCAACACTATGGGTTTGAAGGCATTGTAACGGCTGCCAGTATCGTATTTTTTGCCTACATCGGCTTCGACGCCGTTTCGACGCAGGCGGGTGAAGCCATCAACCCGAAAAAAGACGTACCGTTTGCTATTATCGCATCACTTGTTATCTGCACGGTGCTATACATTCTGGTGTCCCTTGTGCTGACGGGTATGGTCAGATATGATTCATTAGACCTGAAAGCTCCTGTAGCACAGGCATTTGCCGATCAGGGTCTGACATGGGCGGTGTACCTGATTACGATTGCGGCCATCGCCGGTCTAACCTCCGTGATGCTGGTGATGATGCTTGGCCAAACCCGGATTTTCCTCGGTATGGCTAAGGACGGATTACTACCAAAAAATCTGTTCGCATCCATTCACCCAACGTTCAAAACGCCCTGGAAAAGTACGATTCTGGTTGGTGCCATCGTCTCGGTCGTTGCCGCCCTGACGCCCATCGACAAGGTATCGGAGTTATGCTCATCGGGAACGCTGCTGGCTTTCGCCATGATTTGCGGAGCTGTTTGGCTGTTGCGCGTTCGGGAACCAAATCTGGCACGTCCTTACCGGGCACCCGCACTGCCGGTTGTCGCTACGCTGGGTATTTTGGCCAATCTGTACCTGATGTACAACCTGCGCGACGCCACCAAAATTTCATTCCTGATCTGGTGTACGCTCGGCGTCATTGTGTACTTCGCTTACAGCCGTCGGCATAGTAATCTGAATAATCAGGAAGAGTAAACTGGGGTGACACATATCACCAATCAAACGGCTCCCGGCAACTTGTCGGGGGCCGTTTGCTGTTCAAAGGTAACCCAACTGATTTCACCATGATCAAGACTGCATTGGCATCCCGATTACTTTATCCATTCGAACCGGCTCTGCTGGATCAACTCGAACAGGTTGCCCAACTCCGAACGGTTGAATCGGGAACGGTACTGATGGAGCCAGGACAGCCCATTCGTCATGTGCCGATTGTGCTGGAAGGAAGTATTAAAATCATGCGCCCCGACGAGGATGCGGGTGAGTTGCTACTTTATTACCTGAACCCGACTGACTCCTGCGCGTTGTCGATCAGCAGCTTATTGTCAGGCGAAACCAGCCCTATCTTAGCCGTCGTCGAGGAACGGGCACAGATTCTGATGATTCCAGTTGAGCACGCCGAAGTATGGATGGGCCAATATACAAGCTGGCGAAAATTTGTTTTTCAGACCTACCAAAAACGATTCGACAATCTGCTTCAAACACTTGATCTGGTCGCCTTCCGGCAAATGGATGAGCGGTTGCTGACATACCTTAATCAGAAAGTTCAACTTACGGGCGGTCGTCATTTGTACATTACTCACGAAGACATTGCCCACGACCTGAACACATCCCGCGAGGTAATTTCCCGTCTGCTTAAACAGTTGGAGCGGCTGGGGCGGGTGAGTCTGGCACGTAACAAAATCAGCCTATTGATGATACAACTTCCCTGAGTTGAATTCGCTCTGTAACATAGGTCACTGACGGGAAACGGCAAACGATCTACTTTTGTCAGACAGTTATCAAACAAATAAGATTATGAATCGACTTCCAAATAGCATTGGTTCAATCAAACGAATTAGCCGTATCAGGTCAAGTACTCTGGTAGCAGGGACGCCTTTACGGCAGCAATAATCGGTTGGGCTAAGCCTGAATCCTCTTGTTTTGCCAACTACGGTCCCGATTAATTCATGTTCTTTATATTTACTATTCGGCATCAGCACCCGCCGGGTTCGCAAACGACTGTAGCCGCTTCGAAATGTAGTCATTAGCGGGTGTGTCTATAATATGACTTCAACTGAATTATTCGGGTATGCATCGGCCATTATTGTTGGTCTGGTGATCGGATTGGCGGGGGGCGGTGGCTCCATTTTGACCGTGCCCATTTTTGTGTACGTCTTCCACATTCCAACGGTGCTGGCAACAACGTATTCGCTGTTTGTCGTTGGCTCTACGTCGCTGATCGGCTCTGCAAATCATATCTGGAAAAAACGGGTTGATCTGCGCGTAACGCTTGCCTTTGCGCTCCCGTCGTTTGTGTCCGTTTATTTGAGCCGGCGGTTTCTGTTGCCCGCCCTGCCTGATCCGCTGTTTCAATTTGATCAGTTCATTCTGCCGAAAAGTAATGCCATTCTTTACTTCTTCGCCATCGTTATGATTATCGCGGCCCGTGCCATGATCCGCAGTGATCAGCCGGAACGGGGTGAAGCTGCCGACGGTCGTCCGCGCTACGGTAGTCTGGCGCTCGACGGGCTGGCCGTTGGGTTACTGACGGGCACGATTGGAGCGGGGGGCGGCTTTCTGATTGTGCCCATGCTGGTACTGCTGGCGGGGTTACCCATTAGTCGGGCCGTGGCTACGTCGGTACTGATTATTGCCGTGAATTCGTTCGTCGGCTTCCTGGGCGATATTCAACATACTAATCTGAACTGGAATTTTCTATTACCCTTTACCAGTTTATCTATTATTGGCATCTTCATCGGCATGTATTTGGCTCGCTTCGTTGCTCCCGACCGGCTCAAAAAAGGGTTCGGCTGGTTTGTTCTGGCAGTGGCGGGCTACATGATCGTGATGGAAATTATGTAACAGGACTTTCGCCAAAAGCCGTGCCACGGTTCCTGAGTACGTTCAATATTACCACGGTTCGCCGTCGCGGTGGCACGGCTTTTGGCGAAAGTCCCGGTAAAATAGACGGTGTAACGCAAACCTGCACCTGTTATAAAAAGCGGTATTCTACCCGCAACAGCGGCCTGGCCGCATGACTTATGATAATCGAACAACTTTATACCGGTTGCCTCGCGCAGGGAGCCTACTACATCGAGAGTAATGGCGAAGCGGCCATCATTGACCCGCTCCGCGAAACGTCACCATACACTCGGAAAGCCGAAAAAGCCGGTGCCCGAATCAAATACGTTTTCGAGACGCATTTTCACGCCGATTTTGTATCGGGCCATCTCGATTTAGCCAAAAAAACGGGGGCAACCATCGTCTACGGTCCCAATGCCGATACCAGTTATCCTGTTCACCATGCGACCGATGGCGAAACGTTTGCTGTGGGAGACGTAACGATTAAAGTCCTGCATACGCCCGGTCACACGCCCGAATCGACAACGTATCTGCTTATTGATAAGTCGGGAAAAGACCGGGCTATTTTCACCGGCGACACGCTGTTTATCGGCGATGTGGGTCGCCCCGATCTCGCCATTAAAGGCAATCTGACCGAACACGATCTTGCCGGTATGCTTTACGACAGTCTGCACGCGAAAATTCTGCCCTTAGCCGACGACGTTATTGTTTACCCGGCTCACGGGGCCGGTTCGGCTTGTGGCAAGAATATGAGCAAAGAAACGACCGATACGTTGGGCAATCAGAAACGGTTCAATTACGCGCTCCGGGCCAAATCGAAAAACGAGTTTATTGAGAAAGTGCTTGATGGATTGACAACAGCTCCCGCTTATTTTGCCGAAAACGCCCGGCTCAATAAGGAAGGTTACGAACCCATCGACGCCGTTATGAAACGCGGCAATCATGCCCTTTCGCCCGATGCGTTTGAAGCGGCCGTAAACGTAACGGGTGCATTGGTTTTAGATGTTCGGGATGCCGTTGATTTCGCTAAAGGCTTTATTCCCAATTCCATCAACATTGGTCTGGATGGTCAATTTGCTCCCTGGGTTGGTGCATTGATTCCCGATCTGATGCAGCCTATTGCGCTTGTCACCCCTGCCGGACAGGAAAACGAAACCGTTTTGCGGCTGGCCCGTGTCGGGTATGACAGTTGCATTGGCTTTCTGGACGGTGGTTTTTCAAGCTGGCAACAGGCCGGAAAAGACGTGGATGTAATTGACTCCATTTCGGCAGATGAGTTTGCCCAACGGCGGCAACTGAGCCCAAACATTGCTGTAGTCGATGTTCGAAAACCTGTTGAGTTCGCGGCTGAACACGTAGCGGATGCCGAAAATTTTCCATTGGATAACCTCAACGATTACATGGCCGAAATCCCACGCACTGAACCCGTATATGTTCACTGTGCCGGAGGTTATCGCTCAATGGTAGCCAACTCGATACTAAAAGCGCGGGGTTTCGATAACGTTGTGAACGTGGCCGGTGGTCTGGCCGCTATCCGAAGTACGGGCGTCCCGCTTACTGCCAACCTACCTGAAACGCACTGAATCAACCAATAATGCTCGAATTTATTACACGCCCCTGGCCCTGGTACGTGGCCGGGACACTCATCGGTCTAACCGTACCAACGTTACTCATTCTGGACAATAAAGCATTTGGCATTTCCTCATCGCTCCGGCATATATGCGCGGCCTGCCTACCCGCCAAAATTCCTTTTTTCAGCTACGACTGGCGCAAAGAAACCTGGAATCTGTGGTTTGTAGGCGGTGTTCTGCTTGGCGGAATTATTGGCGGCACATTGCTGAAAAACCCGGTTTCCATGACTATTGCTCCCGACACGATACGCGATTTACAGGTATTGGGCATCCATGATTTTACCAGTGGATTATTGCCAACAGATATTTTTAACTGGAGTAATTTATTGACTGCCAAAGGACTGATTTTCTTCGTGCTTGGTGGCTTTTTGGTTGGTTTTGGAACGCGCTATGCGGGTGGCTGCACATCGGGTCACGCCATTATGGGTCTATCAAACTTGCAATGGCCGTCGCTCGTTGCTACGCTTAGTTTCATGGCTGGCGGCTTCGCTATGACGCATATAGGATTACCGATTTTTATGCACTGGGTCGGCTTTTGAGCAGGCAAACTATTTTTCCGACCAATTTTATCAGCTCCATTCAATGAATTACATAGACCCCAAAGCGACACAAAAACCGATAACGGCTCATCCAACCCGCCCGAAACCAGCGAACTGGAAATTCGGACTGGTCGGCGTATTTTTTGGTATCGTATTCGTAAAAGCGGAAGTGATTTCGTGGTTCCGGATTCAGGAAATGTTCCGGCTCGATTCGTTTCACATGTATGGCGTTATTGGCACCGCTGTTTTGGTCGGCATGCTTTCTGTATTTTTCATCAAGCGTCTGAACATCAAAACATTACGGGGCGAACCAATTACAATTGCGCCGAAGCAGTTCAATCAGGGGCAGATTTATGGCGGTCTGTTATTCGGTTTTGGCTGGGCCATTACGGGTGCCTGTCCGGGGCCGTTATTCGCCCAAATTGGCGCAGGCTACTCTGTTGTGCTTGTTACGTTGCTAAGTGCTATTGCCGGTACGTGGGTGTACGGAGCCATCCGAAATCATCTTCCTCATTAGTCATTGACGAACAGGCGATTACGACCGTAGAAATTACTATTAAAAAAGCGAGCGTACCCGTTTTAACCGGTCAGGAAACGACTATTATAAACGCTCACTGTTTCTTTTCGGGCATTAGCACTAAGCGAATCATATTCGGGCCAAGATACTGATTAGCAGCCGCCTTCGTGCTCTCAACCGTTACTTTCTCCAACTGCTCATTCTCGTGCAGGACTTCGTCAGGAGCATCGCCGTTGTAATACTGGTTCTGAAGATAGCCTAACCAGAATTGGTTGTCTTTCAATTGCAACTCGGTTTCGCGACGGGTTTCAGCTTTGAATTTAGCAATGTCGGTGGGGAGAGCGCCCTTCTGCTTTAGTTCATTTATCAACTCCTGCGTTCTGGCAATAAGCTTTTCGACATTTTCGGGCGCACAGCCGAAATTGATGCGAAACGTGTAGCGCGGAACAGGGTATTTGCTATACGCACCATTGGCACCTACGCCATACACACCACTTTCCTCTTCGCGCAATTTTTCGATCAACTTAATTTCGAGCACTTCGCCCAGCGCGTCTAACTGGGTCGTTGTTTCTGGCGACCAGGTTAAATCGCCACTGTAGACCAACTGCACGGTAGCTTTTGGGTCGAGACCCCGATAAACGGTTTTGCTGATCTGGCCTTTGGGAGCGCGAATACCGAGGTCATTAAATTTCTCCGGTTTGCCCGTTGCCGGTAAACCGCCGAGGTATTTCTCAATTAACGGCTTGAGTTGCGCTTCGGTAAAATTTCCGACGAAATAGAACGTAAAATCCCCCGCGTTGGCAAAGCGTTCCTGATAGATTTTCAGCGCACGGTCGAGGTCGATTTTGTCTAAATCATCCGGTTTAAGTGGCTGACGACGGGGGTTATTGTTGCCCAGCGTGACCGTTACGGTATCCTGAAAAACACCCTGTGGCGTCGGTGTGTTGATCCGATTTTGCAGCGCACTCCGCTGATTCGACAGGTAGCCTTTCACTACGTCGGCGTCTTTGCGGGGCTGCGTAAAATAGCTGTACAGCAATTGCAGAGCCGCTTCCAGGTCTTTTGGAGCCGCACTGCCGCTGATTCCTTCGCTTAATTCGCCCACATACGGAGACACCCTCACCTGCTTGCCCGACAGGAATTTACCCAATTGGATCTGATTGTAGTCGCCCGTTCCGCCCATCGCCGTGAGCGACGACGAAAACCGCGCCGACTGGAAATCGTTGAGGTCGTAGAGCGAGGTGCCGCCAAAACTGCTGGCCGAAAACAGAATCTGGTCATTTTTGAAATTGGTTGGTTTCAGCACCACCCGAACGCCGTTTTTCAGCGTCCATTCCGTTACGCCAATGTCCTTAACCTGCTTCTCGTTGACCACGGGTGAGCCGGTTGGCTGCCTGGCCAGCAACGGGCTGTCAATAGTTTTATCGTCATATGCAGTCAGGGCCTTGCCCGCATCGTCCACGTAGCTAAGTATCTGCTCGACGGTGGGCAATTTGGCTTTATCTTTTTCGGGAGCCATGACAATAACGGCCCGGTTGTCATTGTGAATAAACTGATCGACCAGGGCGTTGACCTCGGCTAATTTGATCCCTTCCTGCTGTTTTTTCAGAAAATCATAATAGAAATCGATGCTGGTGTATGGCTCCTTATCCGTGAAATTCTGGACGTACTCGTTGACAAAATCTGCAGAGCGGGTTTTGTCGCGTTCGCTGTAAGCTTGCTCAACATTCGTCATAAATTCCTGTTTAGCACGCGCCAGTTCAGTGGGTGTAAAGCCAAACTGTTTCACGCGGGCGTTCTCATCAAGTACCGCCCGAATTGCTTTCTCAACGTTTCCTTCTTTCGCTACAGCAATCGACGTAAAGGCATCCAGATTACCCAGAAAGTCGCTGTAGTTGCTGTAGCCGCCCAAAAACGGCGGGTCAGCCCGTTGTGTCAGTTCCTGAATGCGGTTGCCAAGCATGGTGTTAAACAGGCCCCGTTTGATACTCTCGCGCAGGTCGTTCAGCGTTTTTTCCTTGATCTCGGGCCGCTTGTAAATCACCTGAACTACCGTATTTGGCTGCTCAGGGTCGGTCACGATAACGACTTTAGTGTCTTTGTGGGCAGGAATCTCGAATTCAGCACGTGGTTTTGGCACTTTTACCGCCGGAATACGCCCGAATTTTTCGCGGATGATACCTTCTACTTCCTTTGTATCGAAGTCGCCAACGGCGATAACAGCCATCAGATCAGGTCGATACCAGTCTTTATAAAACTGCGTCAACACCTCAGGTTTAAAGGTTGTCAATACTTGTTCTGTGCCAATAGGCAGGCGTTTGGCGTATTGGGAGTTGTTGAGCAAAAGCGGAAAATACTGGTCGCGCATCCGCTGACCCGCCCCACGCCCAAGCCGCCGTTCTTCCAGAATAACACCACGCTCTTTGTTCACTTCGACCGGGTCGATGGTAGCGTTATGCGCCCAATCTTCCAGAATCTGGAACGCCCGTTCAAATAATCGCGCCGAATCAGTCGGGACAGGCAGTTGATAAACGGTTTCGTCGAAACCGGTATACGCATTTAAGTCGGCCCCGAAGCGAACACCCGCCGATTGCAGGAAATTGACTAATTCGTTTTTGGGAAAATTTTTCGTGCCGTTAAACGCCATGTGCTCCATAAAATGCGCCAGTCCCTGCTGGTTATCAGTTTCCAGCACGGACCCCGCCCGAATCACAAGCCTGAGTTCGGCTCGGTTTTTCGGCTCAACGTTTTTGCGGATATAATACGTTAGCCCATTCGGCAATTTGCCCACTTTCACCGCCGGATCAAGTGGAATTACGTTATTGAGATTTGAGGCCTGCGAAACCACAGGCCGGGCCGTTATGGGCGATTTAGTCTTAGGGGCGGGCTGCGCCAACACCATTGATGCACTGAGCAGTAAACTTAGCGAAAGCGGAAAACGTACCATTCGGTCGTTTGATTGGGTTGTGGTTGTGTAACTAAACTATGGGATAATAACGCCGGAGAGAACCGAATCGTTTATCGTTTCCAGACTAACAAAATCGCGACGACTATCGACGCGACAACGGCGACCCAGCAAATGATGACGACCCAGCGCATTGGGATTTCCCAATTCGGCAAATGAAATGCGTTAACTCGAACGGGCACCATCTCCCCCACCTGATTACGGTCGCAGAAGTCGGCCCAGTTCGTGTAATCGGCAAACTGCGCAAGGGCATCGAGCAAACCGGGCGTGGCCTCCGACGACCGCCAGAATGTTTGCAGATCATGAGGCTCAACCCAGCAATTCGTATGGGCCAGCACTCGTTTGCTCAATTGCATAAAGTCGCGCTGCCGCCAATGGGAGGATGGTTCCCAGTGCAGAATACGTTCGATTTGGCGTTTGAGATCGTTGGTGTAGGGAGTCACACCTTAATACTACTCAATT
>JANPJE010000381.1:0-59726 GCA_031425355.1 Spirosoma sp. | reverse complement strand
AAAGGTGGAGTTTTCTATAAACGATAGTCGGAAAACTTATTGCTCATCCGTCAGGTTACATCATAATACAAGCGTAGCACGGCTTTTTTTAGATATTTCCATCTGTCGTTTGGGTTTTTGGACTAATTTCGCCGGTGCGGTGGATTTGGCCAGCCTGAACGGTGGCATTGGTTCAATAGCGCAGGCCCTCGGTGCTTAATAAACCCTAACTCATTATTTCTGAATTCTCTACCCCTGAATTTTTGTATGGCAAACTCCGCTGAATTAACCGTCGATGGTAAGTCGTATTCATTTCCGACTCTGGAAGGAACCGAACACGAAAAAGCTTTTGACATTTCGAATCTCCGTGATCAGACCGGCTATGTTACTTTAGACCGGGGTTATAAAAATACCGGTGCCACGAAAAGTGCTATTACGTTCCTTGACGGCGAAAAAGGCATTCTCCAGTATCGGGGGTATTCTATTGAAGATTTGGCCGCCAAAGCATCGTTTCTGGAGGTTGCCTATTTGCTTATTTATGGCGAACTGCCTACAAAGGCGGAGTTTACAACCTTTGAAACGGCTATTCGTCGGCACACGCTGGTGAACGAAGACATGCGGAAAATCTTCGATGGTTTTCCCGTCAAAGCGCACCCAATGGGCGTACTGTCGTCGCTGGTGAGTGCCATGAGTGCGTTTTACCCTGATCTGGAAAGCGGTAAGGAAGAGGACAAAACCGATCTGCACATCATTCGGCTGCTGGCGAAGTTGCCCACTATTGCCACCTGGTCGTATAAACGGGCGCAGGGACATCCGGCTAACTACCCAAAAAACCAGCTCGATTACATCCCGAATTTCCTGAACATGATGTTCTCGCTGCCCGTTGAAGACTACAAAGTCGATCCGGTAGTTACCGAAGCCCTGAACGTACTGCTCATTCTCCACGCCGACCACGAACAGAACTGCTCGACCTCAACAGTTCGGCTTGTGGGTTCGTCGCAGGCCAATATTTACTCGTCTATTTCTGCCGGCATCAGTGCGCTATGGGGGCCGTTGCACGGTGGAGCCAATCAGGAAGTGATTGAAATGCTTGAAGACATCAAAGCCGATGGTGGCGATGTATCCAAGTATGTTGAGATGGCTAAGAATGCTAAAACGACGGGCTTCCGGCTGTATGGATTCGGTCATCGGGTTTATAAGAATTTCGACCCCCGCGCCCGAATTATCAAAAAAGCCGCCGACGACGTACTGAGCAAACTGGGTGTGAATGACCCGGTGCTGGAAATTGCCAAAGGGCTGGAAGAAGCTGCCCTGCATGACGAGTATTTCGTGTCGCGCAAGCTGTACCCGAACGTCGATTTCTATTCGGGCATTATTTACCGCGCCCTCGGCATTCCCACGAACATGTTCACAGTGATGTTCGCTATTGGCCGGTTACCGGGCTGGATTGCTCAGTGGAAAGAAATGCGCGAGCAGAAAGAACCCATTGGCCGTCCGCGTCAGATTTATACCGGTGCCACACTGCGTGAGTTTGTTCCCCTCGCAAACCGGTAGGTTTAAGTAGTGCCGAAACTACTGGCAAAGACAACTATTCATAAACACGAAAAAGGGTAGCTGGATACTGATCCGGCTACCCTTTTCTTATGCGCCGAAGCCAGAGCTTCGGTACTACAAACTAATTAATCCTCAATAGCACCTTCTTCATCGTCTTCCGTTGGGCCGACAGGATCGAGGAGTGCATCGTCATCTGCGGCAATCTTAGCCCGAATCTTACCTTCGATTTCGGCCATCAGTTCAGGATTGTCCAGGAGCAGTTCTTTTACTGCATCGCGGCCCTGCGCCAACCGGCTTGTACCATAGGAGAACCACGAGCCCGATTTCTTCACGATTTCCATTTCAACCGACAAGTCAAGGATTTCGCCAACTTTGGAAATACCCTGCCCGTACATAATATCGAATTCAACAACTTTGAACGGAGCGGCCAACTTATTCTTCACAACCTTCACCTTCGTGCGGTTACCCACAACGTTGTCGGCTCCTTCTTTAATCTGACCAATACGCCGGATGTCAAGCCGAACCGATGCGTAGAATTTCAGGGCATTACCACCGGTAGTAGTTTCGGGGTTGCCGAACATCACACCGATTTTCTCGCGTAACTGGTTGATAAATATGCAGCAGCAACCCGTTTTGTTAATCGTACCGGTCAGTTTCCGCAACGCCTGCGACATCAAACGAGCCTGAAGACCCATTTTGCTTTCGCCCATTTCGCCTTCAATCTCGGCCTTCGGCACAAGCGCGGCAACGGAGTCGATAACAATAATGTCAATAGCTCCGGAGCTAATCAGATGCTCAGCGATTTCGAGCGCCTGTTCGCCATTGTCGGGCTGGGAGATAAGCAGGTTTTTAACGTCGATCCCAAGCTTTTCGGCATAGGAACGGTCAAAAGCGTGTTCGGCGTCGATGAAGGCAGCCAGACCACCCGCTTTCTGCGCTTCGGCAATAGCGTGCAGCGTAAGTGTTGTTTTACCGGATGATTCAGGGCCGTAAATCTCGACCACACGACCACGTGGTAAGCCACCGATACCGAGGGCCAAATCTAACCCCAGAGAGCCGGTTGAGATAACCGGAATGTCAACGACTTTGCTTTCGCTCAAGCGCATAACCGTGCCTTTGCCAAATGCTTTGTCCAACTTCTCGATGGTTGTCTGAAGCGCTTTTAATTTACTGTCATTAGCAGATGCTATGGCTTGCGCCGTATCTGATTTTGCCATGTTAGGATGGTTGTTTAAACAGATAAAATTACCCAAAAATGGGCAAATTACCAAATGGTTTTCGGAAATAGTCCGTCCCTTTTTAGGGCCAGTTTGTGCAAAAATAATAGTCGCTGATAAAGTGAGTTAATTGCCTTATTATCAGCAAATTAAGGCAAATTTTGGCGGGCAGTACGTTTACAGCGTCGAGTCGGCAGGGACGGGTTGCTGGGCCGGTGTCTGCTGCTGGGTTTCGGGTTGAGCGGGTGCTGGCTGAACTGGCTGTGTTTGTCCCGGCTGATAGCCCGGATAAGCCGATCCGTCACCATACGGACGGGAGGGCGGACCAACGACTTCGACCGACGTAATGTAATATTTCGTCTCGCCGTTCCAGGGAAATTTCAGAATTTTTTCCTCGTAATGAAGCGTCACACGCTGGCCTGTTTTTACGGCTTGCGTAACCTGAGTGGCTACGGCTTCATCTTTCACGGAGAAATCAAAATACTGCGGTGTGAGCGAACCCGTCTCGCCCGAAAATCCGCCTACGTTTAAAACACCTTCGTAGGTTTTAAAGACGAACCCCCGCCGACTGAATTTGGAAACGGTTCCGGCGCGTTCGCCATCGCTATAACTCCAGCCCGTAAGCGCGTAAAGGACACCGAAAATAACGACTAATAATAACAGAAAATACAATAGCCCTCGCATAGGTATGGTTTGTTTAGTGGCAATTATTGAGCACACAAATAGACAACATTTTCTGACAACTTCTGTTTCAGGAACCTATAGACCCCAAAATTTTCGATAAGTCACTCGCCAATCCCGTTCTCCGACTTAAGTTTTGCCCCGTATTTTGTTACTTTGCGGCTGATTTGCATACCAGACTAATCGCCTGGTAATCAAACTCGGTAAACCGGTGTGCCGGACCGATAAAATATTTCGTTGTTAACTCTCCTTATTTCTTTGCAATGAGTACCATCCAAAGCATTCATGCCCGGCAGATTCTGGATTCACGCGGTAATCCAACCGTAGAAGTGGACATCCGCACCGAAAATGGTTTTCTGGGCCGTGCCGCCGTACCATCGGGCGCATCGACCGGAACACACGAAGCCGTCGAACTCCGCGACGAGGACCCAAAGGTATATATGGGCAAGGGCGTTCTGAAAGCTGTTTCGAACGTCAACGAACTGATCTACCCGGAACTGGTTGGCATTTCAGTTTTTGAACAAAGCATGATTGATAAAATTATGCTTGAACTGGACGGTACGCCAAACAAGGGCCGTTTAGGGGCCAATGCCATCCTCGGTGTGTCGCTGGCCGCATCAAAAGCAGCCGCCCAGGAAGCCGGTTTGCCGCTCTACCGCTACATTGGTGGCGTGAATGCCAATACGTTGCCCGTGCCGATGATGAACATCCTGAACGGAGGTTCTCATGCCGATAATTCGATTGATTTTCAGGAATTCATGGTTATGCCCGCCAATGCGTCGAGTTTCTCGGAAGCACTGCGGATCGGAGCCGAAATCTTCCACACGCTCAAAGGCGTACTGAAAAAGATGGGCCTCGCCACCAACGTTGGTGATGAGGGCGGATTTGCTCCGAATATCAAGTCGAATGAGGAGGCTATTCAGACCATTATTCAGGCCATCGAGAAAGCAGGCTACCGGCCCGGCGAAGATGTCTGGATTGCCATGGATGCGGCTTCGTCGGAATTCTACGATGCAGAGTCGGGTGTTTATCACTTCAAAAAATCGACAGGCGAAAAGCTGACTTCGTCGGAAATGGCTGGTTTCTGGAAAGATTGGGCCAACAAATACCCGCTTCTGTCGATTGAAGATGGCATGTCAGAAGATGACTGGGCAGGCTGGAAAATGCACACCGACGAACTGAAGGGCAAAAACATACAACTCGTTGGTGATGATCTTTTTGTGACTAACGTAACGCGTTTGCAGGAAGGTATCGACAAAGGAATTGGTAACGCTATTCTGGTGAAAGTGAATCAGATTGGCTCGCTGACCGAAACGATTGATGCCGTTAACTTAGCGAAGCGCAACTCATACAAAAGTGTAATGTCGCACCGTTCCGGCGAAACCGAAGACGCAACCATTGCTGACCTTGCGGTGGCCCTCAATACCGGCCAGATTAAAACAGGTTCGGCGTCGCGTTCAGATCGGATGGCGAAATACAACCAACTGCTTCGTATCGAAGAGGAGTTGGGCGAAACAGCCTATTTTCCAGGGTTGAAGTTTTAGATGATTTTGTGGTGTCGGGCTCTCAAACCCGACACTTTTAAGAATTGAAAAGTGTCGGGTTTGAGAGCCCGACACCACAAAACAATGTTCCAAAAACTCCTCCGCTATCTCCGCAATTTCTACGTCGCTACCGGCTTAGGCTTAGTGGTGTGGATGACGTTTTTCGACGCGAATGACCTGCCAACCCAAATTCAGAACTGGTGGAAATTGCGTGAACTGGATGGAGATGCCCGGTTTTATCAGGAGAAAATCAAGGCTGTACAGACCGAACGACGCGAAGTGCTTGGTAATGACCGCCTGCGCGAAAAGTTTGCACGCGAGAAGTACCTGATGAAAAAGCCCGGCGAAGATGTGTTTGTTATCGTCGATGAGCAGAACGAACCGCTCGAAAAGTAATTATAACCGCGCGGGCGGCCCCGTCATCATTCATAATTATGCTAAATGTTCTCTTCGTTTGTTACGGCAATATTTGTCGGTCGCCGGTGGCGGAGGGAGTGTTCAGAGAGTTAGTGAATGAGGCCGGTCTGGAGAAGCAGATAAATTGCGATTCTGCCGGAACGGCGTCGTTTCATATTGGCCAGCTCGCCGACCGTCGGACCCGCGAAAACGCTCTCGAACATGGCCTCACACTCACTCATCGCGCCCGACGTTTGATCGGTGAAGATCTGGCGCAGTTCGATTATTTTGTGGCTATGGACGAGACCAACCTCGAAGCCATCGAAAAGCTTAATTACCGCAGTACGGGTCTGTACTCCAACGACACTATTTTTTTGCTTCGTGAATTCGACCCGGACGTGAGCGACCAGCCCAATGTGCCGGACCCGTATTACGAAGGCCCGGAGGTTTTTGAAGAAGTTTATCAAATTACCCTGCGCTGCTGCCGACAATTACTTATGTACTTGATTAAAGAGCGAGAGAGCGAAAGAGTGAAAGAGTGAGAAACTGGCGCAAACCATTTTCACTCTTTCACTCTTTCGCTCTTTCACCTTTAAAACTTTTTCACTCATTGAAACCATGAACAAAAAAGTCATTCTCCTCATTCTCGACGGCTGGGGAATTCCGCTGAAGCCCGACGTATCGGCTATTGAAGCGGCCAATGTACCCTTCATGAAATCGCTGTACCTTGCCTACCCCAACAGCACGCTGGAGGCTTCGGGGCTGGCGGTTGGACTACCGGCTGGTCAAATGGGTAATTCCGAAGTGGGCCACATGAATCTGGGTGCGGGCCGGGTTGTCTATCAGGATTTGGTAAAAGTCAATAAAGCGGTTGAGGAACATACCCTTGATAATGAGCCGGTTTTGGTCGATGCATTGAACTACGCCAAAACAAACGGGAAGAAGGTTCACTTCATCGGACTCGTATCCGACGGGGGTGTTCACGCGCATATTGAACACCTTAAAGGATTGCTGTCCATTGCTCACGCCCACGATCTGACCAACGTATTTGTCCATGCGTTTACGGATGGCCGCGATACAGATCCCAAAGGTGGAGTTGGTTATATTGCTGATTTGCAGGCGCATATGGCTGTTTCGACTGGTCAAATTGCCAGCGTTATCGGCCGCTATTATGCGATGGACCGTGACAACCGCTGGGAGCGCGTGAAGATTGCCTATGATGCAATGGTGAAAGGTGCGGGCAATAAGGTGGCAGCCGCCGACGTAACGAAAGCACTACAGGCTTCGTATGATGTTGATGTGACCGACGAATTTATCAAGCCGATCATCGTAAGCAATACGGATGGTTCGCCGGTGGCAGTGATCGAAGATGGCGACGTGGTGCTGTGTTTCAACTTCCGCACCGACCGGGGACGCGAGATAACCCAGGCGCTAACACAGAAAGATTTTCCGGAGCAGGACATGCACAAACTGTCGCTGGATTATATCACGATGACTAATTACGACAATGATTTCGCTGGCGTAAAGGTCATTTTCGACAAAGATAATCTGCATAATACGCTCGGTGAAGTCATTGCCGCAGCAGGCCGGAAGCAAATCAGAATTGCCGAAACGGAAAAATATCCGCACGTTACGTTCTTCTTTTCGGGTGGCCGCGAGGAGCCTTTCACGGGTGAAAAACGGCTGCTGTGCCCATCGCCGAAGGAGATGGTAGTTTATAATGAGCACGGTGTTCCAACCACTGTTCCCGTAAAGACGTATGACCAGAAACCCGAGATGTCAGCCTACGAGATTCGGGATGCCATTATTCCCGAACTGGAAAAAGAAGAGGTGGATTTCGTTTGTCTGAATTTCGCCAATACTGATATGGTAGGCCATACGGGTGTGTTCGAAGCTGTTGTAAAAGCTGCCGAGACGGCCGACGCCTGTGCAAAAGCTGTTACCGAAACGGCCCTTGCGCACGGTTATACGACGATCATTATTGCCGATCACGGAAACGCCGAATTTATGATTAATGATGATGGTACGCCAAACACCGCTCACACTATTAACTTAGTGCCGTGTATTCTGGTGGATAAAGAGTATCATCCAACTCTGAAAGATGGTAAACTGGCCGACATTGCTCCTACGATTCTGCAACTTATGGGTATCCCAAAGCCCCCGGAAATGGGTGGTGTGAGTT
Organism: Spirosoma sp.; assembly: GCA_031425355.1. Taxonomy (GTDB): domain Bacteria; phylum Bacteroidota; class Bacteroidia; order Cytophagales; family Spirosomataceae; genus Spirosoma. Next base: position 52,173 of record JANPJE010000381.1, on the reverse strand, counting down.
TGATTAATGGATAGGCGTTTATCACCAAAAAGGCCGCTCTGAGTAATTCAGAGCGGTCTTTTTGGTGATAAACGTTGATTTTACATATCGAACAAAATCCGGGAAGGATCTTCCAGAATCTGCTTCACGCGGACGAGGAAGCTAACAGATTCTTTCCCGTCAATAATTCGGTGATCGTAGGACAGTGCTAAGTACATAATTGGCCGGACCACAATCTCACCATTAACGACAACGGCCCGCTCAACAATGTTGTGCATACCCAGAATGGCCGATTGCGGTGCGTTGATAATTGGTGTCGAGAGCATCGACCCGAACGTACCGCCGTTCGTGATGGTGAACGTGCCGCCGGTCATCTGCTCAATGGTCAGTTTATTGTCGCGGGCAAGACCAGCCAGCCGAACAATTTCTTTTTCGATACCGGCGAAACTCAATTTATCAGCGTCCCGAATAACCGGAACAACTAAGCCCCGTTCGGTCGAAACCGCAATTGAAACGTCGCAGAAGTCGTTGAAAATCATCTGGTCGCCATCAATTTGGGCGTTCACCGCCGGGAATTCTTTGAGGGCAATACAAATCGCCTTCGTGAAGAACGACATGAAACCAAGACCGACTCCGTTTTTCTCCTTGAATTTGTCTTTGTATTTGTTCCGAAGGTCCATAATCGCCTTCATATCCACCTCGTTGAAGGTGGTCAGCATGGCCGTTTCATTTTTGACCGCTACCAACCGGCGGGCAATGGTCCGACGTAACGAGGTCATTTTCTCGCGACGCTGATTCCGTTCGCCACTGGCTGCCGGAACTGGTGCCGGAGCGGGAGTTGCCGGTTTTGGGGCTGGTGCGGCCGGTTGTGGGGCGGCTTGCGCAGGAGCCGGTGACGCTTTCATTGCATCTTCCTTTGTCACACGTCCACCAACGCCTGTACCCGAAACCTGCTGCGCATTAACGCCTTTTTCGTCCAGAATCTTGGCTGCAGCGGGCGATGGATAATGAGCCGCGTAACTATTGCCATTCTGGCCATTGGTAGTAGCTTCGGGGGCCGCTGGTGCCGGTACTGGCTGAGGGGCGGGCGTAGTCGCAGGAGCGGCAGAAACTGCACCGGCACCCACCTCAATTTTGGCAATCAGTGCGCCGATGGGCAGCGTTTCACCCGCCTGCGCCACAATGCGGAGCGTTCCGGCGGCTTCGGCAGGAAGTTCAAACGTGGCTTTGTCTGATTCGAGTTCGCAGAGAACTTCGTCCAGAGCTACCTGGTCGCCATCTTTTTTGCTCCACGAGGCAATCGTCACTTCCGTAACGGACTCGCCTACCGCCGGAACCTTCATTTCGATAACACTCGCAGCCGCAGCCGACGTATTGGCAGGCTGTGCCGGTTCAGCAACGGCCTGCGTAACGGGTGTTGGCTGTGAAGCGGGAGCAGGTGCCGCCTGCACGGGTGCTTCGGCTTTCGCGGGTTCTGCCGCTGGTGCAGGAACTGGCGTGCCACCACCATTATCAATCGTGCAGATGCTGGCGCCAATAGGTAGCACATCGCCCTCTTGAGCCAGAATATGCAGAATGCCGTCGGCTTCGGCTGTTAGTTCGAACGTAGCTTTGTCGGAGTCAAGCCCGCATAGCACATCGTCCATTTTTACGTGGTCACCTTCTTTTTTGTACCAGGTGCCAACAGTTACTTCGGTAATGGATTCTCCCACAGCGGGGATTTTCATGTCAACAGCCATATATCAAGTTGTAAGTGAGCAAGTTGTCAGTGATTAAGCGATATGTATTATTTGATTACCATACGTATCGCTTAATCACTGACAACTTACAACTGAATTTATTCAAACGCTCTCCGAACGATGTCGGCTTGTTCCCGAATATGATTTTTTGCGAAGCCGGTCGCGGGCGATGCGGCCGCATCACGCGAAACAGCCCGCATTTTTAAATCGGTTGCTACCCGAAGCAGAAAACCCCATGCGCCCATGTTTTGCGGTTCTTCCTGTACCCAAACCAATTCGGCTTTTTTGTACGGCTCCAGCACAACGTCTAACTGTTTTTTCGGCAACGGCGCCATCTGTTCGAGCCGAACGATAGCTACGTCGTCGCGCTGGTCGGTCTGCTGCTTTTCGAGCAGATCGTAATAGACTTTCCCCGAACAAAGCAGTACACGTTTCACTTTTTTGGGTTGTGCGTAGGTGTCTCCTAATACTTCCTGAAAAGACCCTTTGGTCAGCTCTTCTAAAGGCGATACGCATTTGGGATGGCGAAGTAGCGACTTGGGCGACATCACTACCAATGGCTTGCGGAAGCTCCATGCCAACTGCCGACGCATGAGGTGGAAGAAGTTGGCAGGCGTCGTAACGTTGGCCACCACCATGTTGCACTGAGCGTATAATTGCAGATATCGCTCTGGTCGGGCGTTGGAGTGCTCCGGCCCTTGTCCTTCATAACCATGTGGCAGCAAGAGGGTTACACCATTTTGAATACCCCATTTCGATTCGCCGGCCGCAATGAACTGGTCGATGATGAGCTGAGCACCATTCGAGAAATCGCCGAACTGGGCTTCCCAAATCACCAGCGCGTGCGGGTTGGCCATCGCGTATCCGTACTCAAAACCCAGTACGCCGTACTCCGACAATAGCGAGTTATAAATCTGAAACTTGGGCTGCCCATCTTTGATGAAATCGAGCGACGAGTACGATTCGTTCGTTTCTGAATCGTGAAGCACGGCATGGCGGTGGGAGAACGTACCGCGCTGCACATCTTGCCCGCTTAGCCGAACGGGCCTTCCATCGAGCAGCAACGAGCCGTACGCCAGCAGTTCAGCCGTGCCCCAGTTCACCACTTTGGTATCGGTGAGCATGGCTTGCCGGTCTTTCAGCAATTTATCAATCTGCTTCAGCGGCTTGAAACCATCCGGGATTTTTACTAAGGCTTTACCAATGGTATCCAGTACGTCAGCCGGAACACCCGTTTCGGGCGACTGGTCGAAGTCTTTTGGTTCGCTAAAGTGGAGTTCAGCCCAGTCGAGGTCCAACCGAAGGGGTTTGTACGGAATCTCCGCTTTCTGCTTCACGCGGTCGAGCCGGTCCTGCAATTGCTTTTTAAATTCCGTATCCATACGCTGCGCCAGTTCGGCATCGACGTCGCCCCGCTGAATGAGCAGGTCTTTGTAGATTTCGCGCGGGTTCTGGTGCTTTTCGATGATGTTGTACATCGTCGGCTGCGTAAACTTCGGTTCGTCGGCTTCGTTGTGGCCGTAGCGACGGTAGCAGACCATGTCGATGAACACATCCCGGTTAAATTTCTCCCGGAATTCCACGGCTAATTTAGCGCAGAAAATTACCGCTTCAGGATCGTCGCCATTGACGTGGAAAATAGGTGCGTCAATGATTTTGGCAATGTCCGAACAGTAGATAGATGACCGTGCATCCTCAAAATCGGTGGTGAAACCAATCTGGTTATTAATCACGAAATGGACCGTGCCGCCGGTTGTGTAACCCGCCAGTTTCGCCATTTGCGTCACTTCATACACAATACCCTGACCGGCCACAGCGGCATCGCCGTGAATCAGGATAGGCATAATTTTCGTGAAATCGCCCTGATATTCTTCGTCGGCCTGTGCCCGCACAAATCCTTCGACAACCGGGTTAACCGCTTCTAAGTGAGAGGGGTTAGGCGCCAGTTTGACGCTAATTTGCTTGCCCGATTTGGTTTCGGTAAGGCTGGAATAGCCGAGGTGATATTTTACGTCGCCATCGCCGTGTACCTGCTCCGGTACGTTCCCCTCGAACCCGTCGAAGATCGACTCGTATGACTTGCCCAGAATATTAGCCAATACATTCAAACGACCCCGGTGAGCCATGCCAATCATCACTTCCTCAACGCCCATATCGGCGGCTTGACTGATGATCGTATCCAACGCCGGAATAGTTACCTCACCACCTTCGAGCGAGAAGCGTTTCTGGCCTAAATACTTGGTTGCGAGAAAGTTTTCAAAGACAGTAGCCTCGTTCAGTTTCTCGAGAATGCGCTTTTTCTCATCCAATGAAGGCATGAAAACGAGGGCTTCTTTCTCGATTTTATTCCGCAGCCAGTTTTTTACATCCAGCTCGCGGATATACATGTACTCGAACCCAATGTCGCCCGCGTAAATCTTGCGCAACGATTCCATGATGACGCGCAACGTAGCGGCACCGATACCGAGCAGTTTACCCGACTCGAAAACGGTGTCCAAATCAGCTTCTGACAGAGCGTAATCGGGTAAATCGACGCGGGGTTGCCGGTCTTTGCGGGCTTTCAGCGGGTTGGTTTTCGCCAGCAGGTGACCGCGTGACCGGTATGCCTTGATTAAACTGGCAACCGAAACCTCCTTTTCGGCGTGGGTGGTATCAACCGCTCTGGCTGTAGCCTGTCCGTTACCGGATGAGCCATTCGATGCGGCACCATTGGTTTTTTCTCCGTAGGCGAGTGAAAACTCAAATCCTTTAAAAAATTGCTGCCAGCTTTCGTCAACTGTCTGTGGGTCCTGCTTATAGGACTGGTACAATTGATCGACGTAAGCCGCGTCGGAATTGGCGATGTATGAGTACTGATCCATGACGAGGGCGCGTCGTTGTTTTGACCCGCAAAGGTAGCGTATCAGCTACAGAGTTAGTCCAAAATTTATTGTTTTTCTCCTACTTGCTGTTGATTCGTAACGTATTGTGAGGAGTAACAGTCGAAAATTAACGTTTTCTGTTGCTTCTTTATCGTGTTGGTACGTTAAATTCCTACGATAAAATACGGCTTGATTGGCACCCATAGCTCTGTAGGGCTAATTTCTTCTCGTACCCGGCCATTTAATTGTCTATTCGCAATCAGCCTGTCCGCTTGTCCTGTATGGATGCTTATATTTGGCCGTAAATCGTGTTGCAAACCCTGCTTATGATCGTTGGTGCCGACTCTTTTTCTCAACCCAATTCCTCCACTCAACGTTGGCAGCGCGCGTTAGGCATCCGGCCGGAAGAGGGCTGGACGGTGGGGTTATTTTTCATCCACAATTTTTTACTGGGTATCGGCACCATCCTTATTTATGTGGCGGCCAATGCCATTCTGCTGGAAAATAATCCCGAAACCAGCCTGCCTGTTGCCTACATCGCATCGGCGGTAGGAATGATTATCGTTGGCAGAGTGTACGCTTATTTTGAGCACCATCTGGCGTTGCGAAGTTTGGCCGTACGTGTGCTCATCGCGGCTATTGTGATGACAATCGTTATCGGTGTGTTGGTCGTTGTTGGGCATTCGGTGGCGGCTGCGGTAGCCATTATGACGGGCTATAGAATTATCTACCTGCTCACCAATCTTGAATTCTGGGGCGTTTCGGCGGTAGTTTTCGATACGCGGCAGAGCAAGCGGTTATTCAGTGTTATCAGTTCGGGCGATATGCCCGCCAAAGCAATGGGGGCTATTCTGGCGGCTTTGGTTCATGCTCACGCCGACGTACTGCGGTTGCTTCTGGTGGCCTTTGGAGCCTTTCTGGGCGCGTTGTATATTCTTCGATTAACCATCCAGTCACACGAGGTACACGCGCCACAGGGAGCCGACCGGGCCGCCCGTCGGGAGCCTTCCCGGCTGATTGGCAAGCGGTTTGGTGGCAGCGAACTCATCTTTTACATGTGTTTGAGTTTAGCGGTTCTGGCGGCTGTTGCCACAGAAATCGAATACAACTTCTTTATCAATGTCAAACACCGGTTTCATGACCAGACCGATGTGATTCGGTACGTTAGTTATGTGCTGGCCCTGACGTACGGGGTAGCCATGCTGGCAAAACTGCTGATGTCGCGGCAGGTGCTGGACCGGTTTGGCGTCGAACGCTCGTTGTTGGTGTTGCCCTGGGTGGCGCTGACTGGTCTGGTTGGTTTGCTGGCTCTGCACTATTTTGGCATCAATGAAACGGTATCGCTCATTTATTTCTGTGGGTTATATCTGGTTTTTGAAGTAGCCCGCCGTGCCTTGTTCGACCCGGTTTTTCTGGTTTTGTTTCAACCGTTGTTGCCCCCACAGCGACTCAAAGGTCATACGCTGGCAAAAGGGCTTTATGAACCTATTGGATTGGGGTTTGCCGGATTCCTGATCTTTTTTCTCCACGCAACCTTCGAGTCGGGTGGGGCATTGGTTTGGATTGTACTGCTGGCCGGGGCTGTCTGGCTGTTGCAGCATACCTACAAACGGTATTTGCACGAACTGAACGACGCCATTGGTCGCCGTTTTCTGGAGCGTGACCAACTGGCGATGCCCACTGTTGCTCAGGCGAGTCTGATTAGTCAATTACAAAGCAACCGGCCCGACGATGTATTGACGGCCATTTCCTGGCTTGAGACGCACAATCCGGCTGAACTTGCCCGACAGCTACCGGCACTGCTTGTCCACTCCGACGCGAACGTACGACGGCGAACGCTGCGGGCGGCTGCCCATACCAATCAGGTCGTACCGGTACGTCAACTCACGCACATCGCGTTCACCGATGATGAGCCAGCGTTACGTCAGGAGGCCGCTTATCTGTTGGGGCGACGAATCAATGTCGAAACTGCCGAACTGGCTCCACTCATCAATCATACCGATTTGACTATTCGGCAGGGGGCTATCAGAGGTGTTCTGGAACTGAATCCGCGTGACGCGGCCGCTCAGTCGAGTCTGAATCAGTTGGCGAATGATGCCGATCCTGCGCATCAGCAACTGGCTCTGAATCTGGTTGCTACGTTGCGTCTAAGGGATTTTGCTCCGTTGGTTTATAAACGACTGTCGAGCCAGGATGTTCCTGTGAAACGAGCCGCGATCTCAGCCGCCGGTCATCTGGCGGACGCCAATCTCACTCATTATTTGCTCGATCATCTTACGGATAAAACCATTGGCCGGGCCGTTACGCAGGCACTCAAAGCGCGGGGTGCCGAAACAATTTCGGCGCTTCGTCAGGTACGGAATCAAACAACCGACCGGCTGGCCCTTGAGCGAATCGCGGCTGTTTGTGGGGCCATTTACACCCCCGAAAGCCGTCAGCTTCTGAATGAACTGGCCCGCCAGCCCGACTTACTGGTGCGGAGCGCAGCCCTGCGGGCGTTACGTCGGTTTCCGAACGAACCCGCCGACGATGCACTGTTTCGTACCCTGATGCACGAAGAAGTGTTGCTCGCGCAGCGACTATTACACGGGAGTCTGATGGAGTCTGATCTTGTCGATACGCTCGATTATGAACTATCGGTATTGGTTCAGCGGCTGTTCGATGTACTCGCGCAACTCTATGATACCGAAACGATTACCGGTGCCCGGATGGGAATCAGCCACCCGGCCCGGGACCGGCGGGCCAACTCGCTCGAAATGCTCGATAACCTGATTCCAAGAGCTACGTATCAAACACTACAGGTATTGGTTGATGACCTACCCCGGTCCGAAAAAAACCGGATTCTCGACGCTGAACTTGGCCCATTCACAGATCCTGAACCGATCCGGGCGTTTATTCTGCGCATGGGCGAAACCGTCTTCTCGGCCTGGACCGTCGATGTTGTTCTACGGAGTTTACCACCAACCGAGGCATTGGTAGCCCGGCAGTCGTTACAATCGCGTTTCCCGTCTATATCTTCCCTGCTTATGGCGCATACTGCCCAACCCACCGACCAGATTTCAGCCTATGACCGGGTATTGCTGCTGGCCCAAACCAGCCTGTTTTCGCAAACGCCGGAGAACGTACTGGCCAGCATTACACCTATCATGAAAGAAGAGCAACACCCGGCGGGTGCGTCAATTTTTCACAAGGGCGACCTCGGAACAGGTATGTACGTAATCTATACGGGCGAAGTGGCTATTGTCGATGGCGAAACCGAACTGGCCCGCTTTGGCCGGGGCGATTTCTTCGGCGAACTGGCCCTGCTCGATACAGAAGCCCGTTCGGCCACTGCCGAAGCCGTTACCGATGTGCGCTTATTACGTATCGACCAGGACGATTTCTATGACCTGATGGAAGAACGGAGCGAAGTATTACGCAGTATTGTCAGGAGTTTATCGGGTCGTATCCGTCGGCAGAATGAGTTACTGGCTGTACCCCGCAACACATCGTCAACCCCTCAATAAACGTCTGATGAGTTTCGAAGATACATACATTGCTTATCCATTCGCCGGTTTAGCTATTCTGTACACCCGACGACTGCTGGACACAAAAACCCGTGATCCAGGCTGGGATAATATCCTAAAAAAATACTGGATAGCCGGGGGTATTGCTGTGGGGATCGGCGCTGTTTTCACGGCCGATATATCCATCATAATCTGGACGGTGGTGTTTCTGGCCATTCTCTACACGATATGGAAATCATGGGATATTCGTCCGGCCCGCTCCCTTTTTCTGGCTATTGCCCCGTTCATCGTCATTTACGTATGCAGTAAATTAATTGAGTTTGTTGCCCCCGCGTTTCACAAAACCAACGATGATTATTTTGCGTCAGCAGGGGCATTCTCTCTTGTATGGCTTTTCTCGTATTATTTCATTGCCCGTCGCCAGAAGACGGTACTTGTGGAAGAGCAGAAAGAACGGGCTATTGAAGCCGAACAACGGCGCGTAATTGAAGCCCGTAAGTTAGAACTTGAATATTTGGTAGCTGAACGAACGGCAGAGATTACCCGGCAAAAAGAAGAACTGGAACATGCCCTCGTTGAGTTGAAATCGACGCAGACCCAGTTGATACAAAGCGAGAAAATGGCGTCGCTGGGTGAGTTGACAGCGGGTATTGCCCACGAGATTCAGAACCCGCTCAACTTCGTCAATAACTTCTCCGAAGTCAGTATAGAACTCATTGATGAGCTTACCGACGAGCAAATAAAACCCGACCGTGATCTGGACTTAGAAGCCGAATTGCTGACAGATTTAAAGCAGAATCTCCAGAAAATCAGTCATCATGGCAACCGGGCTTCGTCCATTGTGAAGGGCATGCTTCAGCACTCCCGCGCCAGCACCGGTCAACGCGAACTAACTGACCTTAATGCGCTTTGCGATGAATACCTGCGGTTAGCGTATCACGGTTTGCGGGCGAAAGACAAAACCTTCAATGCCCAGTTCAGCACCGACCTCGATGCATCGCTGGGTCAAATCAGTATGATTCCGCAGGATATGGGCCGGGTGTTGCTCAACCTCTTTACCAATGCGTTCTATGCCGTTCAGCAACGCCAGAAACAGTCCTCTGCCGATTATCATCCAGCCGTATCGGTGAGTACGCGCTGTGCTGACGGGCAAGCGGTCATTACTGTGCGTGACAATGGGACGGGAATGCCGGAGTCGGTGCAGCAAAAGATTTTTCAACCCTTTTTTACTACGAAACCCACCGGCGAAGGCACCGGATTGGGTTTGTCTATGGCGTATGATATTGTTACGAAAGGGCATAGCGGGGAAATCAGCGTGGAGAGCATCGAAGGCGAAGGAACAAAGTTTATTATTACACTCCCTGCCTGAAGAAATCATAAATGATAGCTGCTTACCAACCTGTCATCTATGAATGGGCAGTTATGAATTGGTCATGTTCTGCGTATGCCGCACAGCCATCCGGCAAATCCTCTATCTTTGATAATTACCCCTTTCTCTTATTATGATGAAAATATTGGTTGTTGACGACGAAATTGACGTAAAAGACCTGTTTCTCCAGCGGTTCCGTCGCGAGATTCGTAATGCAGAATGTCAGTTGGATTTTGCCAATTCGGGCGAGGAGGCTCTTACGTATCTGGCCGGTCACCAATCGGAAGTTATCCTGATTCTGTCAGACATCAATATGCCGGGTATGAGTGGCTTCGAGTTGCTGCGGCATATCCGGGAGGAATTTAGCAGCCCTCCGCCCCCCGTTGTCATGATGATTACGGCCTATGGCGACCCCGATTCGCAGCAGCAGGCCGTTACGTTGGGAGCCAATGATTTCCTGACAAAACCACTCGATTTCACAGTCCTCAAACAAAAACTTCACGATTTAGTATGAAGGCCAAAATATTGGTGGTTGACGACGAGACGGACCTTGAACTACTCATTAAACAGAAGTTCCGGCGGCAAATTCGGGAAAAACAGTACGAGTTTGTCTTTGCCCATGATGGCATTGAAGCCCTGGAAATGCTGGTGCAGCAACCTGACGTCGATATGGTGCTGACCGACATCAACATGCCCGGCATGGATGGCCTGACGCTGTTGATTAAGCTGCACGAAAACAATCCGATGCTCAAAGCGGTAATCGTATCGGCTTACGGCGACATGGACAATATCCGCACGGCCATGAACCGGGGTGCGTTCGATTTCGTGACCAAGCCCGTCAACTTCGAGGATCTGGAGCTAACCGTGCAGAAAACGATGGAGTATGTTGCCCAACTCCGGCGAACACTGCAAGCCGTCAAAGAGAATAATATCCTGCGGATGTACGTGGACGAATCGGTGCTCACGTTTATGAATCGGCCCGAATTTGAAGCGGCTTTGTCGGCCAGCGAAACGGTGGTGGCAACGGTCCTGTTTATTGATATTTGCGGTTTCACAGCCATTGCCGAACGCGAATCGGCTGACACGGTGGTTCGACTGGTTAACCGCTATTTCGACGTGATCGTGAAAGAAATTATCGGGCAGGGTGGGTACGTTGACAAGTTCATGGGCGACGCCGTGATGGCTGTTTTTCGGGGAGAGTACCACCTCGACCGGGCCATCGAATCGTCGCTTGCCGTTCGGGCGCAGGTCGCTACGCTCGAAGACAACCTACCCAATCATCCCAATTATCACCCACAGGTATCAATTGGTATTAATATGGGCGAGATGGTATCGGGTAATATCGGTTCGGCTACGCTCCGGCGACTGGACTATACTGTAATTGGTGACGCGGTTAACATGGCGCAGCGATTGCAAACGGTGGCGAAGGCCGGGCAAATCGTTATCGTGGAATCCGCTCAGAAACAGGTAGCAGAATCCTTCACCTGCGAGCGTATTGGCGAAGTGACCCTCAAGAATAAGTCAGCTCCAGTCATTATTTATAATGTGCTGGGATAAACGAATATACATTTTCGGAACAACCGAACGTAACGAACTTGCCTGCCGGGATTTTATCCGGATTACACGTTACAATGAGCCTTCCGGTTGTAGCAAGGAGTGATAAAAGACAACTAATGACAGAATTAGAGAAAATGCTGGCTGGCCAATTATACCTGGCTAACGACCATCAGTTAGTAGCCATGCGTGCCCGTGCCAGGGCGTTATTTACGGACTATAATCAGACGCAAAATTCCGAGTCGCAACGGCGAAACGACCTGCTCCGCGCATTGTTGGGGTCTTCAGGAAAAACGGTTGATATCCAGCCACCGTTTTTCTGCGATTACGGTACGCATATCCAATTGGGCGACAATGTGTTTATCAACTACAACTGTACCATTCTTGATTGCGGGCTGGTACAGATTGGCAACAATGTATTTATGGGGCCAAATGTCAGTTTATACGCGGCTTATCACCCTATAGTTGCCAGTGAACGAATCACGGGGCTGGAACTTGCCAGTCCCATTACCATTGGCGAGAATGTTTGGCTGGGTGGAAATGTGGTAGTCTGCCAAGGAGTGACTATCGGCGAAAATACAACCATTGGCGCGGGTAGCGTCGTTACACGAAGCATACCGGCAAATGTGCTGGCTGCTGGTAATCCGTGTCGGGTTATTCGGGAGATCGGCTCTTAATATGTTGACAGCCAAGGTGTTTTCAGGAGTCTCACTTTGTTCTACTCCTCCGCCAGTGTCCGAGAAATATTCATTCGGTAAACGCCTAATGCGGGAAGGGCAGCGGCTAATAAGCCAATCAAAATCGCCACACCGAGTAATACCCACTCTTCGGGGAGAACGCCAAATGCAGCCAGATTGTAGTGGTAATCTTCTGAAACACTGCTCGAAAAAAGCCATAGGCCTACCCGGCTGAACAGAATGCCCAGTACAAAACCAATCAGGGCTAATACCAGGCCTTCGAGCAGTAACATGCCAAATAATTGTGCCCGCGTGGCGCCCATCGACAGCATCAGGGCCATTTCGTAGCGTCGCTCTTTGAGTGAATTGTAGAGCGACACAAATACGCTGATACCGGAAATAAGCATGATAATGACGGCCAGCCCACGTAGTGTTTCAACGCCCACACCGAGTAAAGAGAATAGCCGGTTGATTTCAATATTAGGCAGCGCTGCCTGAAGTTTGGAGTTGTTGTTAATACCCCGTGCCAGCATCATACCCATCGGATTTCTGAACTTGATGAGCATGCTCGTGATCTCGCGCGGGGCTTCTTCGTGTGGTTCGTCATTACGGGCCTCCTCTTCATGAGCGTCTCCTGCTTTGTGCTCTTTGTGTTCCTCATGATGTTCATGGATGGCCCACACGCTCGATAATGGCGTTAAAATAAGCTGGTCGGCAACGGTGTTGGTCGCGTTCAGAACCCCCACAACGGTATATTTTATGTCGGCATGAACTTCGCCTTCGGCGTCAAGCCCGTGTGAACCGGAGAACGTATCGCCCAGTTTCAGGCCCGTTACGGCGGCAACGCGCGGCCCGATGACAACCTCCAAGTCTTTCCCGAATAATTTTCCCTGCGCAATAGTTGCGTCGAAGTGATCGAGGTATTTTTTGTTCGTTCCTACAATTCGGAACGACTGATAATTATCGCCCATCGACAGCGGAATGGCCGTTTTAATCATCGGGTTGCGCGTGAGCCGTTCGGCTTCATCGAGCGGAATATTGCCCGTTGGGGCGTCAATCTGGTAAATGCTCGACAATATGAGCTGTAGTGGACTGCCTTTTGCACCCAGCACCATGTCGATACCTTTGATATTCTTACGAAACTGGTCGTCTAACTGCTTGTTAAGCAATAGCAACAGCGAAATAATGGTAATACCGAACGTCATCAACAATCCGCTGAGGAAACTGCTCAGGGGCTTGTCTTTCAGGTTACTCCAGCTAATTCGGAACAGGTTCATAGTCTAAAAGCTTAAACACAGAGACAACAGAGGGCAAAACAGAGTACGCAGAAATAAAATAAAGATAGTAGAGAAAAACACTGTGCGCTCTGTGCCAAAGTCTGTTCTCTCTGTGTTTGAAAAAACAGTTACAAATCCAGCTTAAAATGATGACTGGTAATGTTAAAACCTTTTTTTAGATAAAGCCGGTGAGCATCGTAGCGAGCCGGATTCTGCCCCGAATCGAGCGATACGCACTGGCAATCTGCTCGACGCGCCTGCTCAACCACGAAATCGACCAACATACCGGCATATCCTTTTCCCCGCCCGTCAGGCAGGGTTGAGAGGTCGTCAATATAAATCGTTTTGCCACTGTAGAGAAAATTAAGTGTCCGGTAGCCAACCACGGCAGGCGATGGTTTTGTTACGTCACCTTCGTCAATAAATGCCAGCATAAACCCCTCGTTAGCCCGTTGAAAGCGAATTTTATCAAATGCTTCATCAGCCGTTAGGTGCGTACGAAGGGCCAGCATAGCCGGTAAACACCGCCGAATGTCGGCGTCGGACTGGGCAATGGTCGGGCTCATAATTGTTCTCTGATTTGTTGTAATAAGGCATCACCACCGCGCGTCAGAATCGCTTCGGCCAGTGAATGTCCCAGCAGGGGAGCTTCGTTTGGCGAACCGGAAAACGTTTCACGCATTAATTCACTGCCATCCAGACTGACAAGCCCGCCGGTCAGGCTGATGGTTTCCTGATCGCTCCAGTGGGCCAGCGCAAACGATGGAATGCTGCATCCACCTTCGAGCCGGGCCAGAAAAGCCCGCTCGGCCCGTACACAGGCAGCCGTTGGCTCGTGGTTGATCAGGCGCGTAATAATTTCGCTGACCGCGCTGTCTACCGTATCGGCAATTTCGATAGCAATGCTCCCCTGCCCAACAGGGGGTGTAAACTCGGTGAGGGGCAGTTGTTCCACAATCAGATCGTCGTACCCCATTCGGTGAACGCCCGCATAAGCCAGAATCAACGCATCACAGTGGCCGTCATCGAGCTTACGAATCCGGGTTTGCAGGTTGCCCCGCATATCGACCGTAGTCAGGTGTGGGCAATAGTGCCTGATCATAGCTACCCGGCGTGTTGAAGACGTACCAATCCGAAACGACTCTCCACTACGTAGCGAAAGGGTTTTATTGCGGCTGACCAGTACATCGTTGGCGGGTTCGCGCTCCGTAAACGCAATAATTGCGAGGTCAGATGGCAGGTTCGAGGGTAAATCTTTGGCACTATGGACGGCAATGTCGATGCTTCCGTCGCGCAGTTGATCTTCCAGTTCCTGCGTAAAAAGGCCTTTGCTGCCAATTTTTGATAGCGTACGATCCAGCACCAGATCGCCTTTGGTTTCAATGAATACTAACTCCGAGGATAAGCCGCCGTCTTGTAGTATCGTTTGTACGTATTCCGCCTGCCACACCGCCAGGCGACTGCTTCTTGTTCCAATTCTAATATGCATGGTATAACAAAGGTACGGCACGATGCTCATCTTTCGGCGATGCCGGGCAATCAGAATCCCCCGACAAGCCGGGTTGTAGATGTCCTCTTTAACCTGGTTTGTCTGCGATCAGGTAACTGTGGCATTGTGTAGAAAGAGAGCCACACAGAGCCTATAAATCGCAACACTATTTGTTTTACGTAGATAAACTACAAACTTAGCAAATACGGTCATCTTAGCGTCAAAAAGGCATTATTAGCCGGAAATTTCGCTTGTTTTGCTGACATAGTGACCGTATTTCTTCCTACTAATCCATTAGGCACGAGGTTTGTCTTATATATAGATAATTGGACAGTAAACAACATCCACTATGAAAGCGATAGAAAACGTGTTTCAGGGAACAGGCGGGCAAATCGACTTGCTGAATACCCTTTATGGTGGGTCAACTCAGACCACCATGAACGTTGAGCGGGAAGATGAACGCTTGATTATAACCCTGTCTGCACCGGGCGTAAGTGCCAATTCATTTAATGTGCTGGTTGAAGGCGACAAACTCGTTCTCTATACTTTGTTGGTTAGTACGTCCAAACAGCAACTGAAGGATGGTTCTCAGCAGCGACTGGCAGTTCCCATGTTTCTTCGGGTGCTCGATATCCCTTCGTTTGTTGACGTCGACCAAATTGAAGCGGTACACGAACACGGTCGGGTAATGGTAATGCTACCCTTCAAAGATGCAGAGCATATGCACCGTCGCATCGACATAAAAAACTTATTCTAAGGCTGCCCTTTGTATTTCCCTTCCGGGGCCTATGTAGTGGTCCTGTCGCTATAGATGAGTTCAAAGCCGCTTCTACGGAAGCGGCTTTTTGATTGTTGTTAATAGAAAAAGCCGCCTGATAAAATCAAGCGGCTTTTCTATGTAGCCCGAGAAGGATTCGAACCTCCACAAACAGAACCAAAATCTGTCGTACTACCCTTATACTATCGGGCCATTTTGCAATTGCGAGTGCAAAGGTAACGGACGACAGGCCTTAAAAGCAAATGCTGCCTTGAAAAAAAGCCTTTTTTAGCACAAAAAACGAGCTATTCCCTGATTATCAACCTCCTGATAAACGGCTATACGCCAGAAACAGGAGTGGCTGGACTAATCTTTTTGACTAATCCCTGCAATACTTTACCGGGACCACACTCAAAAAACGCAGTAGCGCCATCGGCTACCATGCGCTCGACGGACTGTGTCCACAGAACAGGTGAGGTCAATTGAGCAATTAGATTTGCTTTAATTTTCTCCGGGTCGGTTGTCGGTTTAGCATCGACGTTCTGATAAACAGGACAACGCGGTGTCGTAAACGGCATCAGCCGAACGGCTTCGGCGAATTCGGTTTGGGCTGGTTCCATAAAGGGCGAATGGAACGCTCCACCCACGGCCAGTAATACAACGCGTTTGGCACCAGCCGCTTTCAGCCGTTCCTCGGCCAGTTGAATACCAGCAACGCTCCCTGAAATAACCACTTGACCGGGACAATTGTAGTTGGCTGGCACAACAATCTCCTTCGTAATGTCGGCGCAAACTTGCTCAATCACCGCATCGGGTAGACCCAATACAGCCGCCATTGTCGATTGAACCAGTTCGCAGGCACGCTGCATGGCCGTTGCCCGAACCGATGCCAGCCGCAGCCCATCCTCGAAGGAAAGCACGCCAGCCGCCATCAGTGCCGATAGTTCGCCTAGAGAATGACCAGCTACCATCGAAACGTCGAACCGATCCGGCGCGAACGAATCCGTTGTCAGAGCCATCACGACCCCATGCAAAAAAACGGCAGGCTGCGTGTAGATGGTCTGCTTAAGGTCATCGTCGCTGCCCTCAAACATGATGTCGGTCAGGCTGTAACCAAGTACCTGATTTGCCTGCTCGAAAAGCTGGCGGGCGGCCTCATCGTTTTGATAAAGGTCTTTTCCCATACCCCGAAACTGCGAACCCTGGCCGGGAAATACGTATGCGTTCATAGGTGTTGTGTAATGACAGATGAAACGGTCGAATGGTGCGAAATTAATGTGATAAATGTAGTTGGTCAAACAGGGATTCTTATTCTGTAGTTAACACTCTGATAATCAATAGTATGAATTATTTTTAGATAAATTATCAACATTTTTGGCTGTCACATCGAAAATTTTTATGCTAAACCGTTAGCCCATTAAACAATACGATACTACACCCTGTTGCGAAATCAGTTGAATAGAATCAATTTATATCGCCTGTAAATAAGTTGTAAAACCGCCGATAAAGGCACTTAATCTTGTTTCCATGCCGTTTGTGATTTAGCTTTGATGCGCCGTTTAAAGCGGCTTGTCTTCAATAGTTTACCACTAAATTTCGTGTCGTTCACCATATGGCCTGGGTAACACAAACTCTGTCCAGCTCCCTCGGCCGCAAGGTCATAATGTCGCTGACGGGGCTATTTTTAAGTTCTTTTTTAATCATTCACATGGCTGGCAATTTGCAGCTATTTAAGGGCGATGGCGGTAGAGCCTTCAACGAGTACACGTACTTCATGACCCATAACCCGGTTATCATGACGGTCTCGTATCTGCTCTACACGTCAATTCTGGTTCACGCGCTGATGGCCTTTATTCTAACACGCCACAATCAGTCGTCGAGGCCGGTTAAATATGCGTATAGTAAGCCGGAGGCAAATAGTGATTGGTCGTCGCGGAATATGGGCATTCTGGGGACCATTTTACTGGTATTTATTGTTATCCATATGCGCACGTTTTGGTACGAAATGCACTTCGGTTCGGTCCCAATGGCCGAATACGATGGCAAACAGTACAAAGACCTGTACGCCGTTGTGCGGGTAGCCTTTTCCGAATGGTGGTACGTCTTGTTGTACGTATTAAGCATGGTTGCGGTTGGTTATCACCTGGCGCATGGTTTCCAGAGTGGTTTTCAATCACTCGGTATTCGGCACAAAAAGTACACGCCGGCAATTGAGTTTTTGGGTAAGTATTTCTTTGCAATCATCATTCCGGCACTTTTTGCCGCCATGCCGATTTATGTGTTTTTACAGGTTCACCATATAATTTAATGAGTGAATTAGTGAATGACGAATGAGTGAATGAATCGCTTGTCTCGTTGCTTTTTGTTCACTCATTCGCTCATTCGCTCATTACTAATTGGACAAATGAAACTGGAATCCAAAGTCCCCGCAGGCCCCTTAGCCGAAAAATGGGCACGGCATAAGTTCGCGCTGAAGCTGGTTAATCCGGCCAATAAACGCAAATACGATATTATTGTAGTGGGCACTGGCTTGGCTGGTGCTTCGGCGGCTGCATCGCTGGCCGAGTTAGGGTATAACGTTAAGGCATTCTGTTTTCAGGATAGTCCACGCCGGGCGCACTCCATTGCCGCTCAGGGCGGCATAAATGCGGCTAAAAATTATCAGAACGATGGCGACAGTGTGTTCCGGTTGTTCTATGATACCATCAAAGGCGGTGACTACCGCGCCCGCGAAGGTAACGTACACCGGCTGGCCGAAGTAAGTGTCAACATCATTGACCAGTGCGTGGCGCAGGGCGTTCCGTTTGCCCGCGAGTACGGCGGCTTGCTGGCAAACCGTTCGTTTGGTGGCTCGCAGGTGTCGCGTACGTTTTACGCACGGGGCCAAACCGGTCAGCAGTTGCTATTGGGAGCCTACTCGTCGCTGAGCCGTCAGGTAGCAAACGGAAAAGTAAAATTGTACCCACGTACTGAAATGCTCGACCTCGTGGTAGAGGGCGGCAAAGCGCGTGGTATTGTCACCCGTAACCTGATTACCGGTAAGATCGAATCGCATTCGGGTCATGCTGTTTTGCTCTGCACAGGTGGCTACGGTAACGTGTTCTACCTCTCCACTAACGCGATGGGGTCGAACGTAACGGCGGCCTGGCGGGCACACAAAAAGGGAGCTTTGTTTGGTAATCCCTGCTTTACCCAGATTCACCCGACCTGCATTCCGGTATCGGGCCATTACCAGTCGAAACTGACGCTGATGTCGGAGTCGCTGCGGAACGATGGCCGGGTGTGGGCACCGAAAACGAAAGAAGACGCGGAGAAAATTCAGAAGGGTCAGATAAAAGCAACCGACCTGCCTGAAGATGCCCGTGATTATTTTCTGGAACGCCGGTATCCATCATTCGGAAATCTTGTACCCCGCGATGTAGCCTCGCGGAACGCCAAATACGTTTGCGACGAAGGTCGGGGTGTTAGTAAAACCGGTTTGGCCGTGTATCTCGATTTTGCCGATGCGATCAAGCGCGACGGTCAAAAAACGATTGAGGCCAAATATGGTAACCTCTTCGAGATGTATGAGAAAATCACTGGCGAAAACCCGTACGAATTGCCGATGATGATTTACCCGGCCGTTCACTACACGATGGGTGGGCTATGGGTAGATTACAATCTGATGACTACGATTCCGGGTCTGTATGCCCTTGGCGAAGCTAATTTCTCCGACCACGGTGCGAACCGATTGGGTGCTTCGGCTCTGATGCAGGGATTGGCCGACGGCTATTTCGTGGTTCCTTACACCGTTGGCGATTACCTGGCAACCATCGGACCGGCTGATAAACTGCCCGTTGATGCGCCTGTTTTCAAGGAAGCTGAACAAAAAGCGCAGGGACTGATCACCCGGATGCTGGCTATCAAAGGCGAACGGCCTGTCGATGAACTACACAAAGAGTTAGGCCACATCATGTGGGAATACTGCGGCATGTCGCGGACGACGGAGGGGCTTAAAACGGCCAAGCAAAAGATTCAGGCCTTGAAAAAAGAGTTCTGGACAAATGTAAAAGTGTTGGGTGATTCGGAAGAGATGAACCAGGCACTCGAACAGGCGTCCCGCGTGGCCGACTTTATCGAATTGGGTGAGTTGATGATCGACGATGCGTTGAACCGTGAAGAGTCGTGCGGTGGTCACTTCCGCGAGGAACACCAAACCCCCGACGGCGAAGCCCTGCGCGATGACGAAAATTTTGCCTACGTAGCGGCCTGGGAATTTCAGGGTGAAAACCAGCCAGAATTGCTCAACAAGGAAATTCTCGAATTCGAGAATGTGAAACTGACACAGCGGAGTTATAAATAGACGTTGTAGAGCTATGGGGTTGTAAAGTTAGATAGCGCTTCGGCGGCTTGTTGAACTCTACAATTTTATAACTGTATAACCTTACAACTTTTTTGTAAGATGAAGATTAACCTAAAAGTCTGGAGACAGAAAAATACGAATGCAACCGGGAAATTGGTTGAATATCAGTTAGATAACGTATCGGAGGACATGTCGTTCCTGGAGATGTTCGACGTACTGAACGACTCGCTCACCCGGAAAGGCGAAGACCCCGTAACCTTCGACCATGACTGCCGCGAAGGAATTTGTGGTATGTGTTCGATGTATATAAACGGTCGGGCACACGGACCGCAAACCGGCGCGACGACCTGTCAGTTGCACATGCGCTCGTTTAACGACGGCGACACGATTGTGGTTGAACCCTGGCGGGCGCGGGCCTTCCCGGTCATCAAAGACCTCATGGTTGACCGCTCTGCCTTTGACCGGGTAATTCAGTCGGGTGGTTACGTGTCAGTTAATACGGGTTCGGCGCGGGACGCAAATGAGATACTTATTCCCCGCACCATTGCCGATGAAGCGATGGATGCGGCTGCCTGCATAGCTTGTGGGGCCTGCGTAGCGGCCTGCAAAAATGCATCTGCCATGTTGTTTGTTTCGGCAAAAGTATCTCAGTTGGCTATTTTGCCGCAAGGTAAAGCGGAAGCTAAAGAGCGGGCTGAACGCATGGTAGCGCAAATGGATGCCGAAGGTTTCGGTGCCTGTTCGTTTACCGGTGCGTGCTCGGTTGAGTGTCCAAAATCCATCTCGCTCGACCACATCGCCCGCCTGAACCGCGAGTATCTGGGTGCGAAATTGACATCGGACAATATTCAGGGGTAATTGATTATAGAATTAGTACAAAGCCCGGCCATTTCTGGCCGGGCTTTTTTATTGAGGAAAATGCCACACCAGTTCATTTAGGTTTTTCATCCACTTTTGGCTTTAAAGTACCTCTGGCGATGGGTTCCGGTTTCGATTTAGGTGTAATGTAACGCAGCAACGTTGCTTTGGGGAACAAATCTTTTGGTGATTTAACAATGAGCAACTGGTAAGATCGAGTACCGATTACCAGATTGGAGTAGGTCATTTCCTTACCCGATTCCTGTAGTAAACTCCAGTTAGCCACAGGTTCCTTAACCAACAATGTCTCGTCCTCCTCCGACAGAGCAGCGAAGGCGGTGTCGGGTAGGAACTGTTTACCCGTAACCCCCTCAACTACGGAAACGATCGAAGGCGGGGTAGACAAGGCAGGTTTCGTCTGCGCTGCGGCTGACAGACCGATGAGCATTAATGTCAAAATTGAGAATAATTGTTTCATGGCTTTATCAGAAGGCGATGTCCTCTACAGTATTAGCTATACTTTAAGCTGTCGCCCCTTCTTTCAACCGTTCGGCGTTTTCGGCAATGCGGAGTTGCTCAATAAAGTCGCCGATGCCACCATCCATTACGCTGGGAAGATTATAAACCGTCAGGCCAATGCGATGATCGGTAACGCGGCTTTGCGGGTAATTATACGTCCTGATTTTGTCGGAACGGTCGCCACTGCCCACCATCGTTTTGCGTTGCGAAGCAATGGCCTCATTGTGTTTCTTCAGTTCGATTTCGTAAATGCGCGACCGCAGCACCGTCAGTGCTTTGTCGAAGTTTTTCAACTGCGAGCGTTCATCCTGGCACTGAACCACGATGCCAGATGGAATGTGAGTCAGCCGCACCGCCGAATAGGTCGTGTTAACCGACTGACCACCAGCACCCGACGAGCAGAACGTGTCTTTGCGAATGTCGTTCATGTTCAGCTCAACGTCTACCTCTTCGGCTTCGGGCAGTACGGCAACGCTGGCCGCCGATGTGTGAATCCGGCCCTGGGTTTCGGTGGCGGGCACACGTTGTACACGGTGAACGCCCGACTCAAATTTGAGTTTGCCATACACGTCTTCACCTTCAATTTCGGTGATGATCTCTTTGTAGCCGCCCGATGTGCCTTCGGTAAAATCAACAAGCGACATGCGCCAGCCCATTTTCTCGCAGAAACGCTGGTACATTCGGAAAATATCACCCGCAAAGATGGCCGCTTCATCACCCCCGGTGCCGCCCCGAATTTCGAGAATGACGTTTTTACTGTCGTTCGGATCTTTCGGCATCAACATCTCTTTGAGCGTTTCCTCCAGTTCTTCCCGGCGGGGCAGCAGTTCGTCTAACTCGCCCTTCGCCATTTCCCGAAAATCTTCATCTTTCTCGGTAGCGATAACCTTCTTGGCGTTCTCAATTTCTTCAAGCAATTGTATAAATGCCTGATACTGAATGACTATCTTTTCTAAGTCCTTGTATTCTTTACTCAACTTCATGAACCGCTTCTGGTCAGAAACGGCTTCGGGCTGCACAATTTGTTGAGCTACTTCGTTGAAGCGTTCGCGAATAGCTTCTAACTGGTCAAGCATAGTCTATAGCTTTGGTTGTCATTTCATTTGAATGACAAGGGAGTGACAATTAAGAAATACAAAATTACAAAAATCCTGTGGTCCGACACATCGGTGGTCCGACGTATCGAGGTTCATCACGTTGGTGGTCTGGCGTTCCAGCAGTTCAGTTTTGTGTTAGCCAGTTGCAACCAAGCGGCTGTTCGGATGGTTTCCACTATAAATGACGAAACGTACTCGCATTAAGTTCCTATTTATGAACCGCTCTTCACTTCTCGCCTTCCTGTTAATCAGCTTGATAATGTCCTGTAATCCCGAACGGGTAAAATACACGAATGAACTCAAACGGGAGATGGCCGACTCGAAAATCAAACGGATTACGAATGCCGATTTGGTAGAAACGGTGGATAATCTGGGTGGAAAAGTTAGTGCTGTCATTGAGAAAGAACTGACTACGCAACTCCAGAAAACGACGGACCCCGCCGAGCGGACTAAGCTTTGCCAGTTGCAAAATTTGCCCCGAACGAAAGCCATTATGCAGAGTTATGCGCTTGATATACGTTTGTTGGGTAGTGCGGATATACAGAACAAGTCCCTGAATACCAAGGAGCGGGAGATTATTGACGCCTATCTGTATAGTGCGAAGCAGAAGCAACAGCCAATCTCCAACATACAGAAAATCAACGATACGCTATTCATTTATAACGCGCCTGTTCCGGCGGGTAGCCCCATTTGCGAGGCCTGTTTTGGCAAACAGGAAGTGCCCTTTGCTGTTTGGCATTTAGGCTTTCAGAAACGCGAAGTCGTTCGGCGAATGCAGTCGACGAAAAAGAAATAGGCTATAGTTTATTCGCCCATTGAATTAACTGCTCCGCCGTTTTTTGAGGATTATCTTCTGTAACATTTACCGTATGCACACTGGTTGGCTCGCGTTGGGCAAGGCCGTGCAGATATGCTTTGTCGTAGTAATCCAATGTCAAATCGGCCACCGTTGCATAGTCGTGTCGAACCAGCGCGTCGAGAGCCTCTTTCGTCACTTTTCCGCCAAGCCGTTTTTGGATTCGCTCGGTTGCTTCTACGAGCAGAATATGATCAATGCCTGTGTATTCGGTTACTAAACGAGTAACGCGTTTATCTTTAGGAACATCGACGAAGGCTACCGGGGCAAGACGCATTTGCTGCCAGAGCGACATTGGAATAAAGCACGAACCAATGCTGCGGCTTTCATCTTCGAGCCAGATTCTACGGGAAGAATCGAGTGGTTTAAATTCGTTAAAGAGCAGATTTTCAAACTGTTCCGTGGCGGGTTGCGGGAGTTGACCAATGGCCCCGTAGGTTGACCCTTTATGGTGCGCCAGCCCTTCGAGGTCGATAATCTGTTCACCCTGTCGCGCCAGTTCTTTCAGAGTATCGGTTTTGCCACTGCCCGTTTTGCCACCCAGAATGATAAGATTTTGCGGTTCGGCAAATGAATCGAGCACCAGATTTCGATAGGCTTTATAGCCGCCTGCGAGGATCGAAGCAGTAAGTCCGGCCGTATTTAACAGCCACACAAATGAGCCGCTTCGCATACCGCCCCGCCAGCAATGGACCAGCACTTCGCCCCCATTGCTGTTAGCCAGTTTACGCGATTGCCTAACAAAGTCAGCGAGTTTTGGTCCGACGAATTCCAGCCCCATCAACACCGCATGATCTTTACCTGCCTGTTTGTAACGAGTGCCCACCTGTGCCCGTTCGTCGTTGTCGAACAGGGGAATATTCACCGCGCCCGGAATGTGGGCATGGGCAAATTCCCCAGGCGACCGAACATCAATAATGGGCAGGGTTTGGGATTTCTTTAGAAACTCGTCAACAGGAAGTTGCATAATGTACCATAAACCGCAATAGGGAGCTATGGTTCCGGGAACTACCGGATATCATTATCGTGCTACCTAATTTAAAGATTTGAAACTCTTAACGAAACAACGTGCTCCAGGGAATTACGAACGGTAATGCTATTACCCAGATTAGGAAGAATAAAGCCATTCCTTTCGGATAGGGTTGGTTAGCCAGCAACGCGGGTAAGGCGGCAATTAATAGCCAGGACGATTTATAAATAAACTGGAATAGCAGAACCAGACTCATCTGCTGGGGAAAAAACAAGCCCAATACTGAAAGTGCAAAAATCGCCCCCCATAAAGCACCAACCAGACGAATAGCTTCCGAATAGGCAAAATCGTTGCTAAAAATCGTGCGTTGAGCGGTTCGGGGCGCAAATAAACACGTAATGCTAATCCAGCCGGCAACTAAACTATTGCCTATATAAACGGCTTTCATCAGAAAAAGTGAATTCATTTTAATGTCGGTTTTTGCTCGGCAAGCAGCCTTATTTTCTCCATAACCCCCGGTAACAATGACCGATAGTTTCGCCCCAGTGCGCGGCCAAAAAAGTTTTTCGTTAGGCCCGTAAACCAGACTTCGTGTGTGAAGATCGTTTTGCTATTTTCAGTCGTTAGAAACCGTTTTACATTCAAGGCACCAAGCGGTAGTTTCGTTCTAAATGTGTACGATTGGCCGGGTATGACTTCGGTCAGTACAAACTTTGACCGGGGGCCTTTATCCGGAATCAATACGCCCTGACTGGTAGCCGTAAACGGGCCGTTGAGTTCAGCATCTTTTAGGCCGTCGTCCCATGTTTTCCAGTTTGGCACATCGGTCCAAATTTGCCAGATCATTTCTGGTGGAGCCGTCGTTTCGATTGTATGATTGAATCGGGTGTCTGATTGTTGTGCCATCACCTGTACCGACAGGAGCATCGCCAGTGCGATCAATGAGTTTTGCATACGTTTGATTGTTTCTGCAAAATTCCGTGTCGAAACCTCGGCAACATTTCACATAGGTTAAATTCGGAAGGCTTAGGGCAAATTTTTCCGGATACGGCTAAGTGATTGCTGAGCAATTCCCAAGTAAGACGCTATGTGTTTGAGAAGCACCCGCTGCACCAGCGACGGCTGAGCGGTAAGCATTTTTCGATAGCGACTTTCGGCAGTTTCGGTTTGTAAAGCCTCTAAAATATCCTCTGTGTAGGTTTGCACTTCCTGAATTAAAGATCGGATAAACGTGCTCCATGCGTTAATCTCCAATAGTTGGTAAGCATCTTCGTAGGTCATTCTCCACAGAACACTATCCTCAAGCGTCTCAATACTTTCTTTGGCAGGCTGCTGCGAGGCAAAACTTTTCTGGGATGTGAAGACATAAGGGACGTCAGTAAAGTACTTTGTAACTTCATTGCCGTCTTTGAGAATATAAAAACGTAACAGGCCGCTTTCCAGGAAATATAAATGTCGGCATACTCTACCCTCTGCCAGTAACAGCGTATCTTTCGAAACCTCCTGCCTGGTCAGGCACAGGTTAATTCGGTCCCAGTCCGAATTGGATAAATTGGTGTAATTCAGGATGAACTGGCGAAGCGGATGCATCAGGCAACGAGTTTTTCTAACTCCCGGCGATACATCTGAATGGTGTTCTCCAAGCCAAAATAAAGCGCGTCGCAGATGAGTGCGTGACCGATAGACACTTCTTCCAGACCGGGGATTTGCTCATTAAAATAGCGTAGGTTTTCCAAGCTCAAATCGTGTCCTGCGTTCAGCCCCAGCCCTAATTCTTGCGCGCGTTGTGCCGCCCGAACAAAAGGCGCAACGGCTGCATCACGGTTTTGGACGTAGTGGGTGGCATACGGTTCGGTATATAATTCGATCCGGTCGGTGCCTACGGCTTTAGCGCCTTCAACCATGCGTTCGTCAGCATCGACAAAGATAGACACTCGAATGCCGTCCGCTTTGAACGTATCGACCAACTCCCGAAGGTGGTCGGCGTGGCGAACGGTGTCCCAACCGGCGTTGGACGTAACGGCATCAGGCGCGTCGGGTACGAGCGTTACCTGAGCAGGTTTTATACGCTTAACGAGTTCGATAAATCGAGCATCCGGATTTCCTTCAATGTTGAACTCGGTTGTGACAACTGGCTGTAAGTCAATTACATCCTGGTAGCGAATGTGCCGTTCATCGGGGCGGGGATGAACCGTGATGCCCTGTGCCCCGAAACGTTCGCAGTCCAGCGCGACCTTTACCAGATCGGGATTATTGCCACCCCTCGCATTTCGGATAGTCGCGATTTTATTGATATTAACGCTTAAACGAGTCATGTTCTAAAGATTGGTGAATGAGTGAACCGGAACGCCAGACCGTAGTGAATAACCCTTCACGACTTCGTAACTTTGCGGAAGGAGTGAAGGTTCATGATGTTTATTCACCGCGACGGCGGACCGCCCAATCATTCATTCGCCCATTCGTTTATTTACAATTGAAAACATGTCTCTGAAACAACAAATCGACGCGGATATTAAGCAAGCGATGCTCGCCAAAAATCAGGATAAACTGCGGGCGCTGCGGGCCGTAAAATCCATGATTCTGCTGGAAGAAACCAAAGAGGGCCAAACGGGCGAGCTTAAACCCGAAGATGAAACCCGGATTCTGACCAAGGCGGTGAAGCAGCGGAAGGATTCAGCGGATATCTATCGTCAGCAGAATCGACCGGATTTGCTGGCTGTTGAAGAAACGGAAATTGCCGTTATCGAACAGTATCTGCCTAAGCAACTGTCGGAAGATGAGTTGAAAGAAAAATTACAGGCTATCATGACCCGTTTGGGTGCTTCGGTTCCTTCAGATTTGGGTAAAGTGATGGGTGTGGCTTCCAAAGAACTCGCCGGTCAGGCCGATGGAAAGGCCATTTCGGCTATGGTAAAGCAACTTTTACAATGATAGAATGACTGAATGATTGAATTGTCGAATGGCTTATTCTATCGTTTAATCATTCAACAACTCAATAATTCATAGTTGAATACCCTCGATTTACTCATGCTGATTCCCCTCGCCTGGGGGGCTTTCAATGGTTACCGCAAAGGTCTCCTGGTCGAGATTGTGGCGGTCATTGCGTTTGTTGTGGCTATGATTGTCGGGTTTAAGTTTCTGGCGTTTGGTATCGACCTACTTAGCCCGTACATCAGCCGCGAAATCGCCCGAAAAATTCTGCCCTGGCTGGGGTTCTCGGTCATATTTTTCCCGACCGTCATCATGATTAACCAGATGGGGTTCGCCATCCGGCGGTCGCTCAAGTATTCTGTTTTGGGTACGTTCGATAGCGTGGCGGGGGCCGTTGTCGGCGTTTTTACGTGGATCTTTGGAATTAGTGTTATCCTTTGGTTGTTCAGTTATATGGGCGTGAAAATGCCCCCTCGCCAAACGGAAACCGCTTTTTTATATCCTTACATCCGGCCTATTGCCCCGAAAGTGATGGACAAAGCCGCTGTTTGGATGCCGAAAGGACTGGAAGCGGGGAAAAGATGGAGAGCACAAATTAATTAGTGAATGATAGAGTGATTGAATCGGCTATTCAATCATTCAACCACTCCATTACCGCGCGGGCGGCCCCGTCAATCATTTCAATAATGCAGGACATTCGTAAATTAACAGCCATTCAGTTAAAGGACTGGTTTGCCCAACATGGCGAACAGGGATTCCGAGCCAAACAGGTTTACGAATGGCTATGGAAGAAATCGGCGTTGTCGTTTGAGCAGATGACCAATCTGTCGTTGTCAACACGGGAGTTGCTCAATGCTCATTTCGAAATTCGGCCCCTGACCGTCGACCAGCAACAACGTAGCAACGATGGCACCATCAAATCGTCGTTCAGGCTGTTTGATGGCAATCTGGTTGAAGGCGTCCTTATTCCGTCGATACGCACTGACGACATAGATCGCATGACAGCCTGCGTTTCGAGTCAGGTAGGTTGCTCGCTGACGTGCAAGTTTTGTGCAACGGGTTATATGGACCGTAAACGCAATCTGGACGCGGCAGAAATTTATGATCAGGTGGTTGCCATTGACCGGCAGGCGAAAGAAAACTACGACGCACCACTGTCGAACATCGTGTATATGGGCATGGGTGAGCCGTTGCTGAACTACAAAAACGTTCTTGAATCGGTTGACCGCATTACCTCGCCCGACGGACTCGGTATGTCGCCCAAACGAATTACGGTTTCCACAGCAGGCATCGCCAAAATGATCCGGCAACTGGGAGACGATGCCGTGAAGTTCAATCTCGCTCTGTCACTCCATGCGGCCAATGACCTGAAGCGCGACACCATTATGCCCATCAACGAAAGCAATACGCTTGACGTGTTGGGCGATGCACTCGGTTATTTTTACAAAAAAACGGGTACGCGCATCACGTTTGAGTACATCCTTTTCTACAACTTCAATGATACGTTACAGGATGCGCAGGAACTGTGGAAGTTCACCAAGCGCGTACCGGCGAAAATCAATATCATTGAATACAACCCCATTGCTGAAGCTAATTTCAAGAATACGGACCCACAAACACTGGACAAATTTGCGGGTTATTTAGACAGCAAAGGCGTAACGGTGAATGTTCGCCGGAGCCGGGGCAAAGACATTGACGCTGCCTGTGGGCAATTGGCGGGGAAAAAGTAGAGACCGGCGCGGCAGCACGTTACGTCTTACATCCCGGATGGTATGGCTCAGGCAAACAATATTCAAGGCGTTGCCTCACCGGCGGACTGGTCTCTACTTAACAATTTCGTAATATCGCTCTGGTTACTTTGGCGTACTTTTGTGGCAATCATTGGCTTACGGACCCACCGTTCGCACAACCACAGAAGATTCCCTACTTATGTTTGGATTAGAAACGGATGTTTTTATCCTCCTTTTTATCAGCCTTTTTGCTGCCTGCGCTTTTGAGTTTGTTAACGGCTTTCACGATACAGCCAACGCCGTCGCCACTGTTATTTACACTAATTCGCTAAAGCCAACGGTTGCCGTTGTGTGGTCCGGTATCTGCAATTTTACGGGGGTTTTATTGGGTGGTATTGGCGTGGCTATGGGCATTGTCAACCTGTTGCCGGTTGAGTTGCTGGTCGACCAGAACGTTTATCATAGTGTAGCAATGGTGCTTGCCCTATTGCTGAGTGCCATTATCTGGAATCTTGGTACGTGGTATTTTGGCCTACCCAGTTCAAGTTCACACACGCTTATCGGGTCTATTCTGGGCGTGGGGTTAGCGTTTGCAACCATGCCTGAAAATAAAACCGGAGCCGCTGTAAACTGGGAAAAAGCTATCGAAACAGGCTACGCGCTATTGCTGTCTCCATTGCTGGGTTTTAGCCTGGTTATCGTACTTATGTTCCTGATCCGGCGTCTGGTGCCGGAAGAAACGAAAGATCAGCTATTTAAGGAGCCAAAAAAGAATACCGAGCCACCCGCCTGGATTCGGGGTATATTAATCGTTACGTGTTCACTGGTGAGCTTTTTTCATGGCAGTAATGATGGACAAAAGGGTGTTGGTCTAATTATGCTCATCCTGATCGGGATTGTCCCCTATCATTTCGCCGTTAAAGGAGACATTGACCCACGATTGATGAAGCCCAATATTACGGGCATTGAGCAAACAATTGCGGCCCTCGACTCAACCCGTCTATCGGCTGTCAATCGGGTTCGGCTGGCTCAAACACGTACTGAAATTGCTGAACTGAACAGCTTCGTAAACGGGCCACTCGTTGATAATAAAATTCCGAACGAGAAACGCTTAGACGTAAGACGCGATCTGTTGCTCATTAACAACAATATAAAGCATATTACGGAAGATGAAGGGGCGAACCTAAGCGCGAGCCAACTCGCAACGCTGAGTAAAAACCTCAATGAAGAAACCGGCCTGCGCCGATTTACAGACTATGCACCGTTGTGGGTAATTCTGATGATCGCCCTGTCGCTCGGCCTTGGAACTATGATTGGCTGGCGTCGGATTGTGGTGACGGTGGGCGAAAAAATTGGTAAGCAACATTTAACCTATGCACAGGGGGCTTCGGCTGAATTGGTCGCTGCTATGATGATCGGTTTAGCGTCAGCACTGAAACTTCCGGTTAGTACTACGCACGTTTTGTCGTCGGGTATTGCCGGAAGCATGGTCGCCAATAAAGGCATTAAAAACTTGCAGGGTGGCACGGTGCGGAACATTGCCCTGGCCTGGGTACTAACACTGCCCGTTTCGATACTAATGTCCTTTACCCTCTATATTTTCCTGCGCTGGCTTCTTTAGAGAAAGTTGTAAAGTTGTATGGTCGTAAAGTTGTACAGTTAACACGGCGCGTCAGCCAACTTTATAACCCTACAACTCCTCCTTCATCCACTCCGGTGCGTCCTGCTCAATGGCGTGTCGGACTTTGGCAACAATCTCATCTACGGTTTCATCGGGGCCAAACTGCATGGGTTCCTTGAAGTGCACTGTTAAGAGCGTATTGCGTTTTTTGAAGCGTAATCCTTTCTTATCAAAGGCGCGACGAAACCCGTTTATGACAACCGGCACAACAATCGGCGCATTATTTTTGATGAGGTGTCCTGTCCCTTTCCGTATGGGTGCGTAGGGCGTGGTGGTCCCCTGCGGAAAGCTCACAACCCAGCCGTGCGCCAGTGCTTTCGCTATTTTGTCGTTGGCCGACGTATCGACAGAACGCTGCACCTCACGCCCTTCTGCCCGCCACGAACGTTCGATGGTTAGGGCGCCACCGGCTGCAAAAACGCGCGGCACAATCCCTTTTTTCATCGTTTCCGAAGCCGCTACGTAGTACTGCCGGGCGCGGGGTCCGAACAAGTACATGGGTGGCAACAGCGTATTTTGAAAACCCCATTTTACGGAGCAGAAAATGTGAAAAAATGCAATAACGTCGGCAAAATACGTCTGATGATTCGACAAAAACAGGACGTTATTAATAGGTAAATTCTCCAAATTCTCCGTGCCTTCAATCTGAATCCGGTTAACTACCGTGTAACGGGCATACGTTAGCCAGCCCACTAATCCGATAATAAACCTTCTGATTAACAGGGAGTTACCAAACGGATCGCACTCAAATAAGCCAAGTACGTCCAAAGGCATTAGAAAGGCAGGCAGGTAACTGAATTTAGTTGGCTTAATGTAGTTCATTGTCAGGTTAGGAATCGCAGGTAATTGGTAAAGTTACAAGACCCTTCCAATGTTTTCAAGAAAAGTGCAACTGGGTGAATGACAAGGGAAATTACCTGTCTGCTAAAAATCACAGCCTTTCAGTCTGAAAAGCAATTGTAAAAATTTTATCGGACCAATTAATCCTTTCGATACCCACGCTCTCTAATCATCAGATTCGCATTAAAAACCAGATAGCCTATTGCCGACAGTCTACACAACCAAGTTCAGGTTATTTTTCTATCAACTTTTTCCTTTAATACCATGAAACGAATTGTGCTTGCCGGTGTTATCGCGTTCGGTCTTTTAGCGTCCAAAACGTCTTTTGCTCAGGTTCAGGTCGGCATCCGGGGCGGTGCCAACTGGGGCTTTGCCTCCAAACCCGAATTTTTGGGCAGTGTGACGCCAAATCTGCATCCAACGGCTGGACCAACCGGCGCGATTTTTCTGGATATTCCGTTGAGTGACCGGATCTCGTTCCGCCCGGAAATTGCCTACGTACGAAAAGGCGTTGCCGTTAAAGAAGGATTCGATATAAATCTCGGCGGGTTTAAACTGCCGCTTGGAGCAACCATTGCCTATCAGTCGCAAAACATAGAAATTCCATTGCTGGTCAAAGTTAACCTGACCGATGGACCCGTACAGCCTTACCTGATTGCCGGTCCAGCCGTAAGTTACGCGCTCGATGGTCGGATTCGTACCCGCGCTTCGGCTCTGGTAACGACTCAGCCTTTTGATGTCGATGTGAACTATGGTAATATGCTGTCTCGCTGGGATGTGGGGGCCGTTGGCGGGCTGGGCCTGTCGATGGACGCCGGAGTCGGTAAGTTTTTCGTTGAAGGTCGCTACACTCATGGATTCACCCGGCAAATTCAGGTGCCGGTCGTTAACGTCAATGTTCGCAATCGGGGTG
Source organism: Spirosoma sp. (assembly GCA_031425355.1). Taxonomy (GTDB): domain Bacteria; phylum Bacteroidota; class Bacteroidia; order Cytophagales; family Spirosomataceae; genus Spirosoma. Next base: position 20,228 of record JANPJE010000381.1, on the reverse strand, counting down.
TAGCAGTCTCGCTGGGCTATTCATTCCCCATCGGTTATTAAGTTGCTGGTCAAGTGAGTGTAATTAGGTCAAATCAGTTTGGCTTACTTCACCCGATTCCATTCACTTAATCTACGTCACCAATATCCACCATTCACTTTTTTGTTGAATCAACCTGAGTCAGTAAAGGCGGGACTAATCGGTTCCGCCTTTCTTGTTTAATGGTGTGAGAACGCCGTTAAAATTGGGGAATTTCGCTGGTGACTATGGCGTTACCAGTTGAAAATGTGCTAATTTTACTGTTCGTAATCAACCGAAACTTGTTCCGGCGACACCTCATCTATGGCAACGTTAACTGATTTTGTACATTCAAACGCTACTGAACCCCACCGGACCCGTACCCGGCAGATTCTGAAGTCCCATCCAGAAATCAAAAAATTGATCGGCCAGAAAAACCCGACCACGTTTTGGGTTAGTGTGGGTTGTGTGGCTCTGATGACCGCTATGGCCTATCTGGTTCGTGACCAGTCGTGGTGGATTGTGGTTGCAGCGGCCTGGTTTATTGGAGCCTTTCCGGCGCATACGCTGTTCGTTTGCATCCACGAAGCAGCGCACAATTTGATTTTCCGTAAGCCGGGAGCCAATATGTGGGCGGCTATTTTTGCCAATCTGCCAACGGTATTTCCAACAGCCTTGACGTTTAAGAACTTTCACATCAAGCACCACGCGTTTCAGGGTGTTCATGAGTTGGACGCAGACCTGCCCGACTGGTATGAGGCCAAACTCATCAAAAATTACGCCATCGGCAAAGCCATCTGGTTGCTGCTGTTTCCTCTTTTTCAGGGTATTCGGACCATCCGTTGCCGCGAATTAGCCGTGATTGATAAATGGGTAGCTGCCAATTTTGTTATTCAAATCGCCTTCGATGTCCTGATTGTCGTGTTCTTTGGATGGAAAGCCCTGATATTTCTGGGCTTGTGTCTGTTCTTCTCAGTTGGTTTCCATCCACTGGGTGCGCGCTGGATTCAGGAACATTACCTGACGCTCGACCCGGAGCAGGAAACATACAGCTACTACGGTCGGCTCAACGTGCCTAACCTGAACGTAGGTTTCCACAACGAGCACCACGATTTTCCCTCTATTCCTTGGAATAAACTGCCGGAGATCAAGAAAACGGCTCCTGAATATTACGAAACGTTAAAATACCACACATCATTTGTTCGGTTGTTCTTCCGTTTCTTGTTCGACCAGGAGATTTCGCTCTACTCGCGCATTGTTCGCAAAGAGCGCGGTCGCGTATCCCTCGCCGACCAATCGAAACCGGATATGGACATGATTCAAACCCAGGGCGTTCCAGCGCAAACGGTTGCCTAATCGAAATAACATCCAAATAGAAAATCCCCGCCAGAGTCTGGCGGGGATTTTCTATTTGGATGTGTTTAAAACTTCTCCTTCCCCGAATCCAGAAACGCGACGAAATTGGCTACGTTACGATCGTAATTTTTGGGAGAAACCAGTAATTTACCTTCGCTATTTACTAAGCAATAGTGGGGCTGTGCGTTGTTATTGTATTTCGTAATCTGCAAATCGGCGTTTTGCCCGCCAATCGTTTTCTTTACTTTCTGGTCGTAAGTCGAGGTGTACCAATCCGCTTCAGGGAGTTCGGTTTTATCGTCTACGTATAGCGCAATCAATACGTAATCATTTTGCAGCCGCGACATAACGGACGGGTCCGACCAGACACGGGCTTCCATTTCGCGGCAGTTTACGCAGCCGTGTCCGGTGAAGTCGATGAAGACAGGTTTGTTCACTTTTTTGGCGTAGGCAAGCCCCTGATTATAATCGAAAAAGCCCTGCAACCCACGGGGAAAGTGAAACAAATCGGCGTATTTGACGGGTTCGCTGCCAACCAATCCCGATGGCTGACTGCCTGTGAACGACTGATTATGCAAATTGAAATCCTGCGATGTTTCGGGAGGGAGGTAACCGGATAGTGCTTTCAGGGGTGCGCCCCATAGGCCGGGAATCATGTAGACCACAAAGGAGAACGTAGCGATGGCTAACAAGAGCTTTTGCACGCTGATGAACTTGGTCTCGCTGTCGTGCGGTAGTCGGATTTTGCCCAAAAAGTAGAAGCCAATCAGGGCGAAAATAACAATCCAGAGCGATAGGAATACCTCACGGTCGAGCAAATTCCAATGATAAACCTGATCGGCAACGCTCAGGAATTTCAAGGCAAGCGCTATTTCCAGAAAGCCCAGCACGACTTTCACGGAGTTAAGCCACCCGCCCGATTTAGGTAGACTTTTGAGCCAGTGGGGAAAAGCAGCAAACAACGTAAACGGAATGGCAAAGGCCGACGAAAAAGCAGCCATCCCCAGAATAGGCTTGATCACTTCGCCACCCGCCGATGCCACCAACAAACTGCCCACGATTGGCCCTGTGCATGAGAAGGACACTAATACCAGCGTGAATGCCATAAAGAAAATGCCCAGAATGCCACCCTGTTCGGAGCGGGCATCGGCCTTGTTAATAAGCGAGTTAGGCAGAACGATCTCGAACAAACCCAGAAAAGACAGCCCGAAGATAAAAAAGGTGGCGAAAAACAGGATATTCGGCAGCCAGTGCGTGCTAACGAAATTGGCAAATGCCGGGCCGTTGAACCGCGAGACAACGGTGCCGATCAGGACGTAAATGCCAATGATAAAGGCCCCGTATAACAAGGCTTTCCACTGCCCGCCCTGTTGGTTCGTGAAAAAACTGACCGTTGCCGGAATAATAGGGAATACGCAGGGTGTAAGCAATGCAACTAACCCCGACAGAAAAGCTGCCAGTATAAAACCGCCTAACGAACCATCCGAATCGGTTTTAGCTTCGTCTGCTAACAAATCCGGTGCGTCAGCCGTCTCGGCAACGGTCGGCTTTTCGGATTCAACCGGTTCTACGGCTGGTAATCCGGATGTTGGCGTCGTCGCGGCAACGGTGGTTGTAGACGTTGGTTTTGTTATCGCCGAAGTTGTGTTCGGCGTTGCGGCTATAGCGGTGGTAGCGGCAGTTGGTGACGTAACAAGCAGACCCGTAATCGTGAAATCATCATTCGCCGGTATACACGAACCGTCAACATCTGTACACGCCTGATAATCAATATTTCCCTCAATAATTGGGTTGCTGTCGAGGATTTTGATACGTTGCGAAAACTGAGCCGAGCCATGCATAATGTACGTATCACCCTCGAAGGCCTCTTCATATTTAGTCTCTACTTTACCAAGCGGCTTTACATTTCCAACCAGTTCATAGGTTTTGTTAGGAGCCAACTTAATAACCGTTGGCAGAGGCCCATCAATTTTTGGGTTGACTTCCGACGAGTAAATATGGTAGCCGGGTTTAATAGTAGCCGTGAAGCGCAGTTCAACAACCTCACCAATTTTCGCTGACGATCTGGCCGGCTTGTATGTCCACGTGACTGGTTTAATGATCTGGGCAAACGTAGCGAGGGGAAGCAATAACAGCACCGCAAGCTTAATAATTGACTTCATACCGCGTTGGGTAAGTGATGGTTTGATAGGTGAACAGCAATTGAACCGAATTATTTCCATTGCTTCTCTTAACTAAACGAGAAAAACCCTGATCGACGCCAGGGTTTTCTGAATGAAAGACAAAATTACTGGCCTGCAATTACAATCAATAGCTGAACAGCACTGGGTTCAATTCGTCCTGCGGCCTACCGCCAACAGGGGCGTTATCTAACCATTTGGCATGATCCGCGATCTGAAATCGGTTGCGCGGCTGCATGATTACCTGATCTTTATCCATGTAAATCATTGTCATCACCCCGCGTGGGCGATTAGAGCTATTCGGTCCTGCCCGGTGGAACGTCCAGCCTGCGTGGTAACTCACTTCGCCGAGGTCGAATGGCGTATCATGAACGGTAAAATTCTGCTTCTGCAATTCGTCAGCAAGAATTTTTTCGCTGGCATCGCTAATCTCAACATCGCGGCCGATTTCGACGTGCTGGCTGCGTTCGGCGAAGGCGAGCGGCCCCATTTCCATGGGGGTTTCCTGCAATGGAATCCAGACGGTAACCGTGTTCGGTGAAGCCAGCGGCCAGTAAAATTGATCGGCGTGCCAGGGTGTAATCCCGCCCGACGGCTCTTTATACAAAGCCTGATCGTGGTAGAGCCGGACGCCCTGGACGCCCATCAGGTCGGCCGCAATTTTGGCTAATCGTTTCGAGAAAACGAATTCTTTCGCCTGCTCATCTTCGCACCAGAGGTTCATAATCTGCAAAAATGCCCGCTCATACGTAGTGCGTTCTTCCATTGGTTTGATGAGCGTGTTGAGCCGAAGAACCAAGTCGGTGATAATTGTTCCGTAATGCTCGAGCACATCCGGCGACAATACGTGCTTCAGTTTGACGTACCCATTTTCGCGATAGAATTCAATCGCATTCGGGCTGACCAGGAAGTCGGAGTTTAGCTCGGTCAGTAGTTTTTCTTTGTTTATGATAGTCTCCATCAGTCAATGATTAAGAGTAGCAGGTGAAACAAAAGTAGATGACTAAAAACTATAAGAGAGACAGGTATTTTGCTGATTTATACATAATTTTGATAAATTTCATTCCTGATTCCCCTTTATTAAGTTAAAATAGCGCATTTAATGAAAGCTCTCTTTGAGAAGTTAATGTTCAATGAGCAAAGTTCGCTACTGGTCCGTCGATTTCGTTTGCCTTATTTCGATTCGCCCTGGCATTATCACCCGGAATATGAGCTGACATACATTATAAATAGTCATGGACAGCGATTTGTCGGTGACCACGTAGAGCCTTTCCGGGCGGGTGATCTGGTGTTGATTGGACCCGATTTGCCCCATTTCTGGCGGAACGATGACGAGTATTATCAAGATAACGCTACACGAAAGGCTGAGTCTATAGTTGTACAATTTCCGACGGCATTTGCGGATCGGGGACTGGCGGCTATTCCGGAAGCTGAGGCTGTGCGTCAACTACTCGAACGCGCTCGCTACGGACTTCGATTCAGCCCGGCAAGTAGTCAGGGGACAGCCATGTTGATGGAGAAATTGCCGGAACAAACAGGCCTGACGCAATTGTTGAGTTTATTGGCTATTCTGAATCAGTTGGCTGCCGATCAAAACGCGGATTTGCTGGCCAGTGATAGCTATCAGCTTGCGCCTGGTGAGGCCGAAACCGAGCGGATGAAACGGGTTCTGGAATTTATGCTGGTCAATTTTCGGAATGAAATCCGGATTAGTCAGATCGCGTCTATTGCTGGTATGGCCCCGGCGGCTTTTTGTCGGTATTTCAAGAATCGTACACGCAAAACCTTTGTTGAATACTTAAATGAATTACGGATTGGCCATGCCCGTAAACTGCTCACAAACATTAATTTAAGCGTTGGACAGGTCAGTTTAGAATGCGGCTTCAATAACAGTTCGCACTTTCACCGGCAATTCAAATTGAACACAGGCATGACCCCGTTTCAGTACCAAAATGCAGGTAGAGGGAAATAGCAAAAACTTCGTTACGCTACTGTTTTCTGCCGTACCTTTGTCAGTATAAATGTTTGGTTGTGTGCCCGTTTGCTGGCTTTTGCTGTCAATAATCAATCAAACTACCGATCAAATAAACCGTTTACACCAATGACGACCGTCACTTCCACCGCCCGCGATACGCAGGTGTTTGACCTGATTGCCAAAGAACAACACCGGCAGGAATCGGGCATTGAACTGATTGCTTCCGAAAACTTCGTGTCGCCCGCCGTAATGGAAGCGGCAGGAAGCGTATTGACTAATAAATATGCTGAGGGCCTGCCCGGCAAACGGTATTATGGCGGTTGCGAAGTGGTCGATCAGGTTGAACAGATTGCCATCGACCGTGCCAAAGAATTGTTTGGCGCTACGTGGGTCAACGTGCAGCCGCACTCCGGAGCCAATGCCAACACCGCCGTTTTTGTGGCCTGTCTGCATCCGGGCGATACCATTTTGGGTTTCGATCTGTCGCACGGTGGTCACCTCACGCACGGTTCGTCGGTTAATATTTCCGGAAAATACTTTCGCCCGACGTTCTATGGCGTGGAGCGCGAAACGGGCGTTATCAATTACGATGTTGTTGAAGAAACGGCTAAGCGCGAACGACCCAAAATGCTCATCTGTGGTGCATCTGCCTACAGCCGCGACTGGGATTATGCCCGGCTCCGCGCCATTGCCGACGAAGTGGGCGCGTTGTTGCTGGCCGACGTATCGCACCCGGCGGGTCTGATTGCAAAGGGGTTGTTAAATGATCCGCTCGATCACGCGCATATCGTAACGACTACAACGCACAAAACGCTACGGGGCACGCGGGGCGGCATCATCATGATGCGGAATGATTTCGAGAATCCGTTTGGTGTTAAAACGCCAAAAGGCGAAACCCGGTTGATGTCGTCACTGCTGGATTCGGGTGTGTTTCCGGGTACACAGGGCGGACCGCTGGAGCACATCATTGCGGCCAAAGCGGTTGCCTTTGGCGAAGCTCTGACCGACGATTTCTATGATTATGCCGTTCAGGTGAAAGCCAATGCACAGGCAATGGCAAACGCGTTTGTGAGCCGGGGTTACCAGATTATTTCGGGTGGGACCGATAATCACCTGATGCTGATCGACTTGCGCTCAAAGGGCCTGACGGGTAAATTAGCTGAAAATACGCTTATCAAAGCAGATATTACGATTAACAAAAACATGGTTCCGTTCGATGATAAGTCGCCTATGGTAACGTCGGGTATTCGCGTTGGAACGGCCGCCATGACAACGCGCGGGTTGAAAGAATCGGACATGGAGCAAATTGTCGTATATATCGATAAGGTGCTGATGAATCATGACGATGCCGCTACGTTAGCAACTGTTAAAGAAGAAATCAACGAGTGGATGAAAGCCTTTCCGCTCTTCAAAAGTTAATTGCGAATGAGTGAATTAGTGAATGAGCGAATAACACGGTGCCCGAAACTCATTCATTAATTCACTCATTCACTCATTCGCCAATTAAACCAATGCCACTCGACCAACTGACTGACGAAGAAATTGACCAGGAAGGCAAAGAAATGTCCTTTCTGGATCATCTGGAAGAACTGCGCTGGCACATTATTCGGGCCGTTGGGTCCATTTTTGTGTTCGCCCTCATCGCCTTTGTTTACATTGAGGAGATTTTTAAGGTCGTTGTAATGGGGCCGAAAAACCCTGACTTCTGGACGTATCGAATGATGTGCAAACTCTCCGATATATCAGGCTATTCAGACTTGTGTGTTAAAAAACTCAACTTTGAATTGCAGTCCTTGGGAGTATCGGACCAGTTTACGATGGCATTGACCTCCTCCGTAATCATTGGGTTATGCTTCGCCTTTCCATACGCTTTCTGGGAAGTGTGGCGATTCATCAAGCCGGGGCTGCGGTCGGTCGAAAGAAATGCAGCTCGCGGAGCCGTATTCTACGTTTCTCTCCTGTTTTTGATGGGGTTGTTCTTCGGCTATTTTATCGTATCGCCATTGGCAATCAACTTTCTGGCCAACTACCAGATTACGCCTGAGATCAAAAATCAATTTGACATTACGTCGTACATCGGTATTCTGACAACGCTTTCATTAGGCTGTGCGCTGATATTCCAGATGCCGATGGTGGCTTATGTGCTATCGAAAGTAGGTGTTTTAACGCCTAAATTCATGCGAGAATATCGGAAACACGCCTGGATTGTTATTCTGATAGTGGCCGGTATCATTACGCCCTCGCCCGATATTTACAGCCAGGTTTTGGTGGCATTGCCACTGGCCGGTTTGTATGAGGTCAGTATTCTGGTGTCACGTTCCATTGAACGGCAACGACTAAAAGAGCATCAGGAGTTGATGAATTCGTAACATCACCTAATTCATGAAAGGCTCTTTCGCACTGAAAGGGCCTTTTTCGTTGTAGGTCGTCTATTTACTAAAAAGCGAATGGATTATGCAGACTTTAGAAAAAGTACGGCTAAGTGATGAACAGACAGCTATTCTGGAGACAGGAAGGCCAATTAGCATACCGGCGTCGTGGGAGGAGTTTGAAGAATTTCTAACCGAAACCGAACACCGGGTCGAATATTATAACGGACAGATTATTGTAAGGGGATTAGCCACTTTAATTTATGAACTGCTGGTCAGTCAGTTAATTTACTTGCTGAAAGGATTTTATAGTGGGAAACAATTTTACGTAGCTGGTAGCAATGCTGGCATCCGAAAAGACGGGAAAAAAGGACACTACAATGGTGACGTACTGGTTATAAAAGGGAAACCAATTTTTCAAGGCAAATCCCGGTCAATTATCGTTAACCTGTATATGATTATTGAAGTACTTTCAGAATCCACGCTCAATTATGATTTGGGTGTTAAACGACGGAAATATGAGCAGATGGAAACGGTACAGGAGATTGTGTTTGTTGATCCATTTGACCGCGAAGTGATCGTTTGTAGACGTACCGAACAGGTCAACGTCTGGACAGAAACCGCCTATACGACACTTGATCCGTTGATTGATATTGACGGTTTTAAGGTTCCGTTAAGTGAAATTTTTACTAATCTGCCCGTAGAAGAATAAGTGCCAAATGACACAATACGATTTTCGAAAATACCATTACCGCTCCATCAATGCGGCCTCCGATGCCGAACGGGCGGATATTAATCAGGAGTTGAAGGCTATTTATGAAGCCTTATCCGACCCCGAGAAAGACGAGTTTAACCGTCAGTTACAGGCATTTCTGGCGAAGGAAATGGGGCGGCTTAAGTCCAATTATGAATCTGTGAAAGGCGGTTTGGGGGAAAATTAAGTGCGGTGTCAGGTTTGAATGTGAGACACTACGTTCAGATCATTCCCCGCGCCTTCAATTCCAGATATTTATTAACTGTACTGGCCGTCAGATTCTGCGGAGCGGTCAAAATAGTTTGAATACCGTATTGACTCAATTCCTTCACAATCTGCTGTTTTTCGAAGGTGAATTTTTCGCCGATGGTCTTCATATAAATCTGTTCGGTGTCGGCAGCGGGTTGATCGAGCAGGCTGCGCAGTTCGGTGTTTTCAAAGAAAATCACTAATAGCAAATGGTCCTTCGCAAGCCGACGCAGATAGGGCAATTGTCGTTGCATAGCACTTACGGTTTCAAAGTTGGTGAATAGCAGCAACAAACTCCGCTGGCGAATATGCCCCCGTACGCTGGTATACAAGCTTTCATAACTCGTTTCGAGAAAGCGGGTCTTCTGCCGATACAGCAACTCCAGAATCCTAAGCATCTGGCCTGACCGCCTGTCGGCGGGAAGCAATTGACCAACGTGATCGGAGAAAGTCAGAATACCGGCGCGGTCCTGTTTCATCAGAGCAATGTTGCTTAAAACCAAACTGGCGTTGATGGCATAATCGAGTAAGGTTAGACCGTCAAACGGCGACTGCATCACGCGGCCTTTGTCAATCAGGCAGTAAACAGGTTGCGAGCGTTCGTCCTGGTAAGCATTGATCATCAGGGCCGTACCCTGCGAATCGCTACGTCGGGAAGTTGCTTTCCAGTTGATCGTTCGCACGTCGTCGCCGGTAGAGTAGGGGCGGACCTGTTCAAATTCCATGCTGTGCCCGATTCGCCGGATACGTTTTACGCCCACTTCATTCAGGCGATTAGTAGCAGCCAGAAGCTCAAACTGACGCATCTGCAAAAACGATGGATATACCGCCACCATTTTGCCTTGCCCGAACTGATACCGCCGTTTCAGTAAGCCCAACGGCGACAAAACAAACACGTTAACTGCCCCGAAACTGTACTCACCCCGACGTGTTGGCCGAAGATCATACCGGATCGCCTGGGTTTCGCGCGGGTTTAGCCGGGCGCGAAATAGTACGTCGCGTCGTTGAAACTGAAACGGAATTTCGTCAATAACCTCTACGTCCGTTCGGAATGAATACCGGTTTTCGAGGTAAATGGTAAGTGGATTTTCGTCACCGTTCGATAGCCGATCCGGTACGTCGCGCCGGGCGAAAAAAGCTGGTCCGGCAGGTAGGTTTTTGCTGCGAAACAGCAGCCAGCCATCCAACCCAATCAGCACGAGAAACACCACGAAAGCAACCTGTACCAGCGGGAACAGAACAGGAAAGGCATAGGCGGCTACAAACGACAGCACGAAGGCTATCAGTATGAACCATAGGCGGATAGCCACAAAAAGTGAGCGGAAACGTATCAATGATTTAACTTTTTTAAGTTGGTAAGAGCCTCGTCAATTTCTGATTCATACACCGGGTTGGCATTATCTTCCTGATAATCGCCGGTGCGTTCGGCACGTAGTGCTTTGACGAAAAATGAAGCATCCTGAAAAGCCGTTCGCGCTTCGGCTGGTCGATTTAGCAGGAGCAAAGCACGGCCCCGGTGATACTGCACAAGCGCACTCCGGTTAAAATTTTTGGTGGAATTTGCCAGATCGGCCAACGCTTTTTCAGGTTGTTGAGTGGCAATGTAGCTCACCGCCCGACTCACAAAATGCCGGTAATTAACCCACTCCGCCCCGTGTTTTATGGTTAACGAGTCAATCGCTTTTGAGAACAACTCAATCGCTTTTCTATGATCGCCAAGGCCACGATAGGCAAGACCACTCATGTAACTCACCGGATTATGATTTATGAGGTCATCAAACGTAGGTGTCTGTGTATCATAAGCCTCGAAATGTGCAAGCGCACGCAGGTAGTCGCGAAGGGTAGATAAATAAATTTCGCCAATTATGCCATGTTCTTTGGGATACTGGCTCGCCGTTTTTTCCAACCATAGAGCAGCTTGCTCATAATCTCGTCGCCAGACATAATTGAACGCCCGAAATCGATCATTGCGCGCTGAAGCAGACAGAGTATCCAACCGCCCTTTCTCTCGTTTTGTCGAGTAAAAAAACATGGATTGAGCCGTTCGGTTCATTGCCATCAGCGACGCGCAGTCTTTCAAATAGCGCTCACCATCCTGAGAAAAGCCCAAAATGGGTAATAAAAGATAAAGGAAACACAGTCGTTTCATGGCAGAATGTCAATTAACTGACCGTCTCTGTACCGAAAAGTCAGTGAAACGGCGATATCCTGCGGGTCTGTGCCGGGTTTGTCACTGGTGCGAAGAACGGAGTTAATGGCAATGTGGTCGCGGCAGATGGTCAACAAATGGTTTGTTATCCGGCTATCAAACACCTTCGGGCAATAATCATCGCCAACGCTGCTAACCGTATATAAGCCACTCTTTCCCTGACAGTTAACGACAAACTCAATTTTAACAAGGCCCGACTGTCCAGCCTGAATCGCCGGTTGATGGTGTTTCCCAATTAACTGGTTCAACGTGTAACGCTCCTCCGAATGACTGAGACTTGTTGTGTGCCACGTCCGGTCGAAACAGTTATCGCAGAGTTGGAAACCGCTGGGACGGCACGAATCGCCCGGCGCCAGATTCTGAACGAACTGAAATGTTTCTGTAGCAACTGCATAACGATTCCAGCCGATAGCCTGCATTTTTTTAGCTTGCACACTACTGAGTTGCCAAAGGAATTTGTAGCCACCATTACGGTCATACTGATTGCCGTGAATGACTAAAAATAGCGACGAACCAAACCGGGCCAGTTTCCAGAAATGAGCCGTTCGGTGTTTCGTTATTCGTTTTTCCAGACTTGCCCGACCATTGGCATACAGCGAAATTATCAGACTATCGGATTGCCAGATACGACCATCAAGTTGCTGATGAGTGTTGACGGAGTCAATTTCTATGGGCGTGAACTTCCGGAAAATCATTGGGTAAGTCGTACCGATTCGGAGCAAATCATCCTGTACGCTAACCAGTCGGGGCGAAAAATGTATGGTATCTAAACGTACCGTATCACCACGCACCGCCCAAGTCGAGGTGAGTTCGGAAGCCGATCCGTCCACCATGCCTAAGTGATACGTATTGTCGCTGTCTAACCGGATATACGTCGGTAAGGTACAAACGAAGTCGTTATCCCATTCTGTATGAACGCCAATCCAGGTGCCGGTCAGTTGCTCCCGTGTGGGTGTTTGGGCCCACATGAAACCCGGCCAACCGACCAGACAAAGCATTAATAACAGAATTCGTTTCATCGCGGCACGTCAATTTTCTGCACCAACTGAGCCACTACATCATCGGCAGTGCCGCCTTCCATCTCGCGTTCAGGGGTGAGCAGCACACGGTGGCGCAAAACGGGTGCGGCTAATTCCTGCACATCTTCGGGCGTGATGAAATCGCGGCCACGGAGCGTAGCAAGAGCTTTTGCGCTATTCAGCAACGCCACCGACGCACGGGGCGACGCACCCAGATACAGCGATTTGTTCGCGCGGGTAGCCTGCACAATCTGCGCGATGTAGTCAAACAAATTGTCTTCTACATGCACCTGATGTACCTGCCCGCGCAGGGTTGCCAACTGGTCGGCGGTAAGCACAGCAGTGACAGCATCGAGCGCGTCCGACAGGTTTCGGCGGTTGTGATGCCCCCGCAAAATGTCAACTTCCTCAGTAGCCGACGGGTAATTAATCACAATTTTGAACAGAAACCGGTCTAACTGCGCTTCAGGCAATCGGTACGTGCCTTCCTGTTCAATCGGGTTTTGCGTTGCCAGCACCATAAACGGGTCGGCGAGGGGATAGGTTGTCCCATCGTTCGTTACCTGCCGTTCCTCCATGACCTCAAACAAGGCAGACTGTGTTTTGGCCGGAGCGCGGTTAATCTCGTCAATCAAGACCAAATTAGAGAAAATCGGTCCCTGCCGAAACGTGAAATCGCCGGTTTTGGGCACGAAAACCGATGTGCCCAGTACATCGGAGGGCATCAAATCGGGCGTAAACTGAATCCGGCTGAAGCCAACGGACATGGTTTTGGCCAATAGCTTGGCTGTTAATGTTTTAGCGACGCCCGGTACGCCCTCGATCAGTACGTGTCCGTCGGCGAGTAGGGCCGTCAGCAGCAAATCGACGGTCTGGTGCTGGCCAATAATAACCTTGCCAACTTCGGCGCGGATAGCGTCAACGGCGGTGGTAAGGGAAGTAAGGTCGATACGCGTTTGAAATGAATCCATAAAGGGTGTCCGAACCGGGATTTTAACAAGATTTAAAGGATTTTCATGACAAGGACATACATGCTGGCAAATCTTGTTTAATCCTATAAATCTTGTTAAAATCCCGGTTCAGATAGTTTGAAATTTTCGATTGCTTTATTCAATGTTAATAAATCAAATTCCGACAGAGTAATGCTTTTCTGAGCGTCACGCAAAAGTCGCACTAACTCATTGGTTTCTTCTGATGATGCGCCACTTTTACGAGCCAGTGATTCAGAAAACTCGTTGTCTAACGTATTTGTGTTGAGGCCATACCGGTCGCGGATGTCGGCCAGAAAGTATTGAATTTTCTTGCGGGCGAGGTTATCGTGATCGCCCTGCTGAAAATACATCCGCCCGATGGTTTTCACAAAATCGAGCGACGTATTTCGGGGCGGCTCCACAACCGGAATGATGCGCTGAGTTCTCTTTCCCGCAAAAATCGCGTAGAAAATCAAGCCAAAAGCCACTAAATAATACGCCCAGTTCAGAGCCGGTTGCGACCAGATGTACCTGAATATCGACTGCTGCTCCTCATCGAACCGCCCTTGTTTCTGGTACTCATCCCAATACGTTGGCAGGGCGGGTAAATAGGAGAAAGCTCTGAATGCGTAGTTCGATGTTTTCGGGTCAAGCACGTAATAATTGGTGAACGCCAGCGGTAGGTTATGAATGAAGAATTGCCCCTTCCCGTACTGAATTCTGATGAAAACCGGCTCTTTTCGGGCGTTACGTCCCAATACCGTAATTGCTTTCGGTTGTTTGATAATCAGAAAGTTACGACCATCGTCATGAAAGAAATTATAGCCGTTTGCTTGCCGAAGCGAGGGGTTCGTAAAATTTTGCCGCAGGGTCGAGTCCGCTTTCGTCGGGTCTTTCACGTCGGCTTTGAAACCGAGCATAACACCTAAAGAATCGGGCAGGTCATAGGCCGAAATGAAGACGTTATTGCCGCTCTTAACATACGCGAACAGTTGCTTCAGGTCGTTTTTGTCAGCGGCAAATTTCTGACACACGAATACGTAATTGCTTTGTGTAGTTGGTTTTGTTTCGCTCAGAAAATTATAAATAGGAACGCGCACCATTTTGATGACCGACGGTTGCAGAACATCGGGCAGCAACTCGAACAAGGCCCGCGTACCGAACGGGATTTTGTCGTCGTTTTGGTAGGTCGGTTGCCAGTCGAGCGGTTTTGGGCGGTAGTACTCGAAAAGTACGTAGGCCGTTACAGTCGCGAGAAGGATTAGCAGGTATTTATTCGGTTTCAAGTCAGAGCTGTTGTTTATCGCGTTGAAACCGGTAGGGATGTTTTATTGAATACCCGAAATTGCTCTCGGAGTTGATCAAACTTCGTTTCATCGACCGGGAAATCGCCGTACCAGACGAACTCGAATTGCCGGGTAAGGTTCTCAAAATCAGACTGAAAAGGTGAAATCGCCAGTTCATACACGTACTGCCGGTTTGTTTTGTCCGATTTGTAATCAATCTGGCCAGCGTCGGTCAGGTGTTTGAGCGTTTGCAAATACAATAGGCGGACCGCCAGCCGAAAGTTTCGCTGGGTTATAGCCTCGTCGACTGCCGCGTCGAAATTGATTTCGTGAATATTTTCGCCTACATTCTCATAATCCAGGCCGCCCGATTGCGCTTTTTTGGGAAACAGAAAAGTGAGTACTTCGGCTCGCATCAGCAGATAAATGACCAATGCCGCAATAGCCGCCAGAAGCACGTATTGCCAGATGTTCTGGTACGCTTCACTGGAGAGAAAGTCGCCTAATTTGCGCATCAGCCATTGAAAAAAACGGGCTACCGGATTTTCGGGCGGTGGCGCGTCATTGCCGTACTGATAATCGTGGTCGGTTTGCAAATCGCGCAGATGATTCACTTTAGGATAGCGCACACGTATTGGGGTACGGTCGTCGGGTTGAGCGAATAAACTACTGATGATAAGTAAGTTAAACACGGATACACACAGAGTAAGATAGATACGCACAGAGGTTTTTCTCCGTGCTTTCTCCGTTTTTCTCTGTGTATCTCTGTGTAACAAATCTCTCATAATCTCAAAAACTGCCTTCATCCGTTGCGCGGGGTTGCGTTGATGACGTACCGATGGAGTCGATGGCCGAAATCAGCCCGCGTCCTTCCTGCCGTTCGACCAAGTTGGTATACTGAAAACCAATAGCGGTGTAAAGCACGACGTTCAGCAGCGTCCGACCAACAAGATTAATTACGTTGACAACCATGAGCCAGCCAACCGAAACATCGGGAAGCATTTTCGAGCCGGTCAAAAACGCAATCAGCGCCGTTGGTACGGCAAATAATAACCCGACAATGGCGATGATAAGAGCCATGATGAAAATAAGCCCGAACGTGGACCACCATTTGTCGCGGATCAGTTGAAAACAACGGGTCCATGTCGTGCCGAAATCGGTGCCCTCAAAGCAGGTGACAGCCAATGATAACGAGAGCACAACCGCGACATAAATGCCGGGAATAACCAAAAACATAAATCCGACGCCGACAACAACGGAGTTGAGCAGCGAAATAACGATGGCTCGCCCGATCATGGGCTGGATTTCGGCCCAAACGTCGGCCACGCTGATTGTGCTACTTTTCGTTCGCTCATATACTTTCATGTGCGCATACGTAGTGAGAATGACCGTTACATTAGCCAGAATACTAAACAGCATGGCCAACCAGAATGTGGGGGATAAAAACTGGCTCATCATCCGAAAAGCCGCCAGTGGGTCATTGGTTCTCGCATTGCCTGACTCGCCCACGAGACGGAGCAAATCCGATTGCATCACGCCCGATGTGATACCCGCCACCAACGCCACCGGCCCCACAATGTAGAGCAACGACATGCCCAGGCTGCGGAAATTCTGGGTGATGTACTGAAACGTAGCGTTGATTTTGTTGCCGAAATCACGTTGTTCGAAGAGCTGAATCATGAGTTTATTTTTCGGTTAAGAGAGATAGGATACAGAATAAAATACCAGACAATAAAAGCGGCTGAAACCAGAATAATACCCCCGCTAACAACCGGCGGCAGGGTCAGCCGCGTAATGAAACTCTCCAGAAAGCCAGCCATAATGAAGATAGGGACCAGGCCAATCGCAATTTTCAGCCCCTGTTTAATGCCCCGTTTGAAGGACTCAAGCCGGGCGTAGGTTCCCGGAAATAACAGGCTGTTTCCGACCGTAAGACCCGCACAGCCCGCAATGATGATAGCCGATATTTCGAGCGTACCGTGAATCCAGATTTTCAGAACCGAGTCGAGAAGCAAGCCACGTTCGTAGAAAAAGTGCTGAAACGCGCCCAGCATCACGCCGTTATAAAACAGCATCGCCATCGTGCCAAACGACGCGAACAGCCCGAAAATGAAGGTTCTAAACGCCACATAGATATTGTTCAGCGTGATCTGGACAAACATCGTTGCCTGATCGCTGCTGTTATAAACGCCCAATGGATCACCTTTTTTAATATTTTCGAGCGTCATATTCACGTAGCCATCGCCCAGGATAAGCCGGACAAACGTACTGTCGTGTGCCGCCGATACCCAGCCCAGCAGGCCAGCCGCCAGAAAAATACCCGCCGATAACGCCAGCAATCGGTGCGACTGTCGGAATAACAGCGGTAATTCATATTTCCAGAACGTAACGAACCGGCTGCGGTCGTCGCGTCGGTTCTGCATCAGGCCCCGGTGCATCTGGGCGGTTAGGCCGTTGAGGTAGCGCGTTACGTTCGAGTCGGGGTAGAACGTCCGGGCATACGACAGGTCATCGGTCAGTTCAACGAAGCGGGCTGTCAGTTCGTCGGGGTCGCGGCTGGGGTTTTGTTCCATGTCGCGCCATTTGTCAGCGTTACGTTTAACGAAAAGGCTTTCGCGCATAATCAGTCAGAAAGTTGATGAGTTTGCCGATTCGCTTCAATTTACCAGCAGAAAGCGAAAATTTGGTGAATAATGTGATAAAGACAAACTATCTGGGTACTAATTTTGAAAATTAACCGGTGGTAACTCCCCGACTGCCTAACTTACTGCTTTTACTCCTTGACTGCATGTCTGTTGCCATCCGCACGTCGCAAAACGTTTTAGTCGAGTACGAACCCGCCAGTATTGGCGACCGAATTCTGGCGGCTATGCTCGACTATTTAGTTATTTTCGGCTGGGCCTTGCTGGTGTTTGGTATCCCGGCCAGATTGGGTATGACACCCGGCACCTTCTATAGTGCATCTGTACTTTTACCCGTCGTGTTTTACGATTTGCTGTCCGAGTGGCTACTCAATGGCCGTAGTCTTGGCAAAATAGCCATGGGCATCCGGGTAGTCATGCTCGATGGATCGCAACCGGGTTTGGGCGCTTATCTGCTTCGCTGGCTGTTACGTATCATCGAAACGGTCGCGTTTTTCGGCGGGGTTGTGCCTATTGTTACAGTTGCTGCCAACGGCAAAGGCCAGCGTTTGGGCGATATTGCCGCTGGAACAACCGTCGTGAAATTGAAGTCGCCCGTTTTGTTAGACGACGTACTGGTTCGCCCCTTGCCCGAAAATTATACAGTGCAGTTTCCTGATGTCAGGCTGCTTTCCGACCGGGATATGGGCATCGTGCGCCAGATTGTGCGTCAGGGCGACGAGGCCGCATTATGGCAGACCAGCGAAAAAATCAAACAGGTAACCGGTATTCAGAGTGACTTGCCCAGCTACACCTTTCTGGAAACGGTTATCAGTGATTATCAGTTTATAACGATGCAGTAACGCGGTTGGAAAACCGCACCATCTTACTCATGCTCGATTCTATAAAATCCCTTGCCCGTCAGTATGCAGCCGATATTGTTCAAACCCGCCGACACCTGCACGCGCATCCCGAACTCTCGTTTCACGAACGAAATACGGCCCGCTTTGTCGCCGATCAACTGAAAGCCATCGGCATAACCCCGCAGGAAGGCGTTGCGGATACCGGTTTGGTCGCCCTGATTGAGGGCAAAAAAATCAGTTCGTCTCCCGCTAAAGTCATCGCGTTGCGGGCTGATATGGATGCGCTGCCTATTCACGAAGCCAATGATGTTTCCTATAAATCGACGGTCGAGGGGGTTATGCACGCCTGTGGACACGATGCGCATACGGCGAGCCTATTGGGCGTTGCCCGCATTCTGCACGTCCTGCGCGACCAGTTCGACGGCACGGTGAAGCTGGTTTTTCAGCCGGGCGAAGAAAAAGCGCCGGGTGGTGCATCGCTCATGATTAAAGAGGGCGTTCTGGAAAATCCGGCCCCTACCAGTATGCTTGGTCAGCACGTAGCACCCAATATTCCGGTGGGAAAAATCGGCTTCCGCGAAGGGATGTATATGGCCAGCACCGACGAACTGTACCTGACCGTTCGGGGCAAAGGGGGCCACGCAGCCATGCCCGATAGCCTTGTTGATCCGGTCCTGATTGCGTCGCACATCATCGTTGCCTTGCAGCAGGTTATCAGCCGAAATCGTCCTCCTGCCAGCCCGTCGGTCCTGTCGTTTGGGCGGTTTATTGCCGATGGCGTCACGAACGTAATTCCGAATGAGGTCAAGATTGAGGGCACGTTTCGGTGCATGAACGAAGAATGGCGGGCGGAAGGCAAAAAACGCATGGTCAAACTTGCCGAGGGCCTTGCCGAAGCGATGGGCGGTTCCTGCGAATTCACGATTGTACACGGTTACCCGTACCTGAAAAACCACCCCGAACTGACCCGGCGCGTACGGGCACAGGCCGTCGAATACATGGGTGCCGATAATGTCATTGACCTCGATTTATGGATGGCAGGCGAAGATTTCGCGTTCTACTCGCAGGTTGTCGATTCATGTTTTTACCGGCTTGGCACGCGTAACGAAGCGCGAGGCATCATCTCGGGGGTTCACACACCCACCTTCGATATTGACGAATCTGCCTTAGAGGCCGGCGCGGGATTGATGAGCTGGCTGGCCGTGCGGGAGTTAGAAGTTTTGTGATAAGATTGACGTAGCAGATATAAAAGTAATGAACGGCAAACGACGGATCACGATTGATTTAGCTAAGAAAATACATGAGCCTCTGGAAATCAGCCTGGAGTTTATTTTGAAAACAGCCTGGAAGTACGTACAGTAAATAGATTCAGGGCCAACGGGTTTAATTTTCGGCGCGAACGCATTGGTGTATTCCAGCGGATTGTCTGCCGATTGATTCGAAATAGTCAACATTCTCACTAACTGTTCATCATACAGCTCTTTCAATTTCGGCGGACCAATTATTTTCACATTACTCATCCACTGAAACAGCCAGCCGACAAGCTCGCGGTTGATGCCACAATGGAACGTAACGCGCCAATCGGTGCCGATTTGTTGAGCGTGCTGGCTGTGATGCCAAAACTGCTCACTGACAAATCGACCCGTTACCAATGAGAATCGTAACTCAGTATTATACGTCTCGTCATCAATATTTTGCGTAATACCGAAGCGGTTGTTGAGGTTAGCTTCGACTATCTTCATTAATTTGTTGGTACGCCGGAAAGTGCGCCCAGTTTGATATGTTAATTGGTCGATTTGGAAAGATAAGACGCGCTGATCGGTTGAGCGAACAGTAACCACGTAAAAACAGCCCCGGTGAAAGACAATTTTAACCGGCTGAACCTGAACCGGCAACTTGGTCAGGAATAGAACCGACGTAGCATCGTCTGACAAGTGAGTAATCGTAATTGTTATCTGCTGCCCAACTACCCACAACATATCTTTTAGCTTACCATCAAGTTCATTCGTGACTTTGTTCTCATAAAAATGAGTGTTGGTCATTGTGTCGCTCGTTAAGCCGGTTTTCAAGCGAGCGGCTTTACTGGCTATAACACGCTGTCTGATAGCTTCCTGTAATCGGTCGAGAGAGGTGGCACGTTCTTTTGTGAACACGGCGGGAAGTACGGCCCGACTGATGAAATAGGTGTCCAAGTCATCCTCGGACAAAGAAGTCTGCAAACCTGCCGACTGAATCTTATATATTTTTCTGTTATAACGCCCGTCACTTTCCTGGAGTAACGTTTCTCCGTGTGTTTCGGCGAGTTCTGCTACGTCTTTCAGATCCCGATAGATTTGCCGAAGCGCTGCCTGACTTGGCGGCTTTTGCACGATGACCGAA
>JANPJE010000380.1:0-3646 GCA_031425355.1 Spirosoma sp. | reverse complement strand
ATATTCCGGCGCAGCAAAGCCGGGTCGAGCGAGTCGCGGCCAGTAAGCTCGGCTACAACAGGCAAGTGTTCAGCCTGAATTAGCGTTACGTGTCGATTGCCATTTTGACCGCTGTAATGGTCACCGAGAATGCCTTTTTTTTCGGTGACTTCGACCGAATCAACTACGACTACCGGCTCGCGCCGTTCGGGTCGAACACCAAGCCACTCCACCCGACCGGGCCGGGGAAATACATTGAACAAGTCTTTTATATTCTGAACCAAGATTTGTTTGGTTTTTATGACCGACTATGACTTTCTACTCGGCTTTCTCTAAAAGCGAAATCATAGTTAGTCATAAAAATCAAACAAATCCCGGTTCAGACATAGTTCACATATTGATTTTCTACCGATCCATCATCGAACAAATCGACAACAGCGTAACCGGCGGCAGTATGGTGGTATTTACCGAACCACCACGCCCCGCTAACCGCACCATTGCAGAAATACGAAACGCCGTTATAATCCACCCGGTCTACTAAATGAATATGGCCGCTGAGGGCGGCCTTTACGTTGGGGTGACGATGAAATAAGTCGGTCAAACGAACCGTATCGCTGTGCATCCATCGGGCGGGAACGGTCCAGTTTTCGTCGGTGAAACGCGGACCGTCGAAGAACACACAGGCGGCCAGAATCGGTACGTGGGAGACAATCAGAATCGGCGTTTCGGGCGGGGTGCTTTTCAGATCGGCTTCAAGCCAGTGGTATTGTTCATCATCTAAATGGGCGGTGTACCAGCTTCCGTCGGCTTTGGGTTGAACACTGTCCAACACCACAATATGCCAGCCGTTCTGGTCGATGCTGTAGTAACGGGTCGTCATCCTAAACTCATCCAGCGCCCACTGTCGGCCTTCCTCAAAGCAGGCCTTTGTCTCCTTCCGACACCAGATATCATGATTACCGACGCAACTTAATATGGGCAATTTGTTTTCGCTGCGGAGCACATCCTGATACAATCGCCACTGTCGGCTCACGCTGTCTTTTCCCCGACCGTGAGCTTCCATTACAGCATCACCCCCATTGATAATCAGGTCGGGTTTGTCGGCTAAGCCCTGTGCGTGATGAAGGCATTTCTCGAAACCTTTGGCCGCACCGATTACCGGCTGCATGTGAATATCAGTGAGGTGAGCGATTCGCAAGACCCGTTGTTTGGGTGTTGCAGTGGTCTGAGCAGAAGCCAGCTTATTGATTGAAAGAGCCGCAAGGCCCGCACCCACTCGTCTAACTACGTCCCGACGATTCATGCTTACTTTGGTTTTGGCAAAGTACGGTTCCGTCTGTTACGTCCTGATTACGTGCGTTTTATGTTTCTGTTAGCTATTTGTTCCTTTTAACGGAATTTGTTAACAAATGCTCAACGTGTCTGAACCAAGATTTATATGATTTTTATGATCAGCGTGATTTTACTTTCAACGAAAGCCGAATGATAAAATCATAGTCGGTCATAAAAATCAAATAAATCCTGGTTCAGATTACCGGCCAAATTTCAGCGTCGTGCCAATTCGGAATCCCAACCCCTGATATTTGGCATCCTGCCACTGCGAAATAACCTCGACCCGGAAAAACGGCAATACCTGTGGAATCAGCCCATCCAGACCGTAACCGACTTCGGTGTAATTTTTCGAGGCCGGTGTGTACAGATAATGCACGAACAGATTTTCTTTCAGACCGATGAGCCGCACGAGCGTCAACTGCGTGATAAAAAACTTACGAAACTCAGCCAGTACGTGACCCTCCGCGAAGCGATTAGCCGTGCTGTACTGGTAATAGGGCAACAGCCGAAAACTCGACACCACATCGCCCTGCTGAAAGAAAAACTGATTTCCTGCAAAGTGCTTGAAATCAGGAAAATAGACTTGTTTATCATTCAGAAATGCTCCCGCGCCAAGCTGATAATTTAACCGGCTGCGAATGCCCGTTTCAAAGGAATGGCTGATACTGGCTTGCAAAAAATCGTAATCAACGTCAGCCATTCCTTTGCGGTAGTTCACCGTCAGCAGCGGAGCGTCGTTATCCCGCCGGGCTATTCGCCGACCGTTGCGAATCGTGTATTGCGTGGCTCCCAATCGCGCCGACGCGGTCAGGTTCAGGACCAGGGCGTTGTGCATTGGGAAGCTCGAGTCTCCCACCTCATCGTTAACCGGACGGTTTGCTGTATAAGTCCGGTCGCGCCAGTTAATCCAGGGTTTCAGATCTTCTTTATAATTGGCCAGTTCGGTACGTCGCGCGTACTCAAGGCTACCCGACAGGTTCAGCCGACTCTGAAACGGCGACGCACTGACGGTGAGGTTCAGGAAGTCTTTCTGATAGAGTTTCGCAAAATTCTGCTCGAACAGCAGCGATGTCAGGGAGTTCAGAAACGGGCTGATGGGGTTGTCGGGATTAAACTGGTACAAATACCGCCCGCCCGACACACCAATTTTTGTCTTTTTGTACAGATAACTGGCTTGTCCGTAACCCACAAATTCCTGCCGACCAAACTGATACCGCCCGGTGCCGCCGAGGTTCCACTCACCCAATTGTATCTGTGTAAATCGGTTTACGGAATCCACTTTCGCCCGATAGCGTAAATTAAGTACCGCTTCCGCCGTGTATCCCTCAACCGTATTGTACTCGATTCGCGCCAGTGGACTTGTATAAATCAGCGACGTTTGTTTGGTCAGCCGCCACGTATGCCCGCCAATCAACTGCCCGAACGAAAATTTATTTGGCGATTTCTTTTTCTTTTGGTTCGCCAATTCGGTACTGTCTCGCCGGGTCGTATCCAGGCTTCCGGGCACTTTTATTTCTCGCGTTAAACCAAGGCTGTCGGCTTTGCGATAGCTTTTAATTTCGGCGGTAGTGAGCGGTACCGACCGCAGCGAATCCCAGAACACGTTCGAGCGTTTGCGGGCTAATGTGTCTACCACGAGCGAATCATCGCGCACAACCGTTACGTCTTCTTTCCGGTTTTTACGAGCCAGTTTTTCCTGTTTTTCGTATTCTTTGACCATTTGACGCAGGTTTTTGGTCGAAAATTCTTTCTGCTTCTTTACTAATTCATCCAACTGCTGACCTTTTATATCCCCTTTCGACAGCGTTTGAGTGGGTGGCGCTTTCTTTTCGTCGGCTACTTCAATATCCTCGACAAACGCGGGGTTAACAACAAATTCGCTAAATGTCAGATTGCGGATATAGTAACCGGTTGCCTTCACGCCGAGGTAGGAGCCGTTGCCGCTGTACCGCTGGTTGGTTGGCATCCAGACGCCCTGTATCGGGCTACACAGGTGCCTCACCGTGATGGAAACACCGATATTATTGACCGTTTCCAGTTGCAAACTGTGAATAGCCCAGGTGTTTTCGAGAATATAAATCGTTCCTCGAAAGACGCCTTCACCATACTGCCGGGGAATAACCTGAATCTTACTTACCTCCACTGCCCGACCATCCGGCCCCGGCTCCCGAAACGTGCCTTTGTACTCAAATTTATAATACGCAAACGCTTTCGGCGACAGGGGCGACACGGTTCCGGCAATGGTCGGATTATAGAAACTGGCGTTATAGAACTGATTCGGGCTTAGAAAATCGCCCTGCGAATTCCGATTGGCAATGATGCGCTGCCGGTACGT
>JANPJE010000379.1:0-9761 GCA_031425355.1 Spirosoma sp. | reverse complement strand
TGAATTGGCACCCGCGTACCTCGGAATACAGGTGTTCCACCCATCAATTCAGGGTCGATATTAATTAATTCTTTAGCACTCATAGCCAGAACCAGTTAAAATGCAGGCGTAATATTGATGGCTTCTACTTTCGTAATTTCGGGTACGGCTCTTAAAATTGCTTCTTCCAAACCGCCCTTGAACGTCATGGCCGACATGGGGCATGAGCCACACGAACCCATCAGTTCGAGCCGGACTGTTTTATCTTCGGTCACTTCAAGTACCCTCACATTGCCACCATCGGCAGCCAGATAAGGTCGCATGCTGTCGAGTGCCCGCTCTATCTTGTTAATAAGTTGGTCGTTGGTAACTACCGTTTCCATTGGATGATTGATTTACGGTAAATTTATACTTTCTGTGTTGTTTATGCAACCTGAACCCGCTCGGTACGGTCGATGGTTGCATTCCGGATGGCAACCTGTTGGGCAAGAGCTTCAGCGGCTGACCGAAACGCTTCCGATGCGACGGGTTCGCCGGAACTGATGGCGGGTCGGCCTTCGTCGCCCGCTTCGCGAATGCTTTGCACGAGTGGAATCTGGCCCAGCAGGGGTACATCAAACTGATCGGCCAGTAGTTGACCACCCCCTTTGCCAAAAATATAGTATTTATGGTTAGGCAACTCGGCAGGTGTGAAATACGACATGTTCTCGATAACGCCCAATACCGGTACGTTGATCTGTGGTTGCCGGAACATTGACAACCCTTTCGTTGCGTCGGCTAAGGCTACCTTCTGGGGTGTTGTCACGATGATGGCTCCCGTAACAGGAACCGTCTGTACCAGTGTCAGGTGAATGTCGCCCGTGCCCGGTGGCAGGTCGATCAGCAGATAATCCAGTTCGCCCCAGTCAGCATCGGAAAAGAACTGCTGCAACGCCCGTCCCGCCATAGTACCCCGCCAGATAATGGCCTGACCCGGAGCCACTAACAGACCCATCGACAGCATTTTGATGCCAAACTGCTGAATGGGTTCCATACGGGTTTGCCCGTCAACCTGAAAAATACGCGGCTGCATATCTTCGGCTCCGAACATTGTCGGCATCGACGGACCGTAAATATCGGCGTCGATAATGCCCACTTTCGCCCCCGATTTGTGCAGGGCAATCGCCAGGTTCGCCGTTACGGTCGATTTACCAACGCCCCCTTTGCCGGACGATACGGCAATGATGTTTTTGACGCCCGGCAATGTTGGCGCATTAGCCCGCGTTGAGGTCACGTCTGACGTCATGTCAATCGTAATCTGAATGTCAGGCCCTATGTGCGTATGAATGGCATCTTCGCACCGTTTGCGAATAACTTCTTTGAGCGGACAGGCGGGCGTGGTCAACACAACCGTGAAACGAACGGAGCTAATACCCAGCGCTACGTCCTTCACCATATTGAGTGAAACGAGGTCACGCTTTAGGTCTGGTTCTTCAACGGTGCTTAGTGCCCGCAAAACGGCTTCTTTTGATAATCGGTAATCGGACATAAATGAAAGGAGAAAAGGAGGAGAGAGATGAAGGGGAGGAATCAGGCAAATTCTTCTTCTCCCTTTTCTTCCCTGTCCTCTTTTGTTCCCCAATTTAAACGACTTCGTACCTCAGCCAGTTCCGCTGATACGTCTACTCGCTTCGAGAACGTTTCTAATTGTATTGATAATTTGGTCAGAAACTGCTGGTGTGCGGGACAGTCGTCGCCGTGAAGTGGTCGGTGAGCCAGCGATTTGCTAATCTGTGCCCACTCAGCAACGAAGCCGCGAAGTTCGGCATCAAATGCGCTTTCGGCAAACTTCCCGAAAATATAATTCTGCGCCTGTGCATTCGGGTGGATCATATCAGCTTCGTAAAACCGGTAATCGCGCAGGTCGTCCTGCATTAATTCGTAGGCCGGAAAATACGACACCCAGTCATTCCAGACGGTTAGTTCGTGGGCAATTACGCGCAGCGTGGATTTACTCACGCTATTGAGCGGCAACGTATCACGCGTATGCCGAACGGGGCTGACCGTTAATAAGACTTTTAGCTTCGGATTAGTTTTGTACAGCGTTTTCAACAGACGCGTCAGGTCGTCGCGCAGGTGGTCAATCTGATACAGGTATTTCTCAAACAGCGAGCCGGGCATCTTGTGGCAGTTGGCAACAATTTTACCCGTTTCGATATGGCGGTACACCACTGCCGAACCGAGGGTCAGGAACAGAAAGTCTGCTTTCCGAACAGCGTCAGCGGTTTGGCTTAAGCAGTCGGTCAGTTTCTGACGGAGTTCGTCCTGACTGTAGGCATAGAGCGACGAATGGAAATCATAATGAAACCAGACGCCATCGCGTTCGATATACCGATTCTCGTCGGGTGGGATTCCGTAAAGAGCCGTTGTCAATACTTTAGCCATGGAAACCGGGTTGAAGATTGTACCAAACGGGTTGTTCAGCACGGCCAGTTTATGGTTGCTCAGCCGATGCCCCATCACATCGGCAAAGCACGAACCAACAGTTACAATCCGGCTGGTCAAACCGATGCGGTGGGGGAGGGATTCAGGCGAAAATTCGGTATGAAACTGCATACTTTATCAACAAAAAAACGGGCTGTTTGGGTCCGTTTTGCAGAAAAGAATACTGTAGATAACGTATTGATTATTAAGCTGAATACCCCCATTTGTCCTGTTAAGCCTGAATGCCTTCAAATAAAATTCAGGAGGATTTGTTTAAGTCAACTATAACAAAAAACCGACCAGCCTCGTCAGAAACGAACTGGTCGGTTTGGTCAGAAATTGAATCAGACTATTCAGCCGAAACGACTTCAAATTTCACTTTATGCTTCACGTCCTTATGCAGGTCGAGCGCGGCTTCGTAGGTGCCAAGGACTTTAACATCTTCAACCGTAATTTTCTTCCGGTCGATGTCAAATCCTTTTGCACGCAGGGCTTCCGCCACCTGCGTGTTGGTAACCCGACCAAAGATTTTGCCGCTGTCGCCCGCTTTTGCCGGGATCGTCAGCATCATATCGCCAATACCTTCGGCGATGGTCTGGGCTTCGGTTTTGATCTTTTCGGCTTTGTGGGCCGCCTGACGAATGTTCTCCGCAACAATCTTCTTGTTGGATTCGGTCGCCATAATAGCAAATCCCTGAGGAATCAGGTAATTGCGACCGTAACCGGGCTTCACCACAACGGTGTCGTTCTTGTAGCCCAGGCCGGCAATATCAGTTTTTAGAATGATGTCCATTTTTGGAAAGTTATAAGTGAGCAAGTAGTAAGGAGTAAGTGAGTAAAGATCTGATTATCTTACTACTTACATACTTACTACTTACCACTGTTTTTATTTCAGTGAATCGCCTACGTAAGGCAGGATGGCAAGATGACGAGCGCGTTTGACAGCCTGGGCCACTTTGCGCTGGTTTTTCAGGGTCGTGCCGGTTAACCGACGGGGCAGAATTTTGCCCTGCTCGTTCAGCAGTTTCAGCAGGAAGTTACCGTCCTTGTAGTCAATATATTTGATGCCGGCTTTCTTGAAGCGGTCATATTTTTTGCGGTTCTCGGTCTTCGAGACAGATTCGTTTTGCAGACTCATGATTACTTGGCCTCCCCGGCGTTTTCGGTTTGTTTTTTCTTACCCACTAAGCCATTGCGCTTTTTGTCGTTGTAGGCAACAGCGTGCTTGTCGAGCGAAACCGTCAGGTGACGGATGATACGCTCGTCACGGAGATACTCGGTATTGAGTTTCTCGATGATGGTGCCAAGGGCCTTAAACTCGAAGAGTTGGTAGTAACCCGTGTTCTTATGCTGAATTGGATAGGCCAGCTTGCGCAAACCCATGTTGTCTTCGTGAACAAGCTCCGCACCGTTATCGGTCAGCACTTTGCGAAACTTGTCAACGGTGTCCTTCATCTGAGCTTCAGATAAAACGGGAGTTAAAATGAACACCGTCTCGTAGTTATTAGGGAACATTTTTTATGTAATTTGTTTGAAATGAGGGCGCAAAGATACGAAAAAAGGAGTAAGGAGAAAATGGAGGAGGATAAATTTTAGGAGAAAAGGGAGGAGAGGGAGTAGGCAAAAGAAAGGAAAATGTTGGATCCCCTTTCTTCCGCTTACTCCCTCTCCTCCCTTTTCTCCTTCTTTTCCCTTATTTGACCGTAAACTCGCCTTCGCCGATGCGGAAACCTTCGCAATAAATCTCGATGCTGTGCTTGCCTTCGTTAAACCGCTGGCCACCCCGTCCGAAAATATAATCGACCCGCTGGCGGTTGTTCTCGAACGTAAACCGTTGCTGGGCGGTATAAATCATGCCCTGTCCGTTGTAGGTAAATTCGCCTGAACCCGTTGCCAAATCGGAAATAACGGCCCCATTCGGGTCGATAATTCGCATATACAGCACTTTCTCGTCCTGCTTGGCCAGCCCGTTTGGTGCAAGCTGAACGGATACTTTAACCTTATCGAGTCTCCTCGCTTTATAGGTTCCTCCGTCGCTTTCTTTGCCGCGTGCATTGAGGGCGTTGACCGTCACCGATTCGGCCCGCAGGGCGGCTGCTATGGTCACTTTTTCGGCCAGTTCCTGGTTTTTAGTCGATACCGCGACAACCGAATCGCTGAGGGTCTGGCGTTCGGCTTTCAGACCGCTGTTTTCCTGGTTGAGTACTTCGTTCTGTTTTGTCAGCTCACCATTTTCCTCTTTTAAACGGGCAATTTCCTGATCTTTCTGGGCCAGGATGGTCTGGTAGTTACGGATTTTCTGATCGTACTTCTTGTTGTCAAACGAACCAACATTTCTCAATTCGCGCTTGTCGACTTCCAACTGCGCTTTCACTTTCATCAACGAATCGACGCTACCGCCAAGCCGTTGAATTTCAGCAATTTTCAGGTCTAACTGAGTTGAAATGGAGT
The DNA here is from genome assembly GCA_031425355.1 of Spirosoma sp. Classification (GTDB taxonomy): domain Bacteria; phylum Bacteroidota; class Bacteroidia; order Cytophagales; family Spirosomataceae; genus Spirosoma. The sequence goes on along the minus strand of JANPJE010000379.1, from coordinate 4,868 downwards.
CAAGTTTTGTTTTGGCAACCAGCACCTCTTCTGTTTTGGAAGCAATTGTCGCGTCTTTCGTTTTGTTGTCCTGCCGCTCCTGATAATACAAATAAAGAAGTAATACGTTTAATGCTGCCAGAATTAATAAAGCGGCCAGCAGATAGCTGCGACTGTTGTTCCGGGGTTGTGGTCTGGGTTCCATCGATGTCATGGGTTAACGAACGATTTTTGGTTAAAATCTTTACCAAAACTAAGCGGCAGTATGATTTATTGCCCTGCTTAGTGGGTTTTCGGCCAAAAACTACGCCTTTCTAAGTAGTTCTCAAACCTATATTTGTACAATATTAATAAACGGTTCCTACAGAGGCACTAAATTCGTTACTATGATTGCCGAAACAATTCGCCTGATTGAGACTGAATTACAGCATAAAGCTAAACTCATTGCGGTTACCAAGACAAAGCCGGTTGCCCTGTTACGTGAAGCGTATGACGCTGGATGCCGACGCTTTGGTGAGAATAAAGTGCAGGAAATGGCTGATAAACAGCCCCAGTTGCCCGCTGATGTGCAATGGCATTTAATTGGGCATTTGCAGACAAACAAAGTGAAATACATTGCCCCGTTTGTCGCCCTGATTCATTCGGTCGATAGCCTGAAACTGTTGCAGGAAATAAATAAACAGGCAGCAAAACACTATCGGGTCATCGACTGCCTGCTGCAAATTTACATTGCCGATGAAGAGACCAAGTTTGGACTTTTGCCGGATGAAGCAGAAGCCCTGCTAAACGATTCCGCATTGGATAACCTGCTCAATATACGTATCGTTGGACTTATGGCACTGGCAACGAATACCAATGACGACTCGCAGATCCGCCGGGAGTTTCGGGGTTTGAAGCAGTTGTATGATAAGCTGGCTCAAATTGAGCGGCCAATGATTCAATTTGCTGAATTGTCGATAGGCATGAGTGGCGATTATCGGATAGCGGTCGAGGAGGGCAGTACGCTGGTTCGGGTTGGAAGTGCTATTTTTGGGGCACGTGTCTGACCGCGCGGGCGGCCCCGCCTGAATTTATGTGATTTGTCTGGTAGCCATGATTTTGCAGGTCAGTTCACAATACGTTGAAATCAGGTCGATCATTCAAATTAAATAAATCTTGGTTCAGACAGTATGAAATTCTTTATTCAATCAGGGGCCATTCTTGGCCTGTTAGGGGTTGCACTCGGCGCGTTTGGCGCCCACGCCTTACGTACCATGCTGGATGCATCGGGCCGGGCCGCTACGTTCGAGACGGCGGTCAGGTACCAGTTTTATCATGCTATTGCGCTGGTGCTGGTGGGCTTGCTCATGCATCTGTTCGGTAGTAATCCAACAACGGTCAAATTGCTCAACTGGGCGGGCTACTCCTTTTTGGGGGGCGTCCTGGTGTTCTCCGGCTCCCTGTACATCCTGTGTTTCACGGGTGTTACGTGGCTGGGGGCTGTTACACCCCTCGGCGGTGTTGGTATGATTGCCGGCTGGGCGTTGCTGTTGTGGGCGTTTTTATAATGGATAAAAGGGGGGAGAGGGAGTGAGGGGAGGAAAGAAAAAAGTCACTTACCCCTCTCTCCGTTGCTCCCTCTCTTCCCTTTCCTCCTTCTTTTCCGTATCTTTGTCCTCTGATTCTGAGAATAATGCAAACCAATATACAGGCTGAAACGGCCCGTCGGCGAACGTTCGCCATCATTAGTCACCCCGACGCCGGAAAAACTACGCTGACTGAAAAGCTGTTGCTTTTTGGGGGAGCCATTCAAACTGCAGGGGCGGTTAAATCCAATAAAATCAAGAAGTCTGCAACGTCCGATTTCATGGAAATCGAGAAGCAGCGCGGTATCTCCGTCGCTACGTCGGTGATGACGTTTGAGTATGATAAGCTGAAGATAAATATCCTCGATACGCCTGGCCACAAAGACTTTGCTGAAGATACGTACCGGACATTGACTGCTGTTGACAGCGTTATTCTGGTGATCGACTGCGTGAAAGGCGTGGAGGAGCAAACCGAGCGGCTGATGGAAGTTTGCCGGATGCGCGACACGCCGGTTATTATTTTTATTAACAAGATGGACCGCGAAGGGCGTAACCCATTTGACCTCCTCGACGAACTTGAAGAAAAGCTGAACATTCGCGTTCGGCCCATGACCTGGCCCGTTAATATGGGGTCGGATTTTAAAGGCGTATACAGCCTGATCGAGAATAAGTTATATTTCTTTAAAGCCAACAAAACTAAAGTTGAAGCCGACGTACTGCCCATCGACCTCGCCGACGACCTGCTCGATCAGAAAGTAGGTGCGCGTGATGCAGCGCAGCTTCGCGAAGACGTTGAACTGATTGATGGCGTCTATGACAGCTTCGACCGGCAGGCGTATTTAGACGGTAAACTGGCTCCCGTATTCTTCGGTTCGGCGGTTAATAACTTCGGCGTTAAAGAATTACTCGAAGGTTTTTGCGGCATCTCTCCCGAGCCCATCGCCCGACCAACGGACAAACGTGAAGTGCTGCCCGGCGAGAAAAACTTCAGCGGCTTTATCTTTAAAATCCACGCCAATCTGGACCCGCGCCACCGCGACCGGATAGCGTTTCTGCGAATTTGTTCGGGTATGTTCGAGCGAAATAAGTTTTATCACCATACCCGATTGGATAAAAATGTGCGGTTTGCCAGCCCGTTCAGCTTTATGGCCGACAGCAAAAGTTTGGTGGAAGAAGGGTTCCCCGGAGACGTAGTGGGACTTTATGACACCGGTACGTTCAAAATTGGCGATACGCTGACGGAAGGCGAAGAATTGCAGTTTCAGGGAATTCCGAGTTTCTCGCCCGAAATTTTCAAAGAACTCGTCAACCTCGACCCCATGAAGTCGAAGCAATTAGATAAAGGTATTCAGCAGTTGACCGATGAAGGCGTGGCGCAACTGTTCACGCTCGAATTGGGGAATCGCAAAATTGTCGGTACGGTAGGTGAGCTTCAGTTTGAAGTCATTCAGTACCGGCTCGAAAATGAATACGGAGCCAAATGCCGTTGGGTACCGCTGAACTATACGAAAGCGTGCTGGATCACTGCCGAAAATCCGGTCAAATTAACCGAGTTTATCCGGCTGAAAGGCAATCAGATTGCGTATGATAAAGATCAGAATCCGGTTTTTCTGGCCGAATCGGACTGGATGCTGCGGATGAATCAGCAAAACAACCCCGACGTTACGTTCCACCTGACATCGGAGTTTAAAGTCGCTGCGTAAGAAATTACTAAAAAACGATTGACCACAGAGACTACGGAAAAGCTCTGTGGTCAATCGTTTTTTAGATCTATGTAAACCTACTGATGGCGAGTGGAGTTGTGTGTTGTATTGCTCACGTTAACAGAAATAGACACATGACAAAGTCACTCGCAACCCTTGCCCTGACCCTACTCCTCGCCGGAACAGCCCTCGCCCAGCAACAACCCCGACGTGCGGCCGGGAATAAAACCGCTACGGGAAACGCCGGGGCCAATTCATCGACGAACGCCGGTCAATCAAATTCGTCGGCTGACAACCCCAACCTTGGTGCACATGGGGCTTCTGTAGGCACTGGTTTGACAAATGATCAGCAACAGGCCGCCGGTAGTGCGCCAAACCGAACAACGAAGGTCGATGCCCAAAGCAGTACCCGAACGAGTGCTTCAACAGTTAAAGCCCGGAAAAAATCAGTCAAATCAGGCAACTGACGCGTGGTTATAGTTCAAAAAATTCGATAATACCGCCAGCGTTTGTATGTTAATTGACGGAAAGCCACTCATGTTAGGTGGCTTTTTTTCTGCGCTGAAAATTAATTTTAGTTAAAAACTTGACTCGTATACAGTCCGGTGCTTACTATTGCAGTGTACTGTTTATCTAATACACTATAACGCGTTACAGGTATGATTGAATTACGCAATGTGTCGTTTGGCTATCAGCGCGGTAAGCCTCTATACGAGGGATTGAATCTGACACTTTCGCCCGGTAGTATTTATGGTCTGCTGGGGCCAAATGGGGCCGGAAAATCAACGTTACTTCGACTGCTGTCAGGGTTGCTGTACCCCAAATCAGGCCAGATTCAGGTAGGTCAATACGTACCCGCCGACCGAAAACCGGCTTTTCTGGAAGATCTGTTCCTGGTGCCCGAAGAATTTTACCTGCCGCCCGTTCGCATCCGGCAATTTGTGAACAGCAACGCGCCATTCTATCCCCGATTCGACCGGGAGCAGATGGCTCGTTACGTTCGCGAATTTGGCCTCACCGACGATCAGAAACTAAACGAGTTGTCGTATGGGCAAAAAAAGAAAGTGCTCATTGGTTTTGGGCTGGCAACCAATACGGCAGTATTGCTGATGGACGAGCCGACCAATGGCTTGGACATTCCGTCCAAGAGTCAGTTTCGGCGGTTGGTGGCCGGGACTGTCAATGAAAACCGGACAGTCGTCATTTCAACGCACCAGGTCCGTGATCTCGAAGCACTCATCGACCCGATTGTGATACTGGCCGAGCGGTCGCGCTCACACATGACCGTCGCCCTGAAAGCCAGCGTGGAGGAAATCACGGCGAAGTTGTGGTTTGGCTTAACGCCGGAACTGGAAACCGGTCGCCGGATTCTGTACTCCGAGCGAGCCGTTGGCGGGTATGCCATTGTGGCTGAGAATCCGATGGGCGAACCCAGTCGATTGGATTTAGAGCGGCTTTTCAACGCCGTACAAGCCGAGCCGGAACGTATCAAGCAGTTGTTTTCGTCCACCTCAACCCTCACCAACGCATGAACCAGACCTTTTCTATATCCCGCTTCGGGCGGTTGATCCGTAATTATTTTACCAATAACCGGGGGCAGTTGCTGGCGAATATTGGGTTG
>JANPJE010000378.1:0-11676 GCA_031425355.1 Spirosoma sp. | reverse complement strand
CACGATGGATGTAAAATTCTGCGACAGTGCGTACTCGTCCGTATCCTCGGCGTGGGTGTCGAAGTTAACGAAATCACCGGCCAGCCAGAAATACCGGCGACCGTGCGGGTCACGTCGTTCATCAAAAACCTCCTGCCATTTGGCATTGGCCTGCCGACAAATCCGGATGCCGTTCAGCGGCTCGGCGGAGCGGGCCGGAAAGTTTACGTTCAGTGCCGTTCCGCGCTCAATACCGCGCTCCAGTACGTTGCGGGCAATGGTCAGAATGTGCTCATGCGTGTGCGAGAAATCGGGTTGCCGGGTGAAATCGCCCAGCGAAAAACCGATTGCCGGAATGCCTTCGATGGCTGCTTCGATAGCCGCCGACATCGTACCCGAATACAAGATACTGATGGCCGAATTGCTGCCGTGATTGATGCCGCTAACGACTAAATCGGGTGAGCGGTCTTTCAGTACGTGGTGCTTGGCCAACTTAACACAGTCGGCGGGGGTGCCCGAACATTCGTAAGCGGGAACATCACCAAAAATATCCGACGGGTAAAGTCGCAGTGGACTGGCTATGGTGATGGCGTGACCCATCCCCGATTGCGGGCTATTGGGAGCCACCACAACCACCGAACCCAACTGTTTCATCAACTCAACAAGCGTGCGAATGCCGGGGGCCGTAATGCCGTCGTCGTTCGTCACTAAAATCAAAGGCGTTTGCTCAGACATGTACTGTACTTTCTAATTGCCGGGTTAAAACCGGACGCGCGTAAAAGGTAATGGCACCGGTTTGACCCGATAATACTGTATCTATAGCGTAAAACTACGCAAATACGGGCGAAGGTCATGGTTATTAAATCGGGCGAAGCGGCCTGTTGCGAAACAACCGCCACTTTTAAGAAATTCTCACGCCGTGTTTTTGTACATTAGGACTTAAGACTCAATTTATTAGAATAGACCCTTCGCACGATAACTTTTTAACCGTATTACGAACGGATGAAACAACCCGCTCATGCGTAAATCTCAACCACTCTACCCCGGCGACACCGTTGCGGCCATTTCGCTCTCCTTTGGTGGAGCGGGGGCATTTCCCAATCGCTACCAGGTTGGGAAGTCGCAGTTAGAAGAGACGTTTGGCGTTCGGGTCGTTGAAACCCGCCACGCCCTGCGGTCGGCTGAGTGGCTCAACCGAAATCCGCAGGCACGGGCAGAGGACTTGATGGAAGCCTTTGCCGATTCACAGATCAAGGGCATTATCTCAACAATTGGCGGTGACGACAGCATTCGGATTCTGCCCTTCCTTGATTTGGCCGTCATTCGGAGTAATCCCAAAATTTTTCTGGGAATGTCTGATACAACGGTCGCGCACATGGCTTGCTATCGGGCCGGATTAACCTCATTTTATGGTACGTCGTTGATGGGAGGATTCGCCGAGAACGGCGGGATGCATGCTTATCAGGTTGACGACCTGCGTCGTACTTTGTTTTCCGTCGAACCGGCTGGCGTTATCGTGCCCAACGCCGGTGGCTGGACCTCGGAATTTCTGGACTGGACCGACGCCACCAATCAGCAGCGCGTACGGCCGCTAACCCCTCCGACAGGCTGGCGTTTTTTGCAGGGCCGGGGACAAACGGAGGGTCACTTGCTGGGGGGATGCGTTGAGGTTTTGGAATTTCTGAAAGGCACCGATTACTGGCCCCCACTGGAGGCCTGGGATAAGGCTATTCTGTTTCTGGAAACGGCTGAGTTTGACACGGGCACTGAACCTCTGGTGCGCCCTCAGCAACTGGTCTGGATACTGAGAAATTATGCGGCACAGGGCATTCTGGCTAAACTCAACGGTATCATTCTGGGGCGACCGTATCATAATCAGTATGCCCACGAATATGATCAGGCACTGCTTACGGTCGTTCGGGAGGAGCAGGGGCTGAACCACTTACCGATAATCAGCGGTATGGATTTTGGGCACACCTCGCCAACATTCACGCTGCCATACGGCGTTCAGGCCCAAATTGACTGCGACGCGCAAACGTTTAGTTTAGTAGAGAGTGGCCTGTCGGCAGATGGATGAAACGTAAAACTGACTACCCAAATACGAACGAAGATGCCCGAATAAAGTGCTCGTCAGGTGCGATGCCGCTTCTTGAAGTAGAGCGGATTCTCGCCCGTTACGCGCCGGAAAATCTTGTTGAAATACGACAAACTCTCAAAGCCACTGGCAAAACAGGCTTCGGTTACGGTGTGGTCGAGGAGCAGCAGCTTTTGCGACTGATTGATGCGATACTGATTCAGAAACTGCGTGAATGTCAGGCGGGTCATGCGCTTGACGTAGCGACAAAAAGCCGATAAGGTCAGGTTGGTGACAGCCGCTGCTTCGTCAATGTCAATTTTGCGCTGGTAATTCTCTTCGATAAACTGCTGCAACCGTTTTAGCCGCTGTTGCTCACTCAGGTTGTAGGCGTTGGTGACGGGCTTGCCATGCAAAGCCGTTACGTCTTCGCTTGTGGCTAACTGCTGAAAAATGGTGAGCAGGGCCAGCAGGCGCTGAAAGGGTGGGAGAGACGGCAGTATTTCAAGCTTTTCGCCCACCACCCGCCGGGTTTCGCCATGAAACGAAACGCCTTCCCGCGCCTTCTCGAACAACCGGGCGATGGCCGCAAACTCCGGGGCCTGACCAAATACATTGCCCAGAAACGTTTCTTTCAGTTGAACAACAACTTTCCGGTGATCGGTTTTTACGCCGTAGTCGAAATTTAGGTGCGGAATATTTGGCCCTATAAAAACCAGATCAGCCCCTTCGTAACGCGAAATATGGTCGCCCACGTGCCGGGTTCCATTCGTGCCGGTGATGTACACAATCTCATATTCTGGATGGTAGTGCCACAGAAAAACGTCGTTTAACCGGGGTGTTTCCAGAATATGAAACGAACTATCGACATCGGGGCTGATCTGCTCTAAAGCTATTTTCATAAGAAAGGAGTATTAACACAGATCGAACCGTCGAAGCGGATGCACAGAGGATTTACTGAAGTTCTTTTCTTTGTGTATCTCCGTTTTTCTCCGTGCGTCCGCTTCGGCGGTCCGATCTGTATCACCGTTTTTATCAAATTCACCATAATTAAAGACTATACACGGATGGAAGAGCAATATAGTGCAAAAAGCAGATAGCATTGTTGTGGAAATGAGGGAGTACGGTTAGCTAACTTTGTTTCAATAAAATCATCAAAAAAGCCTAATAATTTATGGAAACGATGCCGCCCGCAAAAACGCCTGCCGCAATGACCCCAACGATGGTTCCCGACAACGCGCATAAGGATATTCCGGGAAATCCGTCCACGGCTACCAGCAGTAAGATCAAGCTGAACGACCGCCCAATCCGTGCCGACGGAACGCGCGAGCCGCTACGTGTCTTGTCGGAAGATGACTGGCAATTCTGGAAACACAATGGCTACATCGTTATCAAACAGGCCGTGCCGAAAGAACAGGCCCAGCGACTCGCCGAATTTTTGTGGGAATTTGACGAGAAAGACCCTGCTGACCCCGCCACCTGGTATGCGCCACCCCGCGCCGAAATGAAGATGAAGGAACTGACCAATAGCGGTATGGTCGAACTCTATAACCATCAGTATGAGTGGGATAACCGCCAGACGCAGCGGGTGTACGATGCCTTCGTGGATATTTGGGGAACCGAAAAGCTGTGGGTAACCATCGACCGGGCTAATCTGAACTTCCCCGTTCGGCCCGGCCATGAATTCAAAGGATTTATACACTGGGATTATGACCCCGAAACTCGTCCGCAAAATGTGCAGGGTGTGCTGGCTCTGGCCGACCAGACGGACGAAAATATGGGCGGTTTTCAGTGCATTCCCGAACTCTATCGGACCTACGATACGTGGAAACTGACCCAGCCTGCCGACCGCGACCGTTTCAAGCCCGATGCGACTGGTTTTGACCTTGTGAAAGTGAAGATGGAAGCGGGCGACCTGCTCATTTTCAACAGCACACAGCCGCATGGCATCCGCCCGAACCTGTCGGAAAATAAGGTGAGGATAGCCCAATACATTTCTATGATGCCCGCCGAAGAAGACAACGAAGCGCTGCGGCAGTGGCGCGTTACGTCCTGGCGCGAGCGGCAGGCTCCCGAAGGATACGCGTTCCCCGGCGACCCCCGCAACTGGGAAAAAACCCGATACCAAGCCGCCGAACTTTCTCCGTTAGGCAAAAAATTATTGGGTTTAGATCGTTGGGAATGAATTGGTTGCGGGTCTGGTGGGCTTTTTAGTGCAGCGCGAGGAATACAACAGTTTTTTGGTGAAAACTACTAACCCATTTGTCTGTCGTCACTGTCGGGCATTATACGGTCGTACGCCAAAACAGGAGAACAAAGGATCATCATAGTTCAGACCTAATTTGACTACCCGTTCGGCGATTCGTAATCCTTGGTTGGCGACATTGACAAAGTACACAAGGGCTGTTTTTTTGTCCATTGAACCAATAACATAACCGCTGGCGGTCGGACTTTTGGCCCACTGGCAAAACAGGTCCCCATTTGCGGTGTGCTGCACGGCCATCCCCAATCCCCAGGAAACCCGCCCCGGCTGACATATATCCGTTTGAACCGGTGAGCTTAATAACGTTTGTCCGGTTGCCCTTGGCTTCATCATGGCTGCAACGATAAAGCGGGCGTAGTCGTCGGCTGTCGTTCGTAGTGTGTGTGCTACGTTAATGGTTTCCGGTTCATCAGCTATGCGTTTGCCGCTCATATCGTACGAGTGGGCGTACTGAAGGGAGTCGGCAGGTTGATACGCATAACTGGTGTGGTTCATGCCCAATGGTTTGAACAGAGTCCGCTGCATGAACGATTCAACGGGTTCTTTTACCAGATATTCGACCACCTGTTGTAAGAAATAATAACCCTCTCCCGAATAACTGTACCGGCTGCCGGGTTTGAACATTGTCGTTAAGGGCTTGCCCTCAGAACGCCAGTTTGGTAAGCCACTGGTATGATTTAATACCATACGAGTCGTTATGAGCTTTATCCGCTCGTCGCTCATCGGACTCTTCAGGAAGTGAGTTTCGATGTACGAGGGCGGAACATAACTCACCAGCGGAGTGTCTAACGCAAGTTTACCCTGCTCACTGAGTTTGAGCACTGCGTACGCAAAAAGGGGCTTGCCTAACGAAGCCCCCCGGAAGATTGTCCCGGTAGAAACCGGCTCCTGTGTTGCCTTATTTTTGACGCCCAACCCGCCACTCCAGGTCACGTTGCCGTTCTCGATCAGGGCAATTGACAAGCCCGGCGTATTGGTGCTGTCCATCATCGAAGGCAATGCATCCTGCAATTGTTTGCTCCGCGATTGTGCCAGTACCGGCAGGCAAAACAGAGCCAGACAGATAGGCAGAAGGAACTTGTAGCTGGGCCTGGCAGCAATAAAAAATAGCATGTTCTGTGGCATGAGCGTAGGTTAAGATAAGGACGATATTCGCCGTATTACGTTGCAAGTCAGCAGATAAAGTTGACCGTACGGTAATGCTACTGTCGATAGCAATAACCGAAATGGCCAGAATAGATTAGTAAGGTTAGGCTATCGGAAGAAATTTTGTGCCGGGCAGTATGAGTTTTTCGGGAGAATGTGCTTTGCTAAACACAACCAATTTTTTAGTCTACAGTATGCTCAGCAATCGCAAAACCCAAAGTTTGTTCATTCCTGTGCTGTTAGCCCTTTGTGTCAGCCTCTCAGTTGGGGCCGCGCCTAAACGGGAATTTTATCAGCTCAAAATCTATCATCTGAAAGACGACAACCAGAAGGGCCGACTGGAAACGTATCTGAAACAGGCGTATCTGCCCGCGCTGCACCGTGCGGGCATTAGTAAAGTAGGTGTTTTTACCCCCGCCACCCAGGCCGATTCATTGGTGTATGTCCTGATTCCGTTCAAGTCGCTGGAGCAGTTTATAAGTCTGCCCGACCGGCTGGCGAAAGACAGTCAGTACGCTGCCGCCGGACAGGATTACATCAATACCGAGTTCAATAATCCGATTTTCAGTCGGTTCGAGTCGGTGTTGATGGAGTCATTTGCCGGAATGCCGTCGTTGGTTATGCCAAAGTTGACATCGCCTGCGTCGGAGCGCATTTACGAACTGCGGAACTACGAAGCGGCCACCGAAAAACTGCACGAGAATAAAATCAGCCAGTTCAATAATGGCGAACTGGATATTTTCAAACGGCTGGGTTTCAACACCATATTTTGTGGTCAGGTGAAGGCCGGTGCCAAGTTGCCGAGTATGATGTATATGACCTCATTTGAAAATAAAGCCGAACGTGACGCTCACTGGAAAGCGTTCAGTGCCGATGCTGGCTGGAAAGCCCTGAATGCAAAACCCGAGTACGCCCATAATTTTTTGCGGGCGGATATTTATTTGCTCCATCCGACCGCTTACTCGGAGATTTAATGTTTATTGAACCTCACATCCGTTCCAGTGGCCTCACGAACCATTGGAACGGATGTTGTTTAACCCCATTCAACCGAACACCGTATGAAAATTACGCTACTCTGCCTGCTTGTTCTTGGTACGTATGCTTTTGCTTTCGGGCAGAACAAGCAGATTGTCAAACCCCGAAACGCGCCACCGACCGCTTACCCATTCAGTCCGGGCGTCATCAGCAATGGGTTGCTGTTCGTGTCGGGGCAGGTGGGAACTGACCCCAAAACGGGCAAGTTAGTGGCGGGCGGAGTTGAAGCCGAAACCACGCAAACCATTCAGAACATAAAATCGGTTCTGGAAGACGCCGGGGCTTCGCTCGACGATGTGGTGAGCGTAACAGTTTATTTGAGCAACATGGACGACTTTGCGAAGATGAACGCCGTTTACAAACAGTTTTTCAAAGAGGGTTCGTACCCGGCCCGAACGACGGTGGGCGTGGCTCGATTGGTGTTCGGCTCCAGCGTGGAAATGACCATGACAGCCGCCATGCCCCGGAAATAATCATCTGCCCACAAGTAAACAACCTGTTCATGACGATACGTATACACTGGATTGCCATCGCCTTTTTCTGTTGCGTCTTCCCGGCGTTCGCCCAAAAAAAGAAAATCAGCAACGCTGTGGCTCCCCAGCCCGTTTTCGTTGTGCCCGCCCGACTTGAGCAGGAATTACTACGATTATCGGCGATTTCCGGTGGCAAAGTCGGCATCTGCGCCACCCACATCGAGAGCGGGAAAACCATCGTGCAAAATGGTCAGGAGCGATTTCCGATGGCCAGTGCGTATAAAGTCGCCATTGCGACCCAGTTGCTAAGCCGTGTCGATAGCGGCAACGTAACGCTCGATCAACTCATACCGATTACCAAAAATGACCTGCATCCGGGCAGTGGAATGCTGTCTGAGCGATTCAACTGGCCTAACAGTACCAATCCCGGTATTTTGCTGTCTGTCAGGAGCTTGCTGGAACTGATGCTGCTCATCAGCGACAACAGCGCGACGGATCTTTGTCTGCGTGTGGCCGGTGGACCCGATGCCGTAAATGCCTGTATGAAACGGCTGGGCATTGATGGATTACAGGTCAATCGCCCCACCGCGTGGCTCATTGCCGATTGCGTGGGCATACCGATGGACATGAGTCAGGCGTGGTCGCCCGCCCGCTACGATTCGCTGGCAAAACTAAGCCGGGGCGTTAACCGGGAGCCTTTTTACGAAGCCTTTGAAAATGATATTCGGGACACATCGACCCCCGAAGCGATGACATTGCTGCTGACAAAACTGTACACGCAGCCCGTTCTCAAACCGGATAGCAAAGCCCTGATGCTCGACATTATGAAACGCTGCGAAACCGGGGCTGCCCGCTTAAAAGGAGCACTGCCACCCGACACCGAAATACTGCACAAAACCGGCACACTTGGCCTGACGGCCAGCGATGTAGGGATCATTACATTGCCGGGCGATGCAGGACACGTAGCTATTTCGGTCTTTGTGAAGTCGGCCAAAAAAGGCGGCCCCCTGCGCGAACGGGCCATTGCTGAAGTGACCCGAACCATCTACGATTACTTTCTATTTCAATAGCTTATTGCCTGAAAACCGGCTAAGCAAAAAGGATTATTAACCACAGAGTGGTCCGCCATTGCGGCACAGAGAACACAGAGTTTTTTCTTTGTGTTCTCTGTGGTTAATAAATGTGCGCGATTACCTTGCTTTACCGCTTCACCAAATCCTTCATCTTAATCACCTCCGACCCCGCCAAAAGATACGCGCCGGTGCCGTACACTTCCCAACTGTCGGCGGTAAAGTTGCGCCGTGGGTCCGCGCCAATGGGCTGCACCCAGCCGACGCGTCCCTCCGGCGAAACCAGCGTATTAAGGCCTACCCACGCTTTTTGAACGGCGGGTTGATACGTCTTCTTGTCCAAAATTCCCTGATTGATTCCCCAGGCCAGCGCGTAACAATCGAAGCCCGAACCGCTGCCTTCGCCACCCGGATAAGCCTCCGGATCGAGAAGGCTGGACCGCCATAACCCATCGGCCTGCTGCAAGGCAAGTAGCCGCGCGCTCATTTGTTTATAAAGCGTTACGTACCAGTTGCGCGACGGATGTTTGGCGGGCAGCTCCTGCAAGAGCAACACCAGCCCACCCATTACCCAGCCGTTCCCCCGCGACCAGAACAGTTTTTTGCCGTTGCTTTCGCGCTTTCCTTCGCCCGCTGCGTTCCAGAGGTACGACGCATCGCGGGCAAACAGATGTTCCTCTTCGTTGTAAAGCAGCTTATACGTTTGTTTGAACAGGGAGTCGTTCAGCGCGAGGTAGGACGGGTCTTTCAGCGTTTTACTTAACTGGCCCAGCACGGGCGGAGCCATAAAGAGCGCGTCGCACCACCACCACGTAATGCCGTGATCCTTAACCTCCTTACCCGGTACACGGCTCATTTTCTGAACGGAGTCGATGGTGGGCTGAATCATTCGGCGGTCTTTTTTAATCCGGTAGAGGTTGATATACGTCTGGCAGATGGCTATGTCGTCGGCATGGTCGTAGCGGTTGCCGGGTTGCCAGCCGGTACGTTCGCCCATAGCCATCAGCGAGTCGAGAATGACCGGCGACTTGGTGGTTTCGTAAGCCGCAAATACGCCCGCGTAAAACGCTCCGTTGGTCCAGTCGGTGGTTTTGTGTTTGGGGTGTTTCAGTTGCCAGTCGACTGCCTTCAGCATAGTGCTTTTGATGTAATCGGGCGAGAAAACGTTTGGGTCGGCAGCGGTGAAAGCCGTCAGAGAAATAAACAGACCAACGGCTGTCAGTCGTTTCAGTCGGAACAGATTAACCATTTTAGAATAAGTGAGTTGCTTCAGATTATCGGAATACGAACAATACCACCGCCAACAAGTCAACGTCCCGCAGAATCTACCTACAGGGGTATTTTCAAATAGCTTATCAGAAAAACGAAACGAATACTGGTAGATGAGCCGTGTCCGTGTCTTTTCGTGTTCTCAACCGTGTCAATAGTCACGCCCAAACGGTCTCAATCAAGCGGCTTTATTCGCATTACTCAACGATGAATCGAACGTCTATCGGCCTTGTTTTTCTATTCAATACCTTCCTCGCGACGCTGGCGCTTGCCCAAACGAGTACAACGCAGGGCCAAACCTGGATACGCGGCACACTGGCCGATGCCAACAAAGCACCAGTTCCTTTTGCTACGGTCGCCCTGCACCGAACCGCCGATTCTGTACTGGTAACTGGCGCGGTTGCTGATGAATCAGGGGTGTTCGCGGTGCAAACCGCTTCCGGCCAATACTACCTGAAAATCAGTGCGCTATCCTATCGGGACAAGCTCATTCCGGCCGTAACCGTCGATGGTCAGGATAAACAGATGGGCACGGTTATGCTGGTTGCGAATGCCAAACGGCTGGATGAAGTGGTGGTCGTGGGTGAAAAAAGCCAGATGGAGTTAGCTCTGGACAAACGAATATTCAACGTCGGCAAGGACCTCGCAAACGCTGGTGGGACAGCATCCGATATTCTGAAAAATATCCCGTCAGTGGCGGTAGATGGCGACGGCAATGTGAGTCTGCGCGGGAGTAACAGCGTCCGTATTCTGATCGACGGAAAGCCTTCGGGTCTGGTAAGTTTCAAGGGTGGGAGTGGCCTGCAACAGCTACAGGGCAGCATGATTGAACGGGTCGAAGTCATTACAAACCCATCGGCCCGTTACGAAGCCGAAGGGATGGGCGGCATCATTAACATCGTTCTGAAAAAAGAGCGGAAGGAGGGATTTAATGGCTCGTTCGACGTAATAACGGGCTACCCGAGTAATTTTGGCGCAGCAGCCAATATCAACTACCGACGTAAAAACCTTAATTTCTTCGTCAATTACACGGCTGCCTTCCGCAATACGCCCGGTCGCAGTTCGCTGTATCAGGAGGTGTATGCCAACGACACGACGTTTATCTATCGGCAAAGCGCGGCCAATACGTTGAGAGGGCAAAACAACAATGCCCGCGCCGGTATCGACTTTTTTCTGACGCCTAAAAGTAGCCTGACAGCTTCCTACACCTGGCGGCTCAGCAAAGGAAAACGCTTTACCGATATTCAGTATTTAGACTACACGCCCAACACCAGCATCCTGCAAAGCACAACGAACCGGACGCAGGATGAAACCGAGACTGAACCCAATTCAGAGTACGTGCTGAGTTATAAAAAGACGTTTTCCCGCGAAGGTCACGAACTCACCGCCGACGTTCGCTACCTCGACAACTGGGAAAAATCAGACCAGTTTTTTGCGCAAAAAACGATTCTGCCCGACGGCAATCCGTCGGCTATTCCGGCCATTCTCCAACGGGCCATCAACGACGAAACCGAGAAGCAGATTCTGGTGCAGATCGATTACGTACAACCCTTCCGAAAAGACGGTAAACTGGAAGGTGGGCTGCGCCTTAGCTCGCGGGATATGACTAACGATTACAGCGTTACGCAGCAGAATTCGGACAACACCTGGACGCCCCTGCCCGGCCTGACCAACGATTTTCTGTACGTCGAAAAAATCAATGCGCTGTACGGAATCGTGGGCAACAAAGTTCGGAAATTCTCCTATCAGGCAGGGTTACGGGCCGAGTGGACCGACGTAACAACAACGCTCAAACAAACTAATGACGTTAATCCCCGCAGCTACGCCAACCTGTTTCCGAGCATACACGCTACGTATGATCTGCCGCGCCAGCATGCGTTGCAACTCAGTTACAGCCGACGGGTTCGCCGGCCGCAATACAATGATTTGAGTCCATTTATGACCTTCAGCGACAACCGCAATTTTTTCAGCGGCAACCCCGATCTGAACCCTGAATTCACAAATGCGTTTGAAATCGGGCATATCAAATACGTAGAGAAAGGGTCGATGAGTTCGTCGATTTACTACCGGCACACGGCCGGAAAAATTATCCGGATTCGGCGGGTCGATGAGCAGGGAAACTCGAACACCCGCCCCGAAAACTTAGCAACGGAAGACTCGTACGGGGCCGAATTTACGGGATCATACGCCTTGTATAAATGGTGGAAACTCGACGGCAGCGTCAACTTTTTTCGAGCCGTGACCAACGGCGGGAATCTGGATGCCAGCTACCAAAGTGATACGTATAGCTGGTTTACGCGGCTGACATCCCGCTTTACCGTCCTGAAAAATACGGACGTTCAGATGCGTGGAAACTACGAAGCACCC
>JANPJE010000377.1:0-9016 GCA_031425355.1 Spirosoma sp. | reverse complement strand
CGGGGATTTTTGATTAACCCTTTTTTGCTTTCTTTTCGCGCTTCTCCTCTTTTTTCTCTTTCGGAGTTTTCGCGGGTTCCTTTTTTTCGCTTTTCTGGGCGTTCTGACTCTTTGCCATAGTAATCTGATGTTTATGTGGTTTTATCTGGATTATTCATACCGGAGTGATCAATAGTGGGCAACCGGTGTTTCGGAAAATTGCAGATGCCCTAAATAACGAAATAATTCCGAAAGAGTTATGCAGAACTACGGTCCCAGCGTCACACTTAGCCTCTGAAACGAAGTCCAGTAAGCCGATGAGGTCAAGCCAATTCCATTGCCCGACAACATTTTGAATGGGTACGGGCTGCTGCGGATTTCCTGCTCATTGACGTAAAAATGCAACGCGTCGCCTTTTCGTCGGATAATAAGCCGGTTGCGGTTTTTATCGACTGGTACGCCGGGCGCAAAAAAATCGCCGGGCATATAGTCGCTGAAGGTTTGGCCGTTGGCTACCCGGATAATGGATACTTCGCCTTTGCCATTCGTCCTAAAAGCGCAGTAATTCAGTGAATCCAGCACGCCAAACAGTAGTCCGCCCGTGGGTACTCGTCCCGAATCGGCCAGAACATCGACTTTTATCGTGAAAAAGTCGGCCCGGTTCAGGTTAATGTTCGTGGGCAGGGCTACGCTGCTCAACGCTACCTTCTGCGTGTTCACATTCCGTTTGCGAATGCTGTACCGACCCATGCCGATCTGGTAATAATAATCACCCTGATTGCCCGCTTTCCAGCCGTTTCGATTGGTGGCAAAGTCGCCGGTGAAGGCAGGCTGAAAACCACCATCAGCCATCGGTGCAGCGGCCGACGAAGATGTTGCGGCACGACTCGCGGAAAGCCGGGGCGTTGGTTTCAGGGTCACTTTCGTCCATTCGCTGGAGGCCGAAAAAATAGCAACTTTCGGGCGTCGCCCCGCCGACTGCGCAAAACCGCTATCTGAGATGAGGACGACAAAGCTGATTGTCAGGAGTAAGCGCATAGGTTTGTGGTATTATGTAGAGACGCGACCCTTCGCGTCTCATTCTCGTCAGCAAAAACATCCGGCAATACCATCCGGTCAGGAGACGCGAAGGGTCGCATCTCTACTTACACAATTCAAAGTTTAAACGTTAACACAGCCGTTGGCTGTCCAGCCTGAATACCGGGACGTAACATAATCGACTGATAACGAGTGCTTTCTTTCTGCGCCTTACTGTTACGTACGCCCCGCATAAACGTTAGAATGACATCGGCTGCCGCAATGACAATCGCACCGCGCGTGGCCAGAAAATAGCGGTGATGATGGCCGTTGGCCGTTTGATAATACGGTTCGCCCGCCGTCATATTTTTCTGCTGTTCATAAATAGCATACGTATCCTGTGCCTTCTGCCGCTCCGAAAGTCCGTAGATCAGCAACCCATAACAACCTACGGTTAATAACGGTCGCAGGCCGATTTTGGGTTTGGGCGTTTGCACAAAAACATTGCCCATTCCCGGCGCCACCGCCGATAGCAGTGCCCAGGCAGGACCAGCGTATCTTCGCCGAACGGTTACTGGCTCACCAGGCGCGGGTGTTGGGCTGGGTCTTGTCGGCTCAACCGTTGGCTCAGGCCGGGGAGCGGGTTGCTGCGGTTGCGGCACCGACACTACCACTGGCGGAGTTGGCGTGGCAACGGTATCAGCCAGAACAACAACCGGTCGGCCACGTCTGGGCCTCCTTGATGTTGGGGCGGGTTTCTGCACTTCCACTGGTTCGGCAACCGGCGCGGAGGGCTTCGGCTGGGTAGCAACAACGGGTTCGCTGCGGGTTGGTTTGGGCGGAACAGCCTCCGGTATAGGTGTAGCGGGTGCTTGGACGGTAGGCTTCTGTACGACCGTCGGCTCGGTTGGGGTGGGCTGATCTGTCGAAGAGAATACACCCGTTTTCACCAATACCTTTGCCTGCACCTCTTCGTTGAGCGAGTGACCATTCGCCAATGCACTCCAGACAATACGTCGGCCCGCCCCGGCTGTGATACGCGTGCCAACGTCGCCCCGAACGAATTCGGGCAGGATTTGCAGCATACCGCGCAACCGGCTCCTTACTTCAAAAAAAACAGAATCGCCGGGCCGGGCATTGATCAGATCGTACTGAATTTCGAGTTGCGACGAATCGACGGCCCGCACCCGAACGTTACGAACACGCTCCTGCGCCTGGCCCGACACAGCCCATGCGATGCATAGAGAAAAAGTGAGAAATAAGCGCTTCATGGGTTAGTTACGGACGGTAATTTGGCGGGTAACCGTAAATTTATCATCGCACGAGTTTACAAGCACGAGCGTAACCGTGTATGTGCCTGCCTGGTCGTAAATGTACGTTACACGAGTGCCAACGCGGTTTCTACCCTTACCATCGCCGGGGTCCCAGCCCGCGACGCCAATGTCGCCCTGCGGTTTATCGACAAAAAACGTAACGTCCAACTGCCCCACCGTATAGCCGATTTCAGCGGAGGGCGTCGCGCAGACGGGGAAGTTCTTTTTCGTCAGATCGAACGGCTCACAAGCCAGCAGAGTCAGTAATCCAAACAGACAGATTGATCGTTTCAGCATAGTTAATAAAGGAGACGTAGCAAAGTAAGCAATACTTTGGCAACGAAAAATAGTCTTACAAAGTAATTCCGTTCTCTGCATTGTGTTCGGCACTACCCGAAACCCAACAATTTTTGTAAATTTAAACAGTCAGACGGTCGGACGATCAATCTGTCCGGCCGTTTACCCACTCACCGACTTATTCCATGCGCTGGTCCGCCAAAACCAAAGATGAATTAGTGGCCGAAATTCAACGGCTGCACCATGAACGTACCGACGTAGCCGTAGCTGATACGCTGCCTGCGTTCGACGTTCGGCAAACGGTTGACCAACTCAACTTAGTTGGCCTGACCATCGAACGCGACGGCACACTCAGTTATGCCAACCCATACACATACCGAGTTACGGCCTGGCAGCCTGACGAAATCGTCGGCAAAAACTTTTTCGACGTTTTTATCCCGCCCGCCGACCGTGCCCGACTCGAATCCGAGTTCGAAGAAGCATTGAGCAAAGGGGGTTTTCCCGAACAAAAAGAAATTATGCTGCTGGCCCGGTCCGGCGCGTCGCGGAGTGTACAACTCAACTCGTTCATTATCAACGGCGTTGATGGTCATGTTTCGTCGTTCACGATCATTGGCGAAGACGTAACCAACAAACGACGCGTTGCTTCGGCCTTGTCGAATACCAACGCGCAGTTGCAGGATCTGGTGGATAACACCTCCGATCTGATTCAACTGCTGACCCTCGATGGCAAGTTTATTTTTGTAAACCGGGCGTGGCGCGAAGCCTTAGGCTACAGCTCCGATGAAATTTCGGCCCTGAACCTGCGTGACGTACTCCATCCCGACTACGCCAGCAGTACCCTCGGTCTGCTCAAACGAATTCAGCAGGGCGACAAACTCCCGTATATTGAAACCGTTTTTCGGACCAAAACGGGCAAAACACTGTTTCTGTCGGGGAGTGTCAACTGCCGGTTCGACAACGGGCGGCCAACGGCTTTTCGCTGCATTCTGCATGATACGACTGGCAAAATTCGGGCTGAAAAGTCCCAGAAACTGTATTACAGCATTGCTAACTGGACGATCAATACGCCCAATCTGGACGAATTTTACCACAAAATTCACGAAGAATTAGGCAATATTATCGACGCCCGCAACTTCTTTATCGCGCTCTACGACGCCAGCAAAACGTATCTGTCTTTTCCGTACTACGTTGATGAATATTTTGGCGGTAACATGCGGTTTACGAAGCGGAAACTGGGTAACGGCCTGATTGAACATACCATTCTGGCTAATAAACCCTTATTTCTCTACGAAAAAGACATTCGCCAATTATCTGAGCAACAGAATATTGACCTGTACGGACAGTTGCAGCCGCAGGTTATGCTCACGGCTCCGCTACGTATCGGTGATGAAATTACGGGGATCATCGGCGTGAAATCGTATGATGATGCCCAGACTTACGGCCCCCGCGATCTTGAATTGCTGGAATTTATTTCTGGACAGGTCGCGCTGGCCATTGCCCGCAAGCAGTCGGAAGCGCGGTTAGACAAGCAGAACGCCCGGCTGAATGCCATTTTCGATAGCAGTACGTACCTGATCTGGTCGGTCAATAAAGCCTTGAAATTGACCTCGTTTAATAAAAACTACGCCCGGCTGATCGAGTTTCAGTTAAACGAAGCCCCGTCACTTCAGACCAGCGCGGCAGACCTCGGCTGGCGTATGATTGGCGAAGAAAACCGCAAACGTTTGGAAGAGCGGTATCGGCAGGCGTTTCGGGGATTTGCGCAGAATTTTGAGTTATTTTTTGAAACGCCCAAAGGCGAAACATACCTCGAATTTCACCTCAACCCGATTTTACTGGCGGGCGGTGTGATCGACGAAGTATCGGGGATTGCCCGCGACATTACGAACCGCAAACGAGCCGAAATTACCACGCGCCAGAGCGAAGAGAAATTCCGGGGTATTTTTGAGAATTTGCAGGACATATACGCCCGTGTGGACCGTAAAGGCCGAATTACAATGATTAGCCCGTCGGTTTTCAAACGAATGGGCTACACTCCCGACGAAGTGCTGGGGCAGGAAGTCACCAAGTTTTTTGTTGATGAGGAAGCCATCCGTCATGCCATGTTCAAGGTTGGCCGCAATCGCAGTCTGCGCAACTTCGAGGCCAGTATGCGCCGGAAAGATGGCAGCGAGCGGCAATACATGTTCAACATGCTGATGCTGAATGATGGAGCCGGGCGGGGAAACAGTTCGGTGGTGGCGGTGCTTGCCCGCGACATCACGGAGCTTAAACGACAGTCGGCGGAGTTGGTAAAAGCCAAAGATGAAGCCGAACGATCGTTAAAGGTGAAAGAGCAGTTTCTGGCCAACATGAGCCACGAAATCCGGACGCCCATGAACGGTGTTATCGGCATGATCGACCTGCTCAACGATACGCAGTTAGACGAGGAACAGCGCAGCTACGTGAAAACCGTCAAACGCTCGTCGGAAACGCTGCTGAATATTTTGAACGACATTCTGGACTTATCGAAGATTGAAGCAGGAAAAATGGTGCTGCACGAAGCTCCGGTGGCATTCAGGGAAATTTTCGAGAAACTCATCGCGCTATTCGGGCAGCAGGCCAACTCCAAAAACAATGACCTGACGTATCATTTGGGACCTGACCTGCCTACGTTCGTCATCGCCGATCAGACACGGCTCCTTCAGGTATTGTCCAATCTGACCTCCAACGCGATTAAATTCACCGAAAACGGGGCCATCAAAATCGAAGCGACTCTGCTTAGCAAACGGGGCAAATTCAACCGGATTCGGGTGGGTGTTCAGGATTCGGGCATCGGCATTTCGCCCCAAAACATTAACCTGCTGTTCAACTCGTTCAGCCAGGTCGATACGTCGTCGCGCAAATCGTTTGGTGGTACGGGACTGGGGCTGGCGATTTCGAAAGAACTGGCGAGTCTGATGAAAGGCGAAATTGGCGTGGAGTCCACGGTGGGTATGGGCAGTACGTTCTGGTTTACGATTGAGTTGAAAGAGACCAGCATCAGTCCGACGCAACAGGCGACGGAAGTAGCCGAAATTGCCCTCGCCAACTTCTTCAGCACCTACCATCCCAATGTGCTTCTTGTAGACGACAACGCTGTAAATCGGAAAGTTGCCAGCGAGATTCTCCGAAAATCCGGTTGCGTCGTCACCACAGCAGACAGTGGACCGGCGGCTATTGCAGAAGTGGAGAAACGGGGGAAAGGCACCGGGCAGGGCGATGATGGTGGATTCGATGTTATTTTCATGGATATTCAGATGCCCGACATGGACGGCGTTGAAACGACCCGCCACCTGCGTACGCAGTTCGGTAAGGACCTGCCAACCATTGTTGCTATGACCGCCTACTCGATGAAGGAAGATCGGGAGCGGTTTCTGAGTCAGGGCCTCGACGATTATATTGCCAAGCCCATTCGTGCCCAAAGTTTAGTGGCGAAAGTGAAAGAACTGACCGACGCCAACCGCGCCAAACGCAGCACCGAACCGAAAGTCATTCAACCCGTTACCCCGATTGTTGAATCGCAACTGCCCATTATTGACGAGGAAATTGTTGGTCAACTGCGCGACATTGGCGGGCAGGAACTGGTAGACAGCATCATGGAGGAGTTCGTTACCGAAGCATCTGACTTAGTCAGTGGATCGCTGTCGGCCTACGGACTGGGCGACATTCCAACGGTAAAAAGCCATCTGCACACGCTGAAAGGCAGTGCCGGCACCATTGGCGTGGCCCGCATGGCCGACATTGCCCGCGTTGCTGAAGGCAAATTAAAGGTTAATGACACCAGCGGATTGTCCGATGCACTACAGTCATTGGAACAGGCTTTCAATGAGTTTGTGGCAGAATGGAAGAAGTAGAAAGGTTGATGTTGTTTATCAGATCAAGCTACGTGCATTGCCATATAATCCATAAAAAAGGCCGAAATCGCGCGATTTCGGCCTTTTTTATGATTGGAGAACTGTTACTGTAAATTTGAATCCTCACGGCTTTTGAACGTATCACCCTGATTGACATCACCGGTTTTCAGGCCTTTGGAAAACCAGTACACGCGCTGGGCCGATGTACCGTGCGTGAACGCGTCAGGAACAACGGTGCCCTGCGTCTGGGCCTGGATGCGGTCGTCGCCGATGGCATTGGCTGCGGTAAGTGCGCTTTCAACATCGTTTTTGTCGATGGAAATAGTCTGTCCCTGCGCGTGGTTGGCCCAAACGCCCGCAAAAAAGTCAGCCTGCAGTTCGAGCCGAACCGATGCCTGATTGTTTTCACGCTTGCTCACCGCGCCACGAAGCTGGTCAACCTTGTCCATCACACCAATCTGTTTCTGAACATGGTGGGCCACTTCGTGAGCAATTACGTAGGCCATCGCAAACTCGCCCGGCGCGTTGAATCGTTCGCGAAGTTCATCGTAAAATGACAGGTCGATGTATAATTTCTGATCGGCGGGACAGTAAAACGGCCCCGATGCACTCGATGCCGTTCCGCAACCGGACTGGGTCACATTTCTGAACATGACTAAAACGGGCTTCCGGTACTGGGCACCCTGATCGGCAAATATCTTCGTCCACACATCCTCGGTGCTGGCCAATACTTTCCGGGTAAAGGCAGCAGCCTCGTCGTCGGCTTGCGGACTTGCCGGGGCCTGCGCTACCTGATTCGTATCGCCCTGGTTCAGAATGGTCGACGGATCGCCACCCAGCAGCATGACAATAATAGCCACGACAACGGTGCCAATGCCACCGCCAACGAGCAGTCCTCCCCCACCGCTTCCCCGGCGGTCTTCAACATTATCGCTTTCACGTCCTCCTAACCAACGCATGATTTCTTTCGGTTAATAAATGATGAATACCCGGATGATGACTACCTTCTGATGGCAAGATTACTGTTTCTCCCGATAAAATGTTTAATCCAATCCTAATTAATCACCGGGGCTTGGCCGTTCGTACCGAAGTCTAACCACAAAAAACGCCCGCTTTAGCTATGTCGGGCGTTTTTTATGTTCAGGTGTTAAAAGTAGAATTAGAATTTCTCTTTAACCACCTTGACGTCTTTCTTGGCGCGGTCTTTAACCAACTCACCTTCCTGTTTCACCCGCTCTTTCCGGGCCGCTTTGAGTGCGTCTCTATCGCCGGTCATTTTGGCGGCTTTGCGGTCGGCTTTATTCATTTTTAAAGCTGCTTTGTCAGCGGCTACTTCGGCTTTCGCTTCTGCAACATCAGCTTTTTTCTGCATTTTACTATCCTGAGCCAGTGCAACATTCACGGTTAACGCAAGAGCTGCAAAAACAAAAAGTACTTTTTTCATAACGATTTTGGGCATAGGCCCGTTAGTGAGTGATCAAAATACTGAACCGGCCTGAGCTATTTCGAGCCAGTTCATATACGATAAACACGCAACAGGCAATCTTGTTTGCTCCACCAATTTAGCTCAGGGTTTCGTTGTTACGTTCGGCAGCCTGGTCGGTGAGCGTTGTCAGAACGGATTCAGACAGTTCAGTTTCGCTATCTTTCCCCAAAGCGCGCCGGGAGCCGATGCCACCGGGCGTGGGCAGCATCTGATTGACAATAGCCATTGTTTCTGCCATCAGGTTTGGGGCAACACCCTGTAGAGCAACGCCGATTTTGGCGGGTAACGTAGTAACGAGTTCGGCCTCACCGTAGCGGCAGGCTTCGATGATTTCCCGGGCCGATTCGGTCGAACTCATTGTTAGCAGCGGCAGCGAATCGCTGATTTTGAAGGCGGCATATTCCTTCTCATGCTGACCTTTGAAAATGGCGTGTCGCGGACTGCCCGTTCGCATCAGGCCGGGGCAAACGGTTGTTACATAGATGCCCGTCTTCTGCAACTCGGCCCGCAGGCCTTCGGAGTAGCCCACGAGAGTAAATTTACTAGTCGAGTAAGGCAGTAAATGCGGCACCGATACTTTCCCGCCAATAGAGGCTATGTTTACAATCCGTCCCTGCTTTCGGGGTAACATCTGAGGCAACACGGCATTAATCATGTGGAAAGCTGCCCAGAAATGGGTATCCATCGCCTGCCTGAAATCATCCTCGGTAGCGTGTTCATAGGGCGTCACGATAATAACCCCGGCATTATTGATAAGCACATCAACCGGACCGAGCGTCTGCCGGACGTTTTCGACAAAATGATCTATCTGTATTTTACTGGTAACATCGCAAACTTCTGCATAAACCGAAACGCCAAACGCCGTTAACTCCGTTTCGGCGCGGTCGAGTTCGTCGGCATCGCGGGCGCAAATAGCTACGTTCGCTCCCTCCTGTGCCAGCAGTCGGGCCATTTCGAGTCCCAGCCCCCGCGAGCCACCGGTAATTAATACGATTTTGCCACGAAAATTAATTTTTCGTTGTTGAGCCAGCATAGCTTTAACGGCC
>JANPJE010000376.1:0-14312 GCA_031425355.1 Spirosoma sp. | reverse complement strand
ACGTCCAGCAAGCCAGACCTCTCCGACGCCGTTATTGAGCTAACCGCCGATGTGAACAGCATCAATACCGAGAATGACCGGCGCGATACGCATCTGAAAAGCCCCGACTTTTTCGACGCGGCTAAATACCCTACGATAACGTTCAAAAGCACCTCGTTCCAGAAAGTGGAAGGGAAAAAGTACAAACTGGCGGGCAATTTGACGATGCACGGTGTTACCAAACCCGTTACGCTGGATGCCGTACTGTCGGGGCCTGTTACGATGGACGGTAGGAACGGGAAGCAGGAAAAAGCGGGTCTGAAACTGAGCGGTATGTTGAAACGATCTGATTTTGGGGTAGGCTCCACATCGACGGCGGTTGTTGGCGACGAAGTTGAACTGAAAGCAACCGGTGAGTTCGCCAAGCAGACCGAAGCAACAGCCGAGAAGAAATAATCGAACTACATTCATTTTAGCATGACCCTGATTTGTTGTTTATCAAGTCAGGGTCATGCTTTTTTGGAAACTTAATGGCGACCCGTTGACTGATGCGTTAATCTGCTTACATTCACATAACAAAGCTGTTAATCAGCATGTTCACAAAAAAAATTAACCTCTGTAATCATGAAAAAAGTCTATTCTCTGCTGGCCGTTGCCTTCGCCGGACTTTTCGGGCTGGCCACAACTACTCGCTCAATTCCTAACCAGTATGGGTTTGTAACGGGAACGCCAGCTATCAAATCCATTCAGGCACTAACGTTCGGTCCGGATGGCGTCCTGTTCATCGGTGACGGAAAAAGTGCGGCTGTATTTGCCATCGACACCAAAGATGCCGGAACGGTCGAGAAAGCAGCCCCGATTGAGATCAAAAATATTGATCAGAAAATTGCGGCCCTTTTGGGAACCGAAGTCACCAACATCACCATCCAGGACATTGCCGTCAATCCAGCCTCAAAAAATGTGTATTGCGCCGTACTGCATAGCGATGGTACGCCCGTACTGCTCAAAATAGCGGGCGACAAACTGACCGCCGTGTCGCTCAAAGAAATTCCGTTTTCAACGCTGGCCTTGACCAACGCGCCCGCCGAAGATGCCAAAGACCGGCGGGGTGAATCGTTACGAATTGCCGCTATTTCGGATATGGGATATGCCGATGGGAACGTACTGGTCAGTGGCCTGTCGAATCAGGAATTCGGCTCTACGTTCCGCAGTATTCCGTTTCCGTTCACGAGTACGCAGAATCAGGCTTCGCTCGAAATTTACCACGCGGCCCATGCCAAGTACGAAACGATGTCTCCTATCAGAACTTTCACAACGACTGAAATCAAAGGCAAAAAATACCTGCTGGCCAGTTACACGTGCACTCCGCTGGTTTTATTTCCGCTTGATGAGTTGAAGGCCGGCAGTCACGTAAAAGGAAGGACGGTGGCCGAGATGGGTAGTGGTAATTCTCCGCTGGATATGGTCATGCTGAAGAAAGGCAACGACTCGTTTTTGTTTATGTCCAATACAAATCGGCCCGTTTTCAAAGTGAAACATAAAGATTTAGAGACTTATCAGGGTTCGCTGACCACGCCCGTTGTCGAAAATTTCGCTACGGCTGGCGTGGATTTTGTATCTCTGCCGCTGACCAATGTGATTCAGCTCGACAAACTCGATGACTCACGGATGATTTTACTACAACGCCGGTCAAATGGCAACCTTGATCTTTGGACCTCCAGTGATCGGTATTTATAGAATCTCTCTACACTGTTTGATCAGGTTATGCGCTACGTATAGCCTGATCTTTTTTGTTTCTGGGCTGTTGGCCGCGTGCCGCCAGCCAGATAACGACCACATCACGATTCGCTGGAATGGCAACCGCGCTATTGGAATTTCCATTCCCAGCCACAGCCTGCAATCCGTCCCTGTCGATTCATTAGACCAACTGCTGAGCGTGCGGCTGGCCGATAAGGAAACGGCAATAGCGGGCAATTATCAACGGGTTGACAACGACATTATTTTTGAACCGGTCGTTCCCTTTACGCGTGGCCTGCACTACGTAGTATGGCTGAGGAACAGTCGATTAGATGAAATAATTATTCCAAATCTAAGCACGAACGACCAGCCCGCATTGCTGGCCATTTATCCGTCGCAGGATTCGCTCCCGGATAATTTACTGAAAATATACCTGCGTTTTTCGCGCCCCATGCGCGAAGGGCAATCCCAAAAATACATTACCCTGCTGAGGAACAAGACCGACAAATTATCCGGTGTTTTTCTCGATCTCCAGCCCGAACTCTGGAATGCCGACCGGACACTGCTCACCCTTTGGTTGGACCCCGGACGTATCAAACGTGACCTTCAGCCGAACAAATTGTTGGGGACGCCTTTACGAATCGGCAATCAGTATCAGTTGACCGTTTCTGCCGACTGGACCGATGAACAGGGTGCTACGTTACAGAAGCCGGTGACAAAGACGTTTTTGAGTGTTCAGCGCGATAGTCTGCTCCCTGCTCCGGCACAGTGGACAATGCAGAAACCCGTGGCGGGTAGTGCGCAACCCTTGCAGGTGGCTTTCGGTGAAGCCCTCGATTATAGCTTACTAATGGAAACCCTGCATATTTTTCAGCCGGATGGACAGCCTGTTTCGGGTAAATGGCTATTGAGCGATGAAGAGAAACGCGGCTCGTTCAAGCCGGATGAGGCCTGGAAAATGGGGCGATACAGCTTGCAAATTGAGAATCGGTTGGAGGATCTGGCGGGCAATAACCTGAATCGCCCCTTCGACCGGGACATTACGCGAAAGCGTGTCGGGTCAACTGCGCATCCTGTTGTTCAGCTTTTTTTTACAATCCAGTAGGCCATACGCACAGTGCGACGATAGCATAAATCAAGGCAGTTTCTCCCGCAAAATTTGTAGAATCAACTCCTGACCAGCCTTAAGTGCAGAATACAGCTATTGCTCAGAAATTCTTCTTTTTCGTTCGCAGTTCTTTTACGTCAAAGTCGAACGAAAGATCATTCATACACTTGAAATGCCTCATGGGGCAGTTGCCTGAACCGGCAGCCGAACAGGGACGGCAGCCTAAGCCGGGCGTTTCGAGCCGGACATGTGGCGTGTTGTAGGGATAAAACCCGAATTGGGGCGTGGTGCTGCCCCAGATCGAATACACTTTTTTGCGGAGCGCAGCCGCAATGTGCATCAGACCTGTATCGTGGCTGAACACGACCCGCGCCCGTTGTAGCAGCGACGCCGACTGATTGAGGTTGTACTGGCCGCAGGCGTTGTAAATATGTTCGCTGCCAATAGCCCGCACAAGTTCGTCGCCAATGGCAGCATCATTCTTATCGCCCAGCAATATGATGGGGTAGTTGATTTTACGACACAGTTCAATCATCCGCAAAAGGGGAAGTCGCCGGGTCGCGTGCTGACCGCCAATGGCATAGGCGACAAAATCAGACTGGTGGGTATCGGGTAGCCAGTCTGTTTCGACTTCATCCTTATACGGAATGAAATAATCCAGCCCCTGACCGTCGTTCCTGATGCCCAGCGGCTGCACCGTTGCCATGTACCGGTCCACGATATGCTGTTCAGGAAGGGCATTGACTTTCCAGCGCACATACATCCACTGACGTATTGACTGCCTGTCAACGCTGGATGAACGGGTGCCCAGCGCCAGTTTAATCAGGTCGGTAGTAAAGGTATTTTGCAGGTCAATTACGTAATCGAATTGCTGAGCACGGAGATGCTGAATCAATACGTATAAACTGCTCTCCAGGTAGTGCCGTTCTGTCAGGTAAGGATTATGAATAACGATTGATTCGTAGGCCTTTCTGGTGCAAAAATGAACCTCAACATCCGGAAGTTGCTGCTTCAGGCATCGGACAACGGGCGATGTCAGCACGACGTCGCCGATGGATGCAAATTGTAGAATCAGTACTTTCACCGGCGTTTTCATGCTGTCGTCATTTCTGCAAATCTATTCGATTTATAGCACCTTATCAAACCGGTTAATAAGTCCACCAGCGGGGTTTATTAGGCGTTCGATACAGGTTATTTTCGCACGTAATACAAGCGGGATTTGTTGGATAAGGTACGATGACGGGGAAATCGACCGTAGGACTTCCCTGCCCGGCACTTCGGTCCACAAGCAGGTAGCCGGCCGAAACGCCGGTGGCCCCAAAATAGCCATATACCCGCTCATCAGCCTTGCTGACGCACCGGAGATTGCCCTGAACCGTGGCCGGTGCCGCATCAAATAAACCGCCCGTGTTGTTTGTCAATTGACGAACACCTTTCCAGAATTCATAGGCCCCTTTGCTCAATGCCTGCTGTTCCACTTCAATGTAATACCGGCCCAGCGATGTGAACGGCACCTCGGCAATTGGCTGACGGCTGATCGCTTTTCCGTTAATATTCGCATCGGAGTTGATACTGATGCAGTTGTAACAACGGGTTATATCCCAGCATTCCGAACAGCAGGAAATACCCGTATAGCGGCCGGGTGGCGGCACAGACACAAAGGTTTTCCGGCAGACCTCCGTAAAATTATAATGCGTCCAGTTCCATTTGTAATAGTTTCCGAGGGTGTCGGGATCTTTGGTGTCTAAGTAAACAGCCCAAGTTTGTTTACCGGCAGTGATGCCGGTGGGGGGAACATAGTTGGATTCGTAGTAGAGTTTCTGAACGGGCGGAACGGCGGGTAACACTTCCGGTTGCGACTCGTACCGATTACCGGATCTGGTTCGAATGGTCAGTTTGTAGCTGCGTCCCGGCGTTCCACGCATGCCTCCTACGTTCGTTCGGTAGAAACCGCCCGTCGATTCTTTCAGCGTTTCCTGATTGCCCAGATTATCCGAAATAGTGACGGTGGCACCCGTCTCGATCAGGTTCAGGCTTTTAAACGAGTAGTCGGCGGTGCGCGAAAGTTTGACCGTATAAGGTCCCGGCTGGTCCGTAATTTCGCCTTCAACAATCAGCGAAGGCGAAATGCTGACAGCGTCGGGCTGAAATTCGGTCACGCACGAAACAACGAGCAGAACCAGCAGCAATAACTGAGCGCAAAATAGAATTCCCGGTCTCATCAGAATTTAAAATTATAGGTGAGGGAAGGGAATGCCGTTCCAAAAATTGACAGTTTATACGCATCTGACGCCGACGCCGGGCTTAACTTGTAAAAGATCGAGTACGCATTTTTACGGGCATACACATTATAAACCGAGAAGACCCAACTGCTCTGGTTCCTTTTTTTCTTCAGCGGATTTTGCTCGAATGTCATCGAAAAATCGAGCCGGTGATAATCCGGAACGCGCTGCTGATTGCGGTCAAGAAAAATCGGCACGAGCACCCCGGCCACCCGCGCAACGGCCGACGGCTGGGTCGTTGGCCGACCGGTACTGTACGTAAAATTGAGCGACAGGCTAAACCAGGTCGTTGGGCGGTGCGTTGCCAGAACGTTCAGCGTATGGGGCTTGTCGTAATTGGCCGGATACGGATTACCATTGTTCACCCGCTCGTCGGCATACGGGCCGTTCATCGTCAGGAAGGTACGGGCGTAGGTGTAACTCATAAAACCCGTCCAGCGGCCCTTGTTTTTACGTAGTAATCCTTCAAGCCCGTAGGCCTGACCGCTACCCTGAACAAGCTGTGTTTCAAGGGCTGGCGCCAGTTGCAGTTCGGCCCCGTCGCGGTAGTCGATGGCGTTGCTAATGGTTTTGTAATACACTTCGCCCGACGCTTCGATGTCGTTGTCGGACGTATTGAGGAAATACCCCAGCGACCATTGATCGGCGATGGTCGGCCTGGTGTAGGCGTCGCTCAGGTGCCAGCGCGAGGTGGGCAGGGCGGCCGTTGTATTGGTCACCTGCTGGATGTATTGGCGCAATCGGCTGTAGCCCGCCTTGATGGCCCGCCCCTCGCCCACCGACCAGCGCACGGCCAGCCGGGGTTCCAGTCCACCCGCCGTATGGTAGATTTTCCCGGTTGCATACGTCGTTGTCGAGGTAACGGTTTCGTCCTGACGCGGGCCGTTTTCCTGATAGGTCCGCACTACTGCCGGTCCCCGGTTCAGCAACTCCGAGTACCGTAAACCCGCAATTACGGACACGTTTGTATTCAGTTTCCATTCATCCTGCACGTAAGCCGCCAGTTCGTAGGCCTGTTCGCGGGCGAGGTCAACGGGCAGTACGTTCGAGAATGGACCGGGCGTTCGGGTATTGGGTTGAACAGTGAAGTCAATTGCACTCAAACCCGCCTGCCACTGATGAATTTCATTGGGCGTATACGTCAGATCGGCCTTTACCTGCCGGTGCCACACGCCCGATGTCAACTGGAATGCATTGGACGAATCGGAGGACGACAAATCGGCCTGATAGCGGCTCAGAATCACCGACGTAGCCAGGTTCAATTGCTTGCTCATGAAGTAATTCCAGCGCAGCACGCCGTTCATTGTCTGATAGTTAAATTGGGTTGACGACGCATTTATTTCCTGACCCGACAGCGAATCCGACGCCAGTTTAAAGACATCCCGGCTCA
Organism: Spirosoma sp.; assembly: GCA_031425355.1. Taxonomy (GTDB): domain Bacteria; phylum Bacteroidota; class Bacteroidia; order Cytophagales; family Spirosomataceae; genus Spirosoma. The sequence goes on along the minus strand of JANPJE010000376.1, from coordinate 7,816 downwards.
GATAACCGGTTAACGTAATCGTATTTTTCTCATTCGGCTGATACTTGAATTTGGTTGTCAGGTCATAGAAATTAGCTTTTGTATCGCGCAGGTTCGGCGGAGCGATTTTGAACAGGAAATCGTTGAACGAAGCCCGTGCAGCTACCAGAAAGGATAGTTTGCTTTTGACAATCGGCCCCTCGACGCCCAACCGGCTCGAAATCAGACCGATGCCGCCGTTGATGCCCCATTTTTCGGCATCCGGTTCTTTAATTTTTACGTCCAGAACCGACGATGCCCGCCCGCCATACGAAGCCGCTACGCCACCCCGGTTCAGCGTTACGTCGCGTACTACGTCGGGATTAAAGACCGAGAAAAATCCCATCAAATGGCTCGAATTGAACACCGGCGCATCATCAAACAAAATCAGGTTCTGATCCGCACTGCCGCCCCGAACGTTGAAACCCGGTGCCCCCTCGCCCACCGTCGATACGCCCGGCAACAGCAGCAGACTACGCACCACGTCGACTTCACCCATCAGGGGCGGAATGCGTCGAATGCTGCGAATGGTTAGCTGCGAAACGCCCATTTCGACCTTGCGCACGTTACGGTCCGGTGTTTCGCTCGTGACAATGACTTCCTCAAGGTCTTTGGAATCGTCTTCCATCGTGACCTCCCGGAAGAGCGTTTTTTGCAGTAAAATGGTGTCCTGCCGGGGGCGATAACCGACATGCGAGAACCGCAGTACGTAGCTGCCAGGCGGCAACTGCACAATGTAAAATCCATCTTTAGCCGTTACGTACCCCTTCGATACGTTCAGCACAACAATGTTTACGCCCTGAATGGGTTTACCTGTTTTGACATCCCGCACATAACCCGTAGCCGGAAAGGTTTTTTGCTGAGCCAATGCCCCGTTGAGCAGGCCAAATACCAGCAATAGTACGTAGAGGAATCGCATAGAACCGGCCTTATGAACCGTTGAGTTAGTATGTGCCGGCGTGATGCGCCAACTAACTATGTAAAGTGGCAAACTGACCGATATACCCGCTTTTCTGACGATGCATCGATAATTAATCGTTCCCCGTCAATACATTATACTTATTTACGTATGCTTTCCCTCCGTTGTTGCAGATAGGCTGTCACTTCTGTCGGTCTAATTTGTTTTTGAGAACAGTAATTTTTCTATGAGGTGATGTAGTTTAGTACATGGGTTATGATTAGCGTAATCCGTTTGATCAGCAAATACGCTCTCCAATTGTTTGGCATGTTTAATGGCTTGTTCCTGATCGCCGTATTGCTGAAGCAACATAAACATTTCTCCACTATTCTTCTGATAAACAAAAGGCTGTCCCATCTTCAGTGACAACTCACGCTCGATAAGGGTTTTATAATCATTTCGGGACATACCATTTTGAAAAAATTGAAAATGCAACAAATACCATAACTCAAACGCTTCATTTGTCCAGGCGCAATGAATACCAACAGACTGAGCTTTAAAGATAGCGTTATTAAAGTTTTGCTCAGGAAAACTATCCCGGTCAAATACTGCCCAGATTTCATCAAATATTCTACCTGATAATCTCTCTAAACGTTCGCTTATTTTCTGAGCATCGTCTATGACAGTAAGCGTATTATGTCCGGTTCCTTCTATCTCAAGATCAATCGTATCAATTACGCCGGGTGCAAGGTTTTTCTTGAGGCTTTCAAAGTAGTTTGGTTCGGTTTTAGTGCCCTCGCAGACGATCAAATAATATCTGCGTTTGATTCTAATATCCTGTTTTCGACGTGTTTCCTGCCGGGCAAATCGCTTTTGGAGTTCATTCGGGATTTTGTCTTTTCGAGCCATTACGATGCAATTTTCGACAAATCGCCGATGAAGGGAATGGCTCCATAACGTCCCCGAATATAATCCTCCTCAAACGAGCGGTCTTTACGAACTTTTGTACCGTCTTCTTCCTGATACTCAACTAATGAATAGAGCGACGTAGCACCGTATTGGTCTTTTTCGGTGAAATAAATCTGATCACGTCGAAATAGTTTGCCGGATAACAAGTTCGTATCATGTGTGGCAAAAATCAATTGGGCATTATTTGGATTTAATTCTGGCTGATTGAATAGTTTGATGATGGCTTGCGTCATTAATGGGTGTAATTTGGCATCAAGTTCATCAACTATTATAATACATCCATTAGATAATATCTGAAAAATAGGGCCAACTAAGTCAAAAAGCTTTTGTGTGCCCGCAGATTCATCAATATATACATTAAAAAATTCTTCGTTAACTGCAATATGAGAAGAATTGTATTTTAAATGAGTTGTCAAAAGAGTTGGCTTGTTGTCTAACTCCATAGCTTGGAGAATATTATATCCCTGTTCAGTATGTAATTTATTTAACTTACTCTGATTGAATAAAAGCTCAAGTTCATTATGGACATTAACATCATTAAATCCTAAATCAAGCTGTCTTAAAAAGTATATTAACTGATGGTTATGGTTAGAAAGCAAAGAGTAGGTTTCAGGTCTGTAGCTTTCATGTCCTAATCCAGAAACAGCCAGCCACTTATTAAACCATGTAATTATCTGCTTCGCTACTACTCCATTAAATTGATCGCAGACAGCTAAAAATAGTGCATTACTCCTCGTTTTATTTTCTAACCCTTTCCCCTCCTTAAAATCTTTAAATACCTCAATTTTATCATAGTCTCCACGCAAAAACAATGGCTTCTCTCGCTCTTTACGAGCTATAAATAACCATTCTGACCGCACGGCGATTGGATCAGCTTCAAATCCGTAACGGTATCTGATTCCATCAAGCAAAAACAATACTTCAAAATAGCTTGGCTTACTTTCAGTTTCAGTACTAAGACGAAATGGCTGGACTCCAATTGTTTCTCTTGACGAATGTCTGGCTGAAGTTGTTACGATCTCACGCATAGTAGCCATTGCTTTCAACACGTTCGATTTGCCACTGGCGTTAGCCCCGTAAATAACTGCGCTACGTAGAAGTTGATAACGTCCAGCATCAATCAACTGATCGCGGTGTTCGCTAATAGACGACGCATCTAATCGCAACGTTTGCCTGTCTTTTATGGACAAAAAGTTGCCGACGCTGAATTCGATTAACATAATTTGAGAAGAAAGAAAAACATTAAACCTGATGTTTCAACACAAAAGCGACATTAATTTGAGAAAAATTCTCAAGATTTACTGTTTTTTCTCATTTACATATACTTTCCCTCCGTTGTTGCAGGTAGGCTGTCATCTCGCTTAATGTCAGTGCGTTGAACGTCATGGCCTTCGTTAAGCCGCCCTTCCGGCCAATGGCGACGCCGTAATGCATATCCAGCAAGCCGGGTAAATCGTGCGCATCGGGGTTGATGCTCAGCATGACACCCTGTTCCATGGCGTAGTCGATCCAGCGCCAGTCGATGTCGAGCCGGTAAGGACTGGCGTTGATTTCGATAATCACGTTATGTTCCGCACAGGCGTTGATGATGGCGCGGTGGTCGATGGGATAGCCTTCGCGGGCGAGTAATAAGCGGCCCGTGGGATGGCCCAGAATGGTGGTATACGGATTTTCAATGGCCCGCAGCAGTCGGGTGGTGGCTTTTTCCAGCGACATCGTCAGGGTTTGGTGAACCGAAGCCACAACGTAATCGAACGTAGCCAACGTATCAGTATCGTAATCCAGCGAACCATCGCCCAAAATATCGGATTCGATTCCTTTGAAAATGCGAAAATTATCCCCAGTCGGGAGCGACCCAAAACCGGCGTTAATCTGGTCAATTTCAACCTGTTGTTGCCGAACCCGCTCCGAATCAAGCCCACCCGCATACGAAGCCGTTTTGGAGTGATCGGCAATGCCGAAATAGGTCAGGCCGAGTTTCCGGCAGTAAGCGGCCATATCGGCAACAGACTGTTTCCCGTCCGACCAGGTGCTGTGGTTGTGGAGCGTGCCGCGAAGGTCATCCCACGTAACGAGTTCATGGGTTTTGTGGCGACTGGCCCAGCGAAAGGCGAAATCATCTTCGCGCATTTCGGGAACGATATAGGGCAAACCCGCCCGCGCGTAAATAGCCTGTTCGACGGCCTCCGTTGACCGGTCGGTCACTTCTGAAACGACGCTTGAATAGGCCACCTGCAAGAGTGACGCCCCACCTTCGCCAACCTGCTGCAAATGCGGTATAGTCGCCGTCTGGATAAATAATTGCCGGTTCATCTGTTCGGCGGGGTAGAGCAGCAATTCGACCTGAACATCGAAACCACTGAGCCCCCCGCGCCAGGCAAACGGCGACGATGCAGATTCGTTCGGCTCCAGATTTGACAGGTTACGTAACGTCAGCATGGCAGAAATCGGATCGCTCGTTTGCACCAATAACTGCACCATATCAACTTCCTGCGCTTTCCGCCGAACCTGTCCGCTGATTTCGACGCGCTCGAAATGGGCAGCCAGTTCGTCGTGCAGGATATTCGCAATCATGGCGGCTTTGTCCATCCTGACTTTACCTTTCTGTTCCTGCATGAACTCCAGCGCAGCCAGAATTTTTTCCTGCGTGCTGGCTCCGAATCCTTTAATTTTCGCAATCTGGCCGTTCTCGCCCGCCAGTTTCAGGTCGTGCAGGTTATCGACGCCCAATTCCTGCCAGAGCGTACGTACCTTTTTTACGCCAAGCCCTTTGATGCGGAACATGTCCAGAACTCCCTCGGGCGTTTGGGTCATCAACTCATCAAGATCCGTCAGGCGACCCGTTTCGGCGATTTCACGGATTTTCTGAGCGACGGATTTGCCAACGCCCGGCAGTTTGACCAATTCCTCAACGGGCAGGTTGGCTAAGTCAGCAGTGGATTTATCTAAGTTAAACGCGGCTGTCTGAAATGTGCGGGTTTTAAACGTATCGCGGTCATGGAGTTCCATCAACCGGCCCGTGAGTTCGAGCAGATCAACGATTTCGGAATTGGTCATAGAAAAACGGCAATTTACCCTGCAAGATAGGCAATCGGTCAGATTTTAGGGAAAGCGGGTTCGGGTCGTCGCTACCTTTATTTCATCGGCACATAACCCTGCCCAAGCAACCCTCAAAAACACCCATGAAAACAATGGAATCGACCCTAACTACGTCCGAACGCGACCCCTTTTTATGGAAGCAGGCCAAAGCCCGCGTCGGGTTCAAGATGCACGTACGCACGTACTTAACTGTCAATGCCGGCTTATGGCTGATCTGGGCGTTGAGCAGTTTTTCGATCCGCTCCTTCACGCAGTCCGATTACATTTTCCCCTGGCCCCTTTTTCCGATGCTGGGCTGGGGTATCGGCTTGGTATCCCACTATTTCTCCGTTTATAATAACAGAGAACGCGACCTGGTCGAACGGGAATATCAGAAGCTGATTGGGCAGCAGCCGTGAATTGGCTATGGATACTTTTGATCAGTCAGTAGCTCAGTCCGTAGGTTTTTCGCCAGTCGTTTCATGCTGGCGGAAAAACCTACGGACTGATGATGAGGTCATATTTCGTTAAAAGACCGGGCAGGTTATGCAGCGCAAACCGGGCTTTTTTTAGTTTATTCTCGTCTGGATTCATCTCCAGATTATAGGAACTGGAGAAATCGGCCTGGGATAAATTGTTTTCCTCAAACTTAGCCAACTCCAGATTACAGCCTTTGAATACAGTGCCGATCAGTTCGCACTTCAGAAATTGCGCTTCTTTCAGCGAGCAGTCAACGAAGTGCGCTTTCTTTAATTTGCGGTTGATGAAAACGGTGTAATCAAGTTTACATTCCTGAAAATCGGCATGGAAAGCAAATGCATTACACAGACTAAAATCGACGTGTGTTAGTGTACAATTGACAAAACTGACGTCGTGTAGTTTCGTATTTTTCAGCTCGATTCTGGTTAGGTTACAGTCCTCAAAACGGCAATTGACGAAGTTAGAACTGTTAAACGCCACCCGCGACAAATCCAGTTTTCTGAACACACACCGTTCAAACTCCTGCCCGCTCCACGGATCAACTATGTTATTTAGCTGGTCAAAAACCTGATTATAGTAGTCCATTCTTACTGCCTAAACCGCCACCGGAGCCTTGATGGCCGGATGGGGAGTGTAATTTTCGAGCGTGAAATCGTCGTATGTGAAGTCGAATACCGAGCGTATGTCGGGGTTCAGGCGCATGGTTGGCAGGGGGCGAAAATCACGGCCAAGCTGGCTGTCAACCTGCTCTAAGTGATTCATATACAGATGTGTATCACCGCCCGTCCAGATGAATTCATGAGCCGTATAACCGCATTCCTGCCCGATCATCATGGTTAGCAACGCGTAGCTGGCAATATTGAACGGCACGCCCAGAAACACATCGGCACTACGCTGGTAAAGCTGACAGGACAACTTATTCAATGTCTCTCCCTTCAGGGGGTCGGGGGGTGCAACGTAGAACTGCATTAGCAAATGACAGGGCGGGAGAGCCATATTCGGCACATCGGCGGGATTCCAGGCCGAAATAATCATCCGGCGCGAATCGGGTGTATTTTTTAGCTGACGCAATACGTCACTCAATTGGTCTATAAACTGCCCATTTGGCGTAGCCCAACTGCGCCATTGCCTGCCATACACCGGGCCGAGGTCGCCGTTTTCGTCAGCCCATTCGTCCCAGATGCTAACACCATTGTCTTTCAGGTATTTAATATTCGTATCACCTTTGATAAACCACAGTAGTTCGTGGATAATTGACTTGGTATGTACTTTTTTAGTGGTTAACAATGGGAAACCCTCCTGCAAATTGAAGCGCATCTGATAGCCAAAAACGCTCATGGTTCCAGTGCCGGTACGGTCTGTTTTGCGGGTGCCATTCTGAAGAATGTGTCGAAGCAGGTCGTGATATTGTTGCATGAACAAAAGTCGTAAGTCGTGCGTGCTCAGACAAACTTTGTCGGGAAAATAAATGGCGCCGTCCCTCTTAACCCGATTCCGGATAAATGACGATTATTTATTGTCGTGAATTTTTGCAGGCAAAATAATTTTTTTAGATTTGTCTAAATAGTTAATTTCACAAAATGTAGTACGTATTAAGGCTGTCGACAGTAGTCAGCCATTAACGAAAACCTTTTGTCGTCGTTGACCGTATAGTTATAAAGCACAGTTCATTACATACAAAATGAATAAAAAGGCAACAAAAGACGTACGTTTACAATAAAGTTGCATAAACACGCTATACTCCAATGCGTACAGGCACAACACGACGACAAACAGCCCGCTTTCTGCTGGTGTTGTGGGGGCTTATCTGCCTCAGCAACGTCGTGTTTCGGCATTCGCACCGTCTTGCCGATGGCCGCTTCGTTAGCCACGCTCACTTTTATACAGAATTTGGCAGCAAATGCCCATTTCCTAATCACCAGCATACGCAAACGGAACTGGCCTGGTTAGACTGCATTGCCCATGCTCCTTTTGAGGTTTCCGGTCCGGAAATAATGTGCCCGATCCCAACAGCCTGGCTGGCTCCCCGGCTCTCTTACAGCTATGTAGAAACCGAAGGCGGGCAACGCTTCTTTTTCCATCTTCTTCGAGGGCCACCCAACCGGGTCGGCTAATCTCCCATTTCCGGTATTTCTTGTTTCCATTGCTGGCTGCAACGGCTGCGTACTGATCAGTTACGTTTCGCTGCTCCACGCATGTCCTCAATCAATCGTCTTTCCGTATGAAATTATATACTCTTCTGCTGGCAGTCCTGCTGGCTACAATTTTCCATGCACACGCCCAGACAGGCTCCTTGTCTGGCGTAGTTCGCTCGTCGGGGAAGCCCGTTGAATACGCATCCGTTGCCCTGGCGAAAACGCGTTTCGGTACCCA
>JANPJE010000375.1:0-7326 GCA_031425355.1 Spirosoma sp. | reverse complement strand
AATCGTTCAACTGAAAACGCGCAGCCTTAAATCGACCCTCGACAGTCTGAATATCAATCAGGTGGACTGGTTCAAAACCGATTCGCAGGGCACCGATCTCCGGCTGTTCCGCAACCTCGGCGACGACCGCACCCGACGCGTGCTTACCGCCGAATTTGAGCCGGGCATCGCGTCGATTTACGAGGGCGAAGACAAGCTCTATCAGGTGTTGCAGTTTATGGAAGAAACGGGCAGTCACTGGCTGGCCGAACTGCTGCCGAAGGGTTCGCCACGTATCACGCCTGCTCTGTTAGACAGTTTTACGAGCCAGCCACTGCTGAAAAAATTCGTGCTTTTCTCCCTGAAAAACAGCGCTGTATGGGGCGAAATGACCTACTTGAATCGCTTCGCTGATGACGCCACGCTTACCCAGCGTAACCTGTTACTGGGCTGGGTTTTTGCCACGACGTTGAAACAGCACGGCTTCGCGCTGATTCTGACGCAGAAAGCCAAAACCCATTTCTCAGACCCAATTTTCGCCGAAATGGAAGCCTATTCACGTCGGCGGATTTGGGGGCGCGTTTTCGGGCTGGGATTCTGGCCGGAGGTTGTCAAGAAATTCGATAAACTACTGGGTCGGTGAGAGTTACGCACCTGAGCACCTACCATCTGTTTGGCGGGGCGGCTGTGGCGGCCGACCGGCTCCATCGGGCGTTGCAAAAACAGGTCTGGACAGATTACAGCGTTGAGAGTACGATGCTTGTTGGCACACCCAACCGGCTGGAAACGCATCGGCCCGCACCGGGCGTTACGTATCTGGCGAATAATTTTCTGGCCGAGCAAACGGCTTTCGGACGGTTCGTGGCCGAGCGATTGTATTTTCTGCCCCACGAACGCGATCACTCCGTTCGATTTCAGTTTTCTCCCGCCCGGTTCGGAGCTAATCTGAGTTTTCACCCCGCCATCCAGCAGGCGGATCTACTGCATTTGCACTGGATTAATTTCGGATTCTTATCCCTCGATGGTCTGCAATCGCTATTTGAGTTGGGCAAACCCATTGTCTGGACCCTGCACGACCAGTGGGCGTTTACGGGCGGTTGCCATTATTCGCGCGGCTGCGACCGTTTTTTAACCCATTGCCAACAGTGTCCGTACCTGAAAAAGCCGGATGAACATGACCTATCTGACAAAGTTTTTGCCCAGAAAAAACGGGTTTTCAGCAACGCCCGTGTGCATTTTACGCCACCGAGCCGCTGGTTAGCCGACGAAGCCCGGCGGAGTGCGCTACTGCGTGATTTTCCGTTTACGGTCATTCCGTATGCCATCGATCAGAAAATCTTTTGTCCGGTCGAGCGTGCTGAAGCAAACGCCCGTCTCGATTTACCAACGATAGCGAAACCCCGGATTTTGTTCGGTAGCGCGAACGTGACCGACTTACGCAAGGGGTTTGCCTATTTTGCTGAAGCATTGACGCTTTTGCACCAGCAGCGTCCCGATTTAACGCCCGAAATTCTGGTGTTTGGCAAAGGGCGTTCGTATTTGTTCGATGAACTGCCCTACCCCATCCGGCATTTGGGAATTTTAACCACCGAAGACGACATTGTAGCCGCTTACAACGCTGCCGACGTACTGGTTGTACCGTCGCTGGAAGACAACCTGCCCAACACCGTTATCGAAGCAATGGCCTGCGGAACGCCGGTGGTGGGTTTCCGGACAGGCGGCATTCCCGAAATGATCGATCATGCCCACAATGGCTATTTAGCTGACATTGGTTCGGCTCAGCAACTGGCCGATGGCCTGGCCTTTATACTGACCCATTCAGAACCAGAAATCCTACGCCAGAATGCCCGCCAATCTGCCGAGATCCGTTTCTCGGAACAGGTTGTAGCAAGGCAGCATGTTGAGTTGTATCAGAAAATATTGAATGGTTGATTGGTTAACTGGTTGAATAGGTGTTTGCGTCAACCCGTTAACCAATCGACCAGTTAACCAATCAACCATTCAAAAAAATGCCAACCGTCTCCATCATTACCATCACGTACAATGCCGGGCGGTTTCTGGAACGCACGATTCAGAGTATTTTGTCGCAACAGACTACTGATTATGAGTACATTATCATTGATGGTGCATCAAAAGACAATACGCTGGCCATTATCAAACGCCATGAAAACCACATTGCAAACTGGATTTCGGAACCCGACCGGGGCTTATACGATGCCATGAACAAAGGCCTGCATCGGGCCACAGGTCAGTACGTCTGGTTCATGAATGCGGGCGATGAGTTGCACGATTCTCAAACATTATCGACTCTATTGGACCGGACAAAAGCCAGTGACGCCGATGTCTACTACAGCGATGCTCTATTCGTGCGGGATGACGGAACGCCCGTTGGACTGCGAAGTCAGGTGACGCCACACACGTTGCCACATAACTTGACCTGGACCGATATGGCTCTCGGCATGAAAGTTTGCCATCAGGCATTTGTGGTCAAACGTAGCATCGCTCCTGACTACCAGACGGATAATTTAAGTGCCGATTTGGACTGGGAAATTCGTTGCCTGAAAGCGGCCCAAAAAATTGAGTTTTTGCCTTTCATCTTATGTAAGTACCTCGTGGGTGGTTTATCGGTGCAACAGCATCGCCGGTCGCTAACTGACCGATTCAGGGTTTTAATCTCGCATTTCGGCTTGCTGACTACTGTTTTAAATCATGGCCGGATTGTGTGGCGGGCCATTCGTTTTAAAGGCAGTAGATAATTCGCAGAACATTATCTACATAAGAATAATCTTTGGCAGCTTATAACTATTCCAGTTTAATCGAAATCAGTAAGCTTATAAAAGGCCGGTTTAAACTCTTTTGTGAAATTTGTATGAAAACAATGTGATTATTAGCCGACAGATGCCTTTAGATTGGGAAATGCGGATAAATTTGCGGGATTTAATACGGTACTCTCCTAACCTTTTTGTGAAATTCCCTTAAAAAATTGACTTAACCTATGAAACGAATAGCTGTTTTTACCTCGGGTGGCGACGCGCCGGGTATGAACGCCTGTATCCGGGCAGTTGTCCGGGGGGCGGTCTATCACGGTATAGAAGTCTTCGGTATCCGCCGAGGGTACAGCGGAATGATAAATGGCGATATTTTTCAGATGTCTTCGCACTCGGTGAGTAATATCGTCCAACGCGGAGGCACTATCCTTAAATCGGCCCGCAGTAAAGAATTTATGACCCCCGAAGGTCGCGCGAAAGCTTTTGAACATCTCAAAAAATTTGAAATTGACGGATTAGTCGCTATCGGAGGGAACGGTACGTTTACGGGTGCTACGCTTTTCTTTGACGAGTACGGCATTCCAACCGTTGGCGCACCCGGCACGATTGACAATGATCTCTACGGCACTGACTATACAATTGGCTTCGACACAGCGGTGAACACCGCACTGGAAGCCATCGACAAAATTCGTGACACGGCAGACTCCCATGACCGGATCTTTTTTATTGAAGTGATGGGACGCGATTCCGGCTATATCGCCATTCAGTCGGGTATTGCGGGGGGAGCCGAGATGGTGATGGTACCCGAAGTACTCACCCCTATCTCAGAGGTTATCGAAACGCTGAAATCAGGCTGGAGCCGTCAGAAATCGTCGTCTATCGTTGTCATTGCCGAAGGCGAAGAAGCCGGAAATGCCAACGAGATCGCCGAAAAAATCCGTCAGCAGGTTCAGCCCGACATCGACATGCGCGTTACGACGCTGGGCCATATTCAGCGCGGGGGCATTCCAACGGCCTACGACCGGATTCTGGCGAGCCGCTTAGGACTTGGTGCGCTGGAGGGCCTGATGAATGGCGAGAAGAACGTGATGGCGGGTGTGGTCAACAACGAACTGGTTTACACGCCCTTCCGCGACACCATCCGTTTGCCCAAGCCAATCAGTGAAGATTTGCTGAGAATGGTAAAGATTTTGTCGGTATGATTTAGAAAGGATCTGAACATCATAGGAACACCGGGTTGAAACCGGGGGCAAGTTATCCACTCACTCGAATGACTTGCACCAGGTTTCAACCCGGTGCTTTAATTATATTCCTCCCCTCTCCCCCTTTTACAAATACCCAACAAATTTATACGTAACGTATCCGACCAGTTCCCGGACGAGGTAATAAGCGTTGAAAAAAGACTCTTCACGCGGCAAGAGCAATTCGCCCGGCAGGAACGACCGACGGGTGCTCAAAAAACTGCTGGGAAACGGTGTTACCCGAACACCCGCCTTCTGGAAACAGGCCATTGCCCGACGCATGTGCCAACCCGACGTGACCAACACACATTGGTTTGTGCGAAAACGCTGACGAAGCATTTGTGCTGAAAACAGGGCGTTTTCGTGCGTGTTACGCGACTTACTTTCCAGGATAATATTACCGGGCGGAATGCCCGCAATGATCAGAAAATGAGCCACTACGTGTCCTTCGTCGCTCACGTTTCTGGGTTGAAACGGCATATCCGCGCTGCCGCCACTAATCAGGATTTTCTGTATAGCCCCGGTTTTATAGAGGTACAAAACCTGCCCCGCGCGGTCGGCTTCGCGTCCGAGCAAATACCGTGAACCGGATTTCTGACCGGCTCCCACAGGTACTTCTTTCAGACTGTTGGACATCGCGCCCGTCAGCAAAACCGCCACCCGATCAGTCGAATCCGTACGGACGGCTATGTCGGGCTGAATAGGATATTCCCACAATAACGCCAGTTCATTGGTCAGAAAGGCGTTGCCAAACAGCCAGAACAGACCAATCGAGAGGGCAATCAATCGGCGACGGTACCGGGCGTTTTTCGTAAAAAAAGCAGCGACTAAACTGATTAACAGCCATCCCGCCGGTGTGAGGAAGTAGGTAATCGTTTTGGAAAAGAAATAAAACATAGACTATACCGGGTGTGGGCAGCGTTTTACAGGCGGTGAACATACCATCAAATACCATAAATTTGTCGCCATTCGCTGGCGAAGATACGTAGCACCCCGCATGAAAAAACTCCTGTTATCCGCTCTTTTCATCCTCTCTTTAGCATCGGCTACTTGGGCACAGCCGACCACCGAAACGCCATCCGACGGTTTTCGGATTGTCGGACGGATCAAGGGCCTGAAAGATACCACCTGTGTGCTGGCTCACTACTTCGGGGCAACGCAGTATATTCCGAAAGACACCGCGCGTGTCGATGGGTCGGGCAATCTGGTTTTTGAAGGCAAAAAACGCCTTCCCGAAGGTTTGTTCATCGCCGTGACGCCCAAAAATCGCTACATCGAATTCCTCATTACCGACGATCAGCAGTTTTCGTTTGATACCGACACCGCCAACACTATCAAAACGATGAAGGTGACCGGCTCGAAAGAAAACGAATTATTTTACACGTATCAGCAGCAACTGGGGCGCATCTACGAAGAAGCCCAGGCCATCAACCTGCAAAAAAAGGTACAGACAGATGCGGCTTCTGCTGATGCAGCCACTAAGCAGATGGCCGATTTGCAAAAGCAGGCGGCAACGTATCGCACGCAGTTTCTGACCGAAAATGCCAATACCTTCGCTGTTAAATTGCTCAAGGCCACCGCTGAACCCGAAGTGCCACCCGCGCCCAAAGCGGCCAACGGTCGCCCTGATTCGTCCTGGGTATTCAATTATTTTAAAAACCATTTCTGGGATAACTTCGACTTTGCCGATGAGCGATTTGTCAGGACGCCCATTCTGCAACGGAAAGTAGAGCGATACATCAAAGAATTAACCGTTCAAGTGCCCGATTCGCTCATTAAAGAAGCTGATCTGGTGGTCGGCAAGGCCATAGCGGGTAAAAATAAAGAAGTAAAATACTACACCATTTATTACATCACGAGCCAGTATGAGCAGCCCAAAGTGATGGGCACCGACGGTCTGTTTGTTCACATGTTCGAGAAATATTACAAAACCGGCGTCATGACCGTTTCGGACTCCTCGACCCTGAAAAGCATTGGCGAGCGCGTAGCCACTATGAAGCCGAACCTCGTTGGCAAAGTATTTACGTCTCCGGTTATCAGCGATACGCTGCGTCGGTCGATTGCTTTTCCGGCAATCAAAGCGGATTATACGGTGGTGTATTTCTATTCACCTACCTGCGGTCACTGCCGCGAAAGTGCACCCAAGCTGAAGAAATTTGTGGACGATTATAAAGGCAAAGGGGCTGAGGTTGTGGCTATTGCGATTGACCAAACGCCCGAAGAGTGGAAAAAATTCATTAGAGAATTTAAGCTCGGCAACGCCATTAACGGCTACGATTTTACGCAACGTACCGATTACCGCCGTCAATTTGACGTGTGGACGACGCCAACGATTTACATACTTGATAAGGATAAGAAAATCATTGGCCGTAAGCTACCCGTTGAGCAGATCGAAGATTTCATGCTCTTTCACAAGCGGCAGCAGGCAACCCAGGTTTCTAAGAAATCAGTTGCTACTAATGCAAAAGCAAGTGTGAAGAAATAAAGGAGAAAAGGGAGCGGTCCGACGTATCGGAGGGGGAAGAAAGGGAGGAGGCTAATGCGAAAGCAACACCTTTTCTCCTTTCTTCCCCCTCCGATACGTCGGACCGCTCCCTTTTCTCCTTTATTTCATCTTCGTGCGCTTCACCAAATAAGCGTTCAGAATCTGCTCGAAACCCTGAGCGATGTCGGCATCGATGAAGTCGATTTTGTATTGACCTCAGCGCATTTTCAACTCCTGAAAATACGTTTTCACGGCCTGTTGATACGTATCGCGCACCTGCCCCGGCTGTAGCCTGACTTTCTCCCCGGTTTCGAGGTCGATAAACTCATACGGACGTTCGTCGAAGGCGAAATCTTCCTCGGTTTTTTTATCGGTAACGTGAAACAGCAACACCTCATGCAGGTTATGCCGCAGGTGTTGCAAGGCCGAGAAGAGCGCGTCGGCCTTTTCGCTGTTATCGAACATATCGCTGAAAATAACCACCAACGACCGCTTATTGATTTTCTCGGCTACCTGATGGATCACATCGGCGGCTGCCGTTTTACGTAGCGGATTGGGCTGAAGCATCAACTGGTCCAACTGGGTTAACAGCTTGTGTACGTGCGACGGCGTTGATTTTACGGGCGTTTGCAGGTCGATCTGATCGGCAAAGGTTGTCAGGCTTACGGCGTCTTTCTGCCGTTGCAGCATGTAGGCAGACACGCAGCCGCCATTACGCTGATGGTCATCTTGCCATTATTCGCTTCCGGATAATACATGGACGACGACGTATCTACGAGCAGATGGCAGCGGAGATTGGTTTCTTCTTCGTAGCGTTTTACGAATAACTTTTCCGTTTTGCCGAATACTTTCC
>JANPJE010000374.1:0-7200 GCA_031425355.1 Spirosoma sp. | reverse complement strand
AATATCTCGTCGGTGGCGGGGCAAACGGGAATCGGCAGTAATGTGGCCTATTGTGCCTCCAAAGCCGCCATCGACAGCCTGACCCGTTCGCTGGCGCGAGCCTTGGCTCCGCAGATTCGGGTCGTTTCGGTGTCGCCGGGTTGGGTCATGGGCGAATACGCCAGTCGCGTTGATCCGGCGTATTTACAGGCTCAGATCGACGCAACGCCATTGGGACGATTGGCTACGGGTGATGATGTCGCTAACGCGGTACTGGCCTTGGCTACGACGCTGACTTTTACTACGGGCAGCATTATTCCGGTCGATGGGGGAAGGCCGTTGCGGTGAATAGTTTGTGGTTCGTAGTTCTATAAATCAACTATCTGTCCATCAATTATTTAAGAAAATCGTGAATCGCACACTGCGAACCACAAATTACTTCTATGAAACTCGTAACCTTTCAAACCTCAGATAACCAAACTCGCGCAGGCTGGCTAACGCAGAACGGCGTGGTAGATATGCACGCGCTGAGCGAGGGCATGTTACCTGCCGACATGCTCAGTTTTATTGACGACCACGAACGATATGTGGCACTCATTCAGGCTAATAACTGGCTGGATGCTGAACCGACGTATGCGCTGGATTCCGTTACGTTGCTGGCTCCCTTGCCCAATCCGCGCAGCTTCCGGGATTACATCGGGTTTGAGCAGCACATGCTCAATGCCTCTCGCTCGTTCGGCCATAGTATCGCTAAAGCCTGGTACGAAATGCCTATTTTCTACTTCACCAACCACCAGGCTATTTTTGGGCCGGGCGACGAGATTAAGCGACCCGCCACCGAAACCAAGCTGGACATTGAGTTAGAAATAGCCTGTATTATTAGCAAAAAAGGAAGTGACATTAAAGCCGGGGAGGCCCGCCCCTATATTTTTGGCTATACTATTTTCAACGACTGGACAGCGAGGGCTATTCAAAAGCGCGAGATGGAAGCACCTCTGGGACCGTGCAAGGGCAAGGATTTTGCCAACGCTATCGGCCCCTGCATCGTTACGGCTGATGAGTTCGAGTCTTACCGTTGTACCATTACCGAAGCCGACTTTGCCGAACCGCTCCGTTTCCCAACGGGGCCAAAAGGGCGGTTCGACCTGAACATGCAGAGCCGCATTAACGGCGTAACCATTTGCGAGGGAAACTACAAAACAGTGTTCTATAATTTTGAACAGATGATTGAACGCGCTTCGGAAAACGGCGTGAACCTGATGCCGGGCGATATACTTGGCTCCGGCACCGTGGGTTGGGGTAGCCTGATCGAAAATAACTTCACCGTCCACCGCCCCCTTGAACCCGGCGACGTAGTGGAACTGGAAATTGAGGGTATCGGGATTTTAAAGAACACCGTCGTATGATTATCGAACACGCACTTATCACCATTCAACCGGGTCGGCAGGCCGAGTTTGAGCAAGAGTTTCCGAAAGCGAAAGCCGTTATCAGTCAGGCCAGCGGATTCATTGATCTGCATCTGCACCGGGGCATCGAAGCCGAAAACACCTATCTACTCCTGATTCGCTGGCAGACGCTCGAAGATCATACCGTTGGTTTCCGGCAGTCGGCTTTGTTTCAGGAATGGCGGGCTATCATCGGGCCGTTTTTTGTCAGTCCACCCGTTGTTGACCATTTCATCCAACTATAAACCCCTCACCCATGAAAATTATTGACTTATCGGTAACGATTTCATCGGATATCAAAGAGCCGCTACCGACCAGAATTGACTACGAAGACCACAAGGAAGGGGCCAAAAAGATGGGTTCCAAACTTTTTGGTGGGGCTTCTGAAGACGTTTTTCTGGAAGGCAACGGCCCCGCCGGGGAGTTCCTTTACCTGACGGGACATGCCGGTACGCACATCGACGCCCCCTGGCACTATTTCCCCACCAGCGAAGGTAGACCATCGCGCACCATCGAACAGATGCCGTTGGACTGGTTTTTCCACGATGGCGTAGTGCTCGATTTTACCGACAAACCGGATGGCTATTGCTTCTCGTCAGAAGACCTCAAGGAAAAATTAGCCGCCATCAACTATACCCTTAAGCCGTTCGATATTGTACTGATCCGGTGCGATGCCGATAAACGGTTACACGACGACGATTTTGTAAAAATCCACGTCGGTGCTTCCGCCGAAGCGACTCACTGGCTGATTGATCAGGGCATTAAGGTGATGGGCACCGACGGCTGGGGCTGGGACATTCCCCTGCATATTCAGGCGGAAGATTATTTTAAAAATCCGCGTCCGGGCGTCATCTGGGCCGCGCATTACGTAGGTCGCGAGAAAGAGTACTGCCAGATCGAGAAACTGGCCAATCTCGACCAGTTGCCCCCTTTTGGCTTCACAGTAAGCTGCTTTCCGGCTAAAATTAAAGGCGGCAGCGCGGGCTGGTGCCGGGCCGTAGCGATAATTGGTTGATTGGTTGATTTGGTGACTGGTTAATCTGGCAACTTGGCAAATACCAATCAACCAATCAATCAACCAATCAACCAATTAACCAATAACCACTCAACCAGTCACCAAATCAACCAATCAACCAGATATGACATCAATCAAAAAAGCCTTGGTGGTAGGGGGCGGCATCGGCGGCTTATCGGCCGGTATTGCGCTGCGACAAGCGGGCGTTGAAGCGGAAGTTATCGAACTCCACCCCGAGTTCAACGTCTATGGCGTCGGCATTATTCAGCCATCCAATGCCCTGCGGGCGCTGGACGTACTGGGGCTTGCCGACCGTTGTATGGAACGCGGATCGCCCTATGGCCCCGTGAAAATGTGTACGAGCACCGGCTTTCAGGTCGCTCAGGTCGGTACGCCCCCCATGGGCCGATTGCCCGTTCATAATGGCATCTCGCGCCGGATTCTACACCAGGTTCTGCACGATGGTGCCGTTGCCAATCAGGTTCCCGTTCGGATGGGCAGCACGGTGGCTTCGCTCGACAATGGTCCCGATGGGGTAACCGTAACGTTTACCGACGGCAGCACGGGCCGTTACGATTTAGTGGTGGGTTCGGATGGGGTTTATTCCAAAATACGCTCGTTGGTACTGGGTGAGTATAAGCCGCTTTATACCGGGCAGTCAGTCTGGCGGTACTCGTTTCCCCGTCCCGCCGAACTCGATACCGGCTACATTTTTCTGGGTAAGCAAAGCAAAGTGGGCCTGATTCCAATGACTGCCGACACGATGTATATGTTCTTGGTATCGGCCGAGGGCGACGACCCCAAAATCCCGGAATCGGAGCTGGTGCCTCGACTGAAAGCGCTGGTATCCGAGTACGAAGCGCCCATGGTACGCGCCGTTGTTGACCAGATAGTCGACCCGAAAGGTGTGATTTATCGCCCGCTCGAAACGCTGCTGTTGCCTGCTCCCTGGTACAAAGACCGGGTGTTGCTCATCGGCGACGCCGTTCATGCTACCATTCCGCAGTTGGGGCAGGGCGCGGGTCTGGCCATTGAGGATGCGGTGGTGCTGAGCGAGTTGATTCAATCCGGTAAACCATTGCCAACGGTTCTGAATGAGTTTATGAGCCGCCGGTACGACCGCTGCAAAATGGTGGTCGATGCGTCGAATACGCTCGGCGAGTGGGAGCAGTTGGAGTGGAAAGGTCAACTCCCCGAAGGAGCGAATATGGGTGCCCTGATGGGTAAAACGCTGGGTGCTTTAGGGGCACCAATTTAAGTGAAACCGGCAGGGCGTTGCCGCGTAGCTTTTGCCTGATGCGTAACTGTATCAAACCCTTTAC
Source organism: Spirosoma sp. (assembly GCA_031425355.1). Classification (GTDB taxonomy): domain Bacteria; phylum Bacteroidota; class Bacteroidia; order Cytophagales; family Spirosomataceae; genus Spirosoma. Next base: position 3,439 of record JANPJE010000374.1, on the reverse strand, counting down.
CCTTCCTTAACCATGAACCAATTTACGCAGCGTAACGCCATCATGGCTACGCTATTTAATTTGATTATCAGCACGATAGCCCCGTCTATTATATTCTACAAGCACGAGTTTATCAACCTCAAGGGAGAGAACCCGACTGTAGTCAGTATGCTGATGCCAACCGTCCTGATTTCGGTTTTTGCCACGACATTGGTGACCTTCATAACGATTACAAAACAGCGCATGGCCCATAAACTCGAACCGGCGCTGGATACGCATACGACCTGGATACCAACGGCGATACTGACCTCAATTGGATTGGGAATTGTCTTCGCTGGTTTGTCTTTCGGGCTGTTATGGCTGCTTCAATCATCAATGGCTAATGTGCGGATACCCAAATTGCCGACCCTGCTTTTGTCGGGCGTAGTGGGGGCGTTCGTGGCCTTTCTTGCCTCGTTTATCGCGGTGAATCGAGCTAAACGGATTGGTTAAAGTATTTTCAGGCTATTCAACCGCTTATCCTATTCATACCCTAGTTCGGACGTAGCCCGCAAACGTAAACAAGGGGATGAACTTCTTGGATCAACACCGCTAAAACTGCCCATGGCATGAAGGGAAAATTTCGCTGGACGGTGGTCGGTTTGCTGTTTTTCGCTACGACCATCAATTACATCGACCGGCAGATTATCAGCCTGCTCAAGCCCATGCTTGAGAAAGATTTTAACTGGTCAGAATCGGACTATGGTACGATTGTCGTCTGGTTTCAGGTGGCCTATGCCCTGGGTTATTTACTGGCCGGCCGATTTGTTGACACCGTGGGGGCGAAAGTGGGGTATGGATTATCGGTCCTGCTCTGGAGTCTGGTAGCAATGGGTCACGCTCTGGCCCGCTCGACAATGGGTTTTTCGGTGGCGCGTGGCCTGTTGGGTTTCACCGAAGCGGGCAATTTTCCGGCGGCCATGAAGGCCATTGCCGAATGGTTTCCCGCCAGCGAGCGGTCAACGGCAACGGGTATTATGCTGGCTGGTACGACCGTCGGGCCAATTATGGCGCCAGCGGTAGTGCCCTGGCTGGCCGTTACGTATGGCTGGCAAACGGCGTTCGTCGTCACGGGAGCTATTGGATTGGTCTGGCTGGTGTTGTGGTATTTATTTTACGAAAAACCCGAACGGCAAACCCGATTGCAACCCGCAGAACGGGCTTACATCAACGAAGGCCGTCAGGAAGTTCTGCCGGGCGACGCCCCCGAAGAAAAAGTACCTTACCGGGTCCTGTTTGCCCAAAAAGCGACCTGGAGTTTTCTGATGGCCAAGCTGCTCACTGACCCTATCTGGTGGTTTTACCTGTTCTGGTTGCCCTCTTATCTGACTAATCACGGCCTGAGCATGACCGAAATAGCGCTGCCGATTATGCTGGTTTATTCCATTACGGCCGCGCTCTCGGTGGTGGGTGGGCTGCTGGGTGCGTACTTTTTGCGGATTGGCTGGAACGTCACTAAAGGTCGAAATGCTACGCTGTTGATCTGTATGCTGTTTGCCCTGCCCATTATGCTCATCCGCTATAGCGATAACATTTGGCTCAGCGTGGTCATTATTGCGCTGGCGGCCTCGGCCCAGACCGTCTGGATGGGAACGCTGTTGACTAAAGTGACCGATCAGTTCCCGCGTCAGGCAGTTAGTTCGGTCATAGGCATCGGTGGCATGGCGGGTGCCCTGGGTGGCATTGTGTTCGCCAAAGTTGTGGGCAGTTTACTGGATATGTACAAATCAAATCATAACCTCGAAGGAGGCTATAATCTGCTTTTCGTTGTTTGTGGGTTGGCTTATATTATTTCCTTTTTGATAATCCAACTGCTTTCGCCCAATCGGAAAAAGCCGCAGGCAATGAGCATCCCTGTCTGATTAAACCGGCTTCGACGCACCAGCAATATTTCAGAAATAATCGCCCGTATGACTACTCAACCTAACGTACCCGTGCCTGATCTGGAGGTTCATCCATCGCACCTGTCACCCGATTATAAATCCACGATTCTGCGGAGTCCGACCCAGCCGCTACTGCCCGTTCGGGAACTTATCCGCGACCTGAGTATGCCGGTTTTCGGTCAGTCGGTGCTGCGCGAATTTGATAACGACCTGACCAAGAACGCCCGTATCAACGGCGAACCCATTGGCGAACGCATCAAAGTGGCGGGCCGCGTGATGGACGATTCGGGCCGACCGCTGCCTAATGTGCTCATCGAAATTTGGCAGGCGAATTCGGCTGGACGCTACGTTCACAAAGCCGAGATTCACGATGCGCCACTCGACCCGAATTTTCTGGGTGGCGGACGTGTACTGACCGATGCCGATGGACGATATTCCTTTCACACCATTAAGCCGGGGGCTTATCCGTGGGGCAATCATTACAACGCCTGGCGACCCAATCACATTCATTTTTCGGTGATCGGCCATCAGTTCGAGCAGCGATTGGTGACCCAGATGTACTTTCCCGGCGATCCGCTGTTCAACTACGACCCAATTTTTCAATCCGTACCCAAACACGCCCGCGACCTGCTGATTGCTAAATTCCGCATGGACTGGACCGAACCCGAATTTGCGTTGGCTTATCAGTTTGATATTGTCCTGAATGGCCGTAAAAGCACACCTTTTGAATCATGAAACAACTACGGCAAACGCCTTCGCAAACCGTCGGTCCTTTTTTTGCCTACGGACTGACCGCTGAGCAGTACGGCTATCCATATGACAGCCTGATGAATCAGTCGCTGGTGAGCATCGATACGCCCGGTGAGCGAATTTTTATAACTGGCCGAATACTGGACGGAAACGGTGTATCCATTCCCGATGCACTGATTGAACTCTGGCAGGCTGACCCGCAGGGCCAGTACCGCACGGCACCCATTGAGCACAACACGGCTACCCTGACCGACCGGAGATTTCTGGGTTTCGGGCGGATGGGTACGGGTACGCTGCCGGACGGGCAATTTCATTTTACAACCCTCAAACCCGGAACGATCAATGACGGGTCGGCTCCGCATATCAACGTTATGCTGCTGATGCGGGGGTCTTTGCGAAATCTGTACACCCGCCTGTATTTCGCCGATGAACCAGCCGCCAATGCTCAGGATTCGCTGTTGAATGCCGTGCCTGCCGAACGACGCGCTACGTTGCTGGCCCATCGGCAGGAGGTAAACGGCGAAATGCACTACGTATTCGATATATTCATGCAAGGCCCGAACGAAACCGTGTTTTTTGACCTGTAAACAGGGCTTAGTCGTATAAAAACTCATTCTTTATCCATGCTCGCTGACCTGATTTTCACCACGCCCCGGATGGAGGCCCTTTTCTCGGACGCAGCCGAAATACGGTTCATGGTGGCGGTTGAATCGGCTTTGGCTCAGGCTCAGGCTGCCGTTGGCGTGATTCCGTCCGAAGCGGCACAGATTATCGCGGACGTTTGTAGG